>JAOPWM010000314.1 GCA_025965695.1 Blastococcus sp.
GGGGGTGGGGGAGTGGTGTCAGGAGCGGACCAGGCGCGCGATGGCCTCGGAGGCCTCGCGCACCTTCTCCTCGGCCTCCCGGCCGCCGGCGGCCGCGGCCTCGACCAGACAGTGGCTCATGTGTTCCTCGAGCAGGCCGAGGGCGACCGACTGCAGGGCCTTCGTCATGGCCGAAACCTGGGTCAGGATGTCGATGCAGTACTTCTCGTCCTCGACCATCCGCTGCAGGCCACGAGCCTGCCCCTCGATGCGCCGCAGTCGCTTGAGGTAGTCGTCCTTGCGGTGGATGTAGCCGTGCTGGTGCTCGGGAGTGCTCGGCTGCTCGACGATCTCCACGCGGGTTCCCTCCTGCCGGGCCGCGCGATCCGCGACTCGCCAGGAACGATACCCCCCTAGGGTGTATGACTCTGACTCTTGTCCGTCACGGTGTTCCGCCGGAGCCGGTCGACGTCGGAACGCAACCGCGTCGCGGTGCTGCGGAGGCGGTCGGCGTCGGCGCGGGCGGACGTGAGCTCGTCCTGCAGGCCGACGATCGTCTCGGCGGAGGCGAGCGGGTGCCCGTCGTCGAGCAGGCCGCGCAAGCGGGCGGCCAGGGTGAGCTGGTGGTGGGAGTAACGCCGGTGGCCGCCCGGGGAGCGGTATGGCTCGAGTGCTCCTGAGCTGTCGAGGCTGCGCAGGAAGGCGGGCTGGACGCCGAGCAGTTCCGCGGCCTGGCTCATCGTGAGCGCCGGGAAATCCGGGTCGTCGAGCCGGTTCGTCGGGTCCGTGCTCATCGCCGCGCCTCCTGTCGTGCGACAGAAACGCAGGGGCCGGGTCCGTCGGGACCCGGCCCCTGCGTTTCCGTCGGTCAGCTCTCGACCGCGCGGGTCTCGGCGGAGGAGGACTCGCCCTCGATCGTGCGGCTCTCGACCGAAGCAGGTGTGTCGGCACGGGTGACCGTGATCTTGCGGGACCGGGCCTTCTCGGCGACCGGAATGCTCAACGTCAGCACGCCGTCGTGATAGCTCGCCTCCAGCCGGTCGGTGTCCAAGCTCCGCCCGAGCATCAGTTGGCGGGTGTAGCTGCCGAAGGGGCGCTCGGCGATCGCCCACTCGGCGTTCTCCAGCTGGGGTACGGAGCGCTCCGCACTGACGGTGAGCGTGTTGCCCTCGACCGACACGTCGATCGAGCCGGGGTCGACGCCGGGCAGGTCGAAGTGGGCGACGAAGTTGTCGCCGACCCGGTAAGCGTCCATCGGCATGCCGGACAGGGCGCGGGCGGTCGGGTTTCCCGATCGACCGGTGAGCTGGTCCAGGGCGCGGAAGGCGGCGGACGTGCCGGCGAACGGGTCATAGGCGGTCAGCATGGTTCTGCAACCTCCTGTCGTGGTCCTGTGGAGTTCGCTGCCCGAGGGGTGAACCTCTAGTGGCGACTGGAGATTACCTCGCTCGTGCATCGGGGTAAACACCTGTCCGCCGGAGATGTTCCCGGGCGTCAGGCGGATGCGGCGGCGGGATAGTCCACGCCGGTGAGCCGCGCGGACTCCTCCCACAGCAGGCGGGCGAGCTCCGGGTCGCTGGCCGGGGCGGTGCGGCCGACCAGCGTCGGATAGCCGCGCATCTCCTGGAATCCGTCGGGCCCGAGGTAGCTGCCGCCCGGCAGGTCCCGCGTGGCAGCGGCGAGGGTGGGCAGCGCACCCCGCTCGTCGGACTGGGCGAACAGCCGGTTGCCGAGCGTCGCGGCCCGGTCGGCCACCCAGCTCCCGGTGCGGCCCTGCAGGTTGGTCGCGGCCCAGCCGGGGTGCGCAGCCAGTGCCCGCACCGGAGAGCCCGCGGCGGTGAGCCGACGCTGCAGCTCCAGAGTGAACAACAGGTTCGCCAGCTTCGACTGGGCGTACGCGCCCGTCGCCGAGTACGGCCGGCGCTGCCAGTTGAGGTCCTCGAGGTCGATCGACCCGGACCGGTGCAGGCCGGACGACAGAGTGACGACCCGGTCGGTGACATGCGGCAGCAGCAAGTTGGTCAGCGCGAAGTGGCCCAGATGGTTGGTGCCGAACTGCTGCTCGAAGCCGTCGATCGTGATCTGGGCGGGCACCATCATGATCCCGGCGTTGGTCACCAGGACGTCGAGATCGCCGGTCCACGCATCGGCGAACGTGCGCACCGATTTCAGGTCGGCGAGGTCCAGTCGCGCGACGGTCACCGTCCCCGCGATCGAGGCGGCCGCCTGCTTCCCGCGGGCCGGGTCGCGCACGGCGAGGGTCACGTGCGCCCCCGCGCGGGCCAGCTCGCGCGCCGCCACGAGGCCCAGTCCGCTGTTCGCGCCGGTGACGACCACCGTCCGTCCGGCCTGGGAGGGGATGTCCGTGGCGGTCCAGTGGGTCGGCATCCCCCGACTGTAGGCAGGACAATGGGCGAAACCGGCGCGGTCCGGATCGGGCGTGATCGGGCATCACCGGGGGAAGATCAGGGACGTGGAGGAGACGACGAACCCCGCACAGTCGCCGGACGACGCGGCGGAGACACCCGCCGACGAACCCGCGGTCACCCACGTCCTGGACGGCGGCACCGCGCGCCTGACACTGACCGGCGAGCTGACCGAAGCCGCCCGCCGTCCGCTGGTCCGCGTGATGACCGAGCTGCTCCTGCACGAGCAGTCGCTCGCCCGGGTGGTGCTCGACCTCCGGGGGGTGTCGTTCATGAACTCCGCCGGGATGGCGGTGCTGGTCCAGCTCCAGCGCATGGCGTCCCCGCGCGGTGTCGAGGTGGCCCTGCTCGACCCGCCGGAGGGTGTGCTCCGGCCGCTGCAGCTGAGCGGCCTGTGGCGCCGCTTCGCGATCCTGGACGCCGCGGGTGACGGCGGTGTCGGTGGTGTCGGTCCCACCCCGGAGGACGGGGCCTCCTAGCCTGTCCGGGTGCCGCCCAGCCACAACCACAGCCACGGTCCGGATCCGGACGCCCCGCCGCTCAGCCCCGAGACCCGCGGGCTCGAGCGCCGGGCGGTCTGGCTCATGCTGCTGCTGCTCGTGCCGATCGCGCTGGCCACCGTCGTCGGCCTGTTCGTGCTCTGGCCCAGTGGCGAGCCGACTCGGGCGCAGCAGGTGGCCGAGACCTACCTGCCGCCGGGCACCACCTACCCGAAGGCGGAGGTGGTGTCCGTGGAGACCGTCCCCTGCCCCGGCGACACCGCCGTCCCTCCGGCGAGCTGTACGACCGCCGTCGTGAAGATCCTCGACGGCGAGGGCAAGGGGGACTTCCAGCAGATCGAGCTCACGGCCGACGTGGTCGTAACCGGCATCGAGAAGGGCGACACGGTCGTGCTCACCCGGGACGCCGGCGCCGAGGGTGGGGCCAACTACAAGTTCTACGACTACGCGCGGGGGACGCCGATCGTCGTCCTCGCGATCGCTTTTGCCGTCGTGGTGGGGCTGGTGGCCAGGCTGCGCGGGCTGGCCTCGCTGGTCGGTCTGGGCTTTGCCTTCTTCATCCTCTTCCGGTTCGTGCTGCCCGGCCTGCTGTCGGAGGAGTCGCCGACACTGGTGAGCCTGGTCGGATCGGCGGCGATCATGTTCGTCGTCCTCTATCTGGCGCACGGCTTCTCGACCCGGACGACCACGGCACTCGTCGGCACCCTCTTCGGCCTGACGCTCGTTGCCGTCATGGGATCGGCCGCCGTATCCGTGGCCCGGCTGACTGGCCTCACCAGCGAGGAGACGTTCACGCTGCACACCTACGACCCGACGCTCAACTTCTCGGGGCTGGTCCTGGCCGGGGTGGTGGTTGCCGGCCTCGGTGTGCTCAACGACGTCACCATCACGCAGGCCTCGGCGATCTGGCAGCTGAACGAGGTCTCACCCGACCTCACCTGGCGTGAGTTGTTCTCCCGCGGCATGGCGGTGGGTCGCGACCACATCGCCTCCACCGTCTACACGATCGTCTTCGCCTACGCCGGTGCCGCGCTCCCGCTGCTGCTGCTCTTCGAGCTCTACTCGCAGCCGTTCCTCGTCACGCTGTTCAGCTCGGCGGTGGCCGAGGAGGTCATCCGCACCCTCGTCGGCGCGATCGCCCTGGTGCTGGCGGTGCCGCTGACGACGGCGGTCGGGGCGTTCTTCGCCAAGGCGGCCAGCACCGAGGCCGGGGTGGCGACAGAACGCAGGATGACCGCGCTGCGGGCCCGGTTCGCGCGATGAGCGAGGCTGTGCGGATGAACACCGACCTCCTCGCCGCCGCGCAGGCCGCCCCCGGCTTCATGCCCGACGACGAGGGCCGCGCGCTGTACGAGGCCGCCCGCGCCGTCGCCGTCCCCGGGCCGTTGCTCGAGGTGGGCAGCTGGATGGGCAAGTCGGCCCTGTACCTGGCCGCCGCGGCCCGGGAGACCGGGCGTCAGGTGGTGACCGTCGACCACCACCGCGGCTCGGAGGAGCACCAGCCCGGCTGGGAGTACCACGATCCGTCGCTGGTCGACCCGCACGTCGGCCGGATCGACACCCTGCCGCGGTTCCGGCGCACGGTCGCCGACGCCGGGGCGGAGGACGTCGTCGTCGCCGTCGTCACCCGCTCGGAGGTGCTCGCGCCGCTCTGGTCGACGCCGCTGGCGCTGCTCTTCCTCGACGGCAGCCACACCGAGGAGTCCGCCCGCCGGGACCAGGACGCATGGGTCGCCAAACTGGCCGTCGGCGGCACCCTGGCCATCCACGACGTGTTCCCCGACCCGGCCGACGGCGGGCAGGCGCCCTACGGCGTCTACACCCGGGTGGTGGCCTCCGGCGACTTCGAGGAGCTGCCCGGCACCGGGTCGCTGCGCCTGCTCCGCCGGCTGCGATGAGCGATCCGCTGCTGGCCGAGCGGGAGGCCGCGCTCGCCCAGATCGAGGCGCTGACGCGGGAGTTCGACGGCCTGGTCGCCGCCTCGCAGTCGTCCAATGCCGACGACGAGCACGACCCGGAGGGGGCCACGATCGCCTTCGAACGGCAGCAGGTCGTCGCGCTGCTCGACCACGCCCGCCGACGGCTGGCCGACGTCGAGGCGGCGCTGGCCCACCGGGAGACAGGGGACTACGGGATCTGCCAGACCTGCGGCCGGCCCATCGCACCCGAGCGGCTGGCCGCCCGCCCGGCGGCCCGCACCTGCATCGACTGCGCGCGCTGACGCTGCGGTCGCGTCAGCTGACGTAGCGCCGGGCCGTCGAGCGGCGCTGTGCCTGCTCGAGTGCGGCGAACCTGGCCTCGGCATGTGGGGGGAGCACGCGGCGTTCCCGGACCACCCACGGGATCCCCCGCACGGCGGCGAGGAGTGCGCGGGCGGTCACCCGGTCCCGCGGCACGGTACGCAGCAGGTGCAGGGTGCGGCGGAGCGCCGGCCGGAGGGGGCGGCGCAGCCACGTCGTCCAGAGGGTGTTGCGGATGCCGTCGCGCCGGCGCCGATGCGGATCGCGGGCCCGGCTGGCCTGGTGGTGGACCGTGAGGGCCGGCAGGTAGCAGAGCTCCCAGCCGGCGGCAGCGAGGTCACCGGCCATGAGCTCCTCCTCGCCACCGAGCCACAACCGCTCGGAGAAGCCGCCGACCTCGACGAAGGCCTCCCGGCGGAGCACCGAGGCCCCGGCCAGGAAGGAGCCCAGCGCGGGGCCCGGCAGCCACGGGGCGCCGCGCACGGGGGAGTCGCGCAGCTCCGGGACGATCGGGTCCTCCACCCCGGCCGGTTCGACCACGATCCGTGCCGTGACCACGGCCAGGCGGGGGTGGGCCTCCAGCGCGTCGGCGGCCGTCCGCAGCGAGCCCGCTTCCCACCAGGTGTCGTCGTCGCAGAAGGCGACGTAGGGAGTGTCCAGCCGCCCGACGCCGACGTTGCGGCCGACGGCTCCGAGGTTGTCCGGGCTCGCGATCAGCTCCACGTGCGGGAAGTACCGGCGGACGGCCTCGGCGGTGCCGTCGGTGGAGCCGTTGTCGACGACGACGACGTGGGGGCGCTCGGGCAGGTCGAGCAGCCGGGCGACCGCGAGCAGCAGTTCCCCGCGGCGCTGGTGGGTGATCACCACGACGGCCACCCGCGGGTCGGGACCGGCGACGGGGTTCCCGACCGACCCCGTACGGGTCGCGTCCCCGGTGGCCGTCATGCGGTGCCCCTGCCGAGGAGGTGCAGATCGGCGCGCAGCCGCGGGGGGATCGGTCTGCGGCGGCGTAGGGCGCCCGGCAGGTCGGGGACGGCGCGCAGCAGCCCTTCCAACCCCGGGCGGCCGGCGCGGACGGCATCCCTGAGCACGGCGGCGAGCTCGGGCACGTGGTGCCGCATCACCGCCGTGAGCACGCGGCTGCGCCAGATCGCCGCCTGCCGCCGCCCGGGCGCGTGGCGACGGACGGACGGGTGATGGTGCACGGTGACCTCATGGACATAGGCGATCGCCCAGCCGGCCGTCGCGAGGTCCAGAGCCAGCCGCTCCTCCTCTCCCGGGAACCGGACGACGGAGTCGAACCCGCCGACCGCCTCGAAGGCTTCGGTGCGCACCAGGGCGCCGCAGGCGACGAAGCCGAGCAGTGAGGGGCCGGGCAGGTCCGGTTCGGTGCCGAGTGGGCTGGCGGCCATCTCCCGGCAGGTGGGGTCCAGCCGCTCCTCCGGGCCGACGAGGATCCGAGCGTTCAGGACGGCGAGGCGCGGGTGTGCCCGCATGAGGGCGACCGCCCGGGCCAGGTCGCCCGGCGCCCACCACGAGTCGTCGTCGGCGAAGGCCACGAACGGTGTGCCGGCCCGCGCCACGCCGACCGTCCGGGCCCGGGCGCCCACGTTCCGCCCGAGGGTGATCACCGTGACCTCGGGGTGGGCCGTCCGGACGGCGTCCGCCGTGCCGTCCGTCGAGGCGTTGTCGACCAGCACGACCGGTGCCTCGTGCCGCGGGAGCGTCGTGAGCAGTTCGTCGCGCCGGTTCTGGCTGGCGACGACGATGGTGACGTCGCTGCGGTCCGGGGACGTGGCGGACGGGTCAACGGTCACGGGTGGACGGTGCCCGCACCTCCCGGCAGCCAATCGGCGGTGCGGTCGTCGACCTCGGGCATGCCGGCCGCCGGCAGCGCGGCCGGGTCGGTGAACAGCGCCGATGCCGGCGTGGCCCCGGAGATCGCATCCGCGGCGAGCACCACTGCGGCGGCGGTCCACGTCGTGCGCTCGACCGGCCACCGGGCGTCGTCGGCGAAGACGTAGCCCGTCCAGTACGACCCGTCGTCGTGCCGGAGGTGCTGCATCGCGGCGACCTGCTCGACCGCGGCGTCGCGCTGCCCGGCCGCGGCCAGGGAGAGGGCGAGCTCGCAGGTCTCCGCTCCGGTCACCCACGGCCGGTCGGCCACGCACCGGGCGCCGAGGCCCGGGACGACGAACCGGTCCCAGTCGGCGGCCAGCCGGTCGCGCGCCGCCGAACCGGTCACCGCGCCGCCGAGCACCGGGTAGTACCAGTCCATCGAGTAGCGGGACCGGTCGGCGAAGGCTTCCGGCCGGTCGCGCAGCGCCGTCCCGAGGTCGGCGACCGCGAGCTCCCAGTCCGGCTGGGCCTCACCGCGCAGGGCCGCCACCGCGATCCCGCAGCGCAGCGCCTGGAAGAGGCTGGCGTTGCCGGTCAGCAGCGCGGTGTCGTCCGGCGTCCCGTCGGGGCGCAGCGCCCAGCCGATCGCGCCTCCGGGCAGCTGCATCCGGGTGACCAGGTCGAGCCCGGCGCGGACCGCCGGCCACAGCTCGGTGACCAGGTGCTCGTCGCCGGTGAGCAGCCAGCTGTGCCAGGCGCCGACGGCGAGGTAACCCGCATGGTTGCTCTCGGCGGCGGGCGCGGACTCCGCGCCCCCGCGGTACTCGGCGGCCCATGACCCGTCCGGGCGCTGCCGGCCGGCCAGCCAGCGGTAGGCGGCGCAGGCCCGGTCGTGCTCGCCGCCGATGTCGAGGGCCATGGCCGCCTCGACGGAGTCCCAGGGGTCCAGCTGTCCATCGCGGAACCAGGGCAGCGCGCCGTCGCCGTCCTGCTCGGCGGCGATCGAGGCAACGGTCGCGCGCACCTGTTCCGCGGTCAGGACCCCCGGCAACTCGGGCAGGGGGCCGCCGGCGTCAGCGCGCGGCAGCGGTCCGCTCCCACTCCGAGGGGGCAGCCCCGCCGGCACCGGCGTCCCGGAGGGACGGCGCGACCGCCGGCTTGTCGGCGTAGACGACCAGGCTCTTGCCGAAGACGGGGTCGAGCACGCGCTCGGCCGTCCGGGTCAGCCACGGCCGCTTCGTGAGGTCCCAGACCAGCATGCGGTGGTAGGCGCGGACGACCGCGGCGTCGCGCTCCACGCCGACGGCGCACTTGAGCCACCAGTACGGCGCATGCAGGGCGTGCGCATGGTGGCTGCCCCCGGGCACGAGGCCGACCGACGCCAGCCTGGTCCGGACGACGTCGCGCCGGTAGATGCGGATGTGGCCGCCCTCGTTGGCGTGGTAGGCGTCCGACAGTGCCCAGCAGATGCGTTCCGGCCCGTAGCGCGGCACCGTCACGGCGACCCGCCCGCCGGGCTTGAGCACGCGGGCGATCTCGGCCATCGCGGTGACGTCGTCCGGGATGTGCTCGAGCACCTCCGAGGCCATCACCCGGTCGGCGCTGGCGTCGGGCACCGGCAGGGCCAGCAGGTCGCCGCGGACCACCTCGTAGCGGGCGGCCGTGCCGTCGCCTGCCCTGCCCGCCTCGCCGGCCTCGGCGATGGCCCCCAGCCAGCGCTTCGTCGTCTCGACCTCGGACCGTCCCCAGTCGACGGCGATCACCGACGCGCCTCGACGGTAGGCCTCGAAGGCGTGCCGGCCCTCGCCGCAACCGAGGTCGAGCACGGTCATGCCGGGCCGCACGTCGAGGCGGTCGTAGTCGACGGTCAGCACGGCTTCTCCTTGCGCTCCAGAGTCTCGGCGTACCAGTCGGCGGTGCGCTGGGCCGTCGCCCGCCACGTGAAGGAGTCCAGCACCCGCCGGCGCCCGGCGCGGCCCAGCTGCCCGGCCAGGGACGGGGAGTCCAGCACCAGGTTCAGCGCGGCGGTCAGCTCGCCGACGTCGCCGGCGCGGACCCGAAGGCCCGCCTTGGTGCCCACCACCTCCGGTAGCGCGCCGGCGTCGGTGGTGACCAGGGGGGTGGCGCAGGCCATGGCCTCCACGGCCGGCAGCGAGAACCCCTCGTAGAGCGACGGGATCGCCACCACCGTGGCGCGCTGCAGCAGGTCGATCAGCTCGGCTTCCGGCACGGGTCCGGTGAACCGGACGGCGTCGCGCAGGGCCAGCCGATCCAGCGCCGCCTCCGCCGGGCCGCCGGGCCGGGCGGTGCCGACGACGGTGAGCCGCACCGGGCGTTCGGTGCGCAGCTTGGCCAGGGCCTCGAGCAGGTGCACCAGGCCCTTGAGCGCGACGTCGGCGCTGGTGATGACCAGGATCGAATCGGCGTCGCGGGGCTGTCCGGCCGGCGGCGGGGTGAACTCGTCGGGGTCGATCCCGACCGGGATGACCTCGATCCCGTCAGGTGACAGGCCCATGTGGGTGGCGATGTCACGCCGGGAGTTCTCCGAGACCGTGGTGACGGCGTCCAACCGGGCGGCCACGCGGGCCTGCATGCCGGTGAAGGCGTACCAGCGGCGCAGGGTCAGCCGCCGGCGCAGCGACGGGGTGGCGGCCAGTTCGAGTTCGCGGTCGATCGCGATCGGGTGGTGGACGGTGGCCACGGTCGGCATGCCGGCCCTGGTCAGCCGCAGCAGCCCCCAGCCCAGGGACTGGTTGTCGTGGACGACGTCGAACTCGGCGGCCCGGGGGAGCAGCTGCCGGGCGGCCCGCAGGCTGAAGGTCATCGGCTCGGGGAACCCCGCGGTGCACATGGTGGCCCACTCGGCGACGTCCACCCAGTCGCGGAACTCCGATGGACGCGGCGTGCGGAACGGGTCGGGCTCGCGGTAGAGATCCAGGCTCGGCAGCCGGCTGATCCGGACGCCGTCGTCGAGTTCCGGATAGGGCTGGCCGCTGAGGACCTCCACCCGGTGCCCGAGCTCGGTCAGCTCCCGGGACAGCGCCCGGACGTAGATGCCCTGCCCGCCGCTGTGCGGCTTGCTGCGGTAGGACAGCAGTGCGATGCGCAGCGACCGTCCCATGCGCCGGACTCTAACGAGCACCGGGCCCGTACCGGCTACCAGCCGGTAACCATGCCCTGCAGCTCACCCATCCGGGCGCCTGGCAAGGTGCGGCACATGATTCGTCATGTCGTGGTCTTCACCTGGTCCGCGGACGCCGACGCGGCGCGGCGGAGGACGACCGTGGAGGCGCTGCGGCGGTTGCGGCAGGACGTCGGCGGGATGACCTACCTCGTGGTCGCCGAGGACGCCGGACTCTCCGACGGCAATGCCGACACCGTGCTGATCGCCGACTTCCCCGACGTCGAGGCCTACTACCGGTACGCGCAGGACCCGGTCCACCTCTCGGTCATCGCCGAGCACGTGCGCCCGTGGCTGGCCCGCCGCAGCGCCGTCCAGTACAAGATCTGAGCGCACGTCCGACCAGGCCTTTTCCCGTGCCGGATGCCAGCGGAACGGTTAGGTTCAGCTGCATGCCGGCCATCGCCCGCCGTGGACGCGCGGTCCTGACCACCGATCTGCTGCCTGCCGACGCCTTCGGCCCGCAGGCCACCGTCGTGGCGATCACCTCGACCAGCTGCAGAAGGGCACCGGCGTCGCCGCCGCCGGCGCGGAGGGCCTGCAGATCACCTCGCCGCAGATCGGCCGGGCGACCGTCACCTTCGAGGCCCTCCCGGTCGACGATCTCGGGGACGGCGCGGCACTGCTGCGGTACACGACCGCGGTGAGCCTGCCCGACGGCAGTCAGGTGACGATCCCGACGCTGACCGGGGCGGTCGAGGACGGTGACCGGCTGCTGGTCCTGATGAACCTCGACGCCGGCGGTGCGAGCCACGGCACCACCCCGGCGGCCCCGCAGGACCCGGCGGCGTTCGCCGACCTCCTCGCGCAGGCCTACGACACGCAGGCGTCAGTCCTCGACTGATCGGCTCGGGATGGCGGTGCTCTCGCGGGCCGTCGTCCACAGCCGGGTGCGTCCCGGGACCGCTGTCCACAGATCGCCGTCAGCACCTCTCTGCGATGCCGGGCTCGGACAGGGTCGGCGCATGGACGCACGCCGCGATCGAGAGCACCCGCCGGACGCCGACGCCCTCTCCGGATGGCCGCCCGAACCGATCGGCGTGCGGATCAGGGACGCCGGGGAGATCGCCGCGGCCCTGCCGCACCTGCTGGGCTTCCGACCGCGGGAGTCGGTCGTGCTGCTCAGTCTCACCGGAGCCGGCCGCCGCCGCGTCGGGCTGACCGTCCGGGCCGACATCCCGCCGGCCGAGAACGCGGGGTCCCTGGCGGCGGTGCTGGCCCGGAGCCTGTGCACCGACAGGCCGGACGGTGCCGTCGTCGTGGTCGTCTCGGAGGCCTCCGACGAGGGGCGGCCGGGGGAGCCGGACATCCCGCACCGGGATCTCGTCCGGGAGATGGTGCGGGCCCTGGCCGGGCTCGGAGTGCCGGTCGGTGACGCCCTGTTGGTCCGGGGCGGCCGATGGTGGGACTACGACTGTGTGTACGGGTGCTGCGGCCCCGGTGGAGGAACGCCCCTGCCGACGGAGGTGACCGAACTCGAGGTCGCGTCGGTCGCGACCGGGACGGTCGTGGAACAGGACCGGGACGACCTCCTGGCACGGATCGCCCCGGCCCCGGGACGGGACCGCGGTGCCATGGCGGCGGCGTGCGCCCGGGTGGCGGTCGAGTGCTCGGCGGTCGTCCTGGACTCGGGCATGGAGGCGGTGGCCGCGGAGTCGTGGTCGGCCGTCACGGATGCGGCCGCGCGGTGTCGGCCCGGCGCGCCTGCGGTCGACGGCCTGACCGATACGGAGGTGGCCCGCGTCGTCTGGGGGCTGCGCGACGGCGACGTCCGCGACCGGGCACTCGGGCTGGCACTGGGCGCGGAGCCGGCCGCGGCCGAGCAGCTCTGGACCGAGTGCACGAGGCGGGCCCCGGCCCCGCTGGACGCCGCACCGGCCACCCTGCTCGCGGTCAGCGCCTGGCTGCGCGGCGACGGCGCCATGGCCAACGTCGCGCTCGGTCGTGCCCTGGACAGCGAGCCCGGGTACGGCCTGGCGCGGCTGCTGGGCGACGCGCTGGCGGCCTGTGTCACCCCGGCGGACCTCCGCGCGCTGCTCACCGAGGTGGGCAGCACGCCGCCGGCCGGCTGAGGTGGCCGCCGGCCGTCAGGGCTCAGAGCAGTTCGGGGCGCTGCCACTCCTCGCCCAGCACATGCTCGGCGAGGAACGCCAGCACCGTCGTGTACCAGATCTGGGCATTTCCCGGTGTGAGAACCCAATGGTTCTCATCGGGGAAGTAGAGGAACTTCGAGGGGACCCCGCGCTTCTGCAGGTCGTACCAGAGCCGCAGCGCCTCCCCGACCGGCACCCGGTAGTCCTTGTCGCCGTGGATGTCCAGGATCGGTGTGCGGATCGCGTCGGCGTCGCGGTGAGGCGTGTTGTGGTGGTAGCGCGTGGGCTGGCGCTGCGTGTCGCACCTCTCCTTCT
>JAOPWM010000023.1 GCA_025965695.1 Blastococcus sp.
TCTCCGGAACGGCCGAGGACGCCGACCGGCTCATCGGCGCCCCCTTCGGGGTGACCAGCCACCCCGCGCACCGGGCCGTCGCCGAGACGCTGGTCCTGGAGATGGGCGGGGAGCCCTTCTTCGTCGCTGAGGACGACCGTCGGCTCTACCACGCGGCACTGGTCACCGGCGCCAATCACCTGGTCACCCTGGTCGCCGAGGCAGCGGACCTGCTCCGGGCGGCCGGCGTGACCGAGGCCGCCCGCGTCCTCGCGCCGCTGCTCGCCGCAGCCCTGGACAACGGGCTGCGCCGCGGGGACCGCGGACTCACCGGACCGGTCAGCCGAGGCGACGTCGGCACCGTCCGCGACCACCTCGAGACCCTCACCGAACGGGCGCCGGAGTCCGTCGACGCCTACGTCGCCATGGCCCAGCGCACCACTGAGCGCGCGCTGGCCGCCGGCCGGCTGAAGCGGCACGAGGGCGCTCCGCTGCTGGACCTGCTGAAGGTCGCGTCGTCCACCCACCCCGCCGCCCCCAGCGTGGCCGACGATCCGGCGGGCTCGCTGTGAGCGCCGTCGTGAACCGCCCGGCCGTCGCCGAGTCGGTCGCCGAGCTCCGTCGGTTGCAGGCGGCGCTGCCCGGCCCGGTGGCGCTGGTGCCCACCATGGGCGCGCTGCACGAGGGACATCGCACGCTCGTCCGGGCCGCGCGCGAGCAGGCCGCGAGCATCGTCGTCTCGGTCTTCGTGAACCCGACCCAGTTCGGGCCCGGCGAGGACTACGACCGCTACCCGCGCACCTGGGACGCGGACCTCGCCGCGCTCGCCGAGGAGGGCGCCGACCTGGTCTTCCACCCGGAGGTCGAGGACGTCTACCCGCCCGGCGCGCTCGGGGTCACCGTCGATCCCGGCCCGCTGGGCTCGGTGCTCGAGGGCGCCGTCCGGCCCGGCCACTTCGGAGGTGTGCTGACCGTCGTCGCCAAGCTGTTCGGCCTGGTCCGGCCCGACCTGGCGCTCTTCGGCGAGAAGGACTACCAGCAGCTCACACTGATCCGTGCCCTGGCGCGCGAGCTCGCGCTGGGCGTCGAGGTGGTGGGCGTGCCGACGGTCCGGGAGGACGACGGCATGGCCCTGTCGAGCCGCAACCGCTACCTCACCCCCGAGCAGCGGACCGCCGCCGCGACGATCTCGGCCGCGCTGCGCGCCGGGGCCGGCGCAGGGCCGGCCGGCGCCGCCGCGGTGCTGGCCGCCGCGCGGCGAGTGCTGGCCGCCGAGCCGACGTTGTTCCAGGACTACCTGGAACTCACCGATACCGATCTCGGACCGGCTCCCGCCGCCGGCCCCGCCCGCCTGCTGGTTGCTGCCCGCGCCGGCACGACCCGACTGCTGGACAACGTCCCCGTAGACCTGGGAGCCCCCCGATGATGCGCACGATGCTCAAGTCCAAGATCCACCGCGCCACGGTCACCCAGGCCGACCTGCACTACGTGGGATCGGTGACCATCGACGAGGACCTCCTCGACGCCGCGGACCTGCTGCCCGGCGAACAGGTCGCCATCGTCGACGTCACCAACGGCGCCCGCCTGGAGACCTACGTCATCCCGGGCGAGCGGGGGAGCGGCGTCATCGGCATCAACGGGGCGGCCGCGCACCTCGTGCACCCTGGCGACCTGGTGATCATGATCAGCTACGGCGTCATGGACGAGACCGAGGCGAAGAGCTACATCCCCCGGGTCGTCCACGTCGACGGCGCGAACCGCATCGTCGAGCTGGGTGGCGACCCGGCGGCGCCGTCCCCGGGCGTGCAGGGCCAGCGGCGCGGCGACGTCGTCGAACGCTGAGCCGTGCTGCTCACCGTCGACATCGGCAACAGTCACACCGTTCTCGCCATCTTCGACGGCGAGAAGCGGGTCGGCTGCTGGCGGGTCACGACCGCGCCCCGCGCCACGGCCGACGAGCTGCGGTTCCTCTGGCGCGGACTGCTGCGTGACGCCGAGGTGACCGGGGTCGCGGCCTGTTCCACCGTGCCGGCGCTGCTGCCGGCGCTGCGCGAGCTGCTGGACTCCCTGGAGGTGCCGGTGGTGCTCATCGGCCCCGGGGTCCGGACCGGCGTCCCCCTGCACGTGGACAACCCCCGGGAGGTCGGCTCGGACCGAGTCGTGACCGCGCTCGCCGCGCACGAGTTCTACGGCGTGCGCCCCGACGGTCGCGGCCGGCCGGTCGTGGTGGTCGACTTCGGCACCTCCACCAACGTCGACGCCGTCGGACCCGAGGGGCAGTTCCTCGGCGGGGCGCTCGCCCCTGGGGTCGAGGTCAGCCTCGACGCGCTGGCCACCCGTGCGGCCCAGCTGCGCTCGGTCGAGCTGACCGTGCCGACCCATGCGATCGGGAAGAACACCGTCGCCGCGCTCCAGTCCGGGCTGGTTCTCGGGTTCGCCGGTCTGGTGGACGGGCTGGTCGCCCGGATCGCGGCCGAGCTCGTGGCCCAGTTCGGTGCCGCACCGGTCGTCGTGGCCACCGGCGGCCTCGCCCCGCTGGTCGTCGACAGCTGCCGGTCGATCACCGAGCGGGAGCCGGACCTGACCGTCCACGGGCTCCGGTTGGCCTTCGAACGCCAGCAGGAGGCAGGACGGCGGTAATCGTTCCCCACCCGGCCGCCGATTGGCCTCCCCGTAGGCTCGGCGTCCGTGAGTGACGAACCGCCGGGCTCGCCGGACGACGAACTTCCCGAACAACTTCGGGTCCGCCGGGCCAAGCTTGACCGCCTGCGCGAGAGCGGCATCGACCCCTACCCGGTGACCGTCGCGCGGACGACCAGCCTGGCCGAGGTCCGCGCTGCTCACCCGGACCTGCCCCCGGACACCATGACGGGGGAGAAGGTCGGCGTCACCGGGCGGGTCATCTTCTTCCGCAACACCGGGAAGCTCTGCTTCGCCACCCTGCGCGAGGGCGATGCCGAGCTGCAGGTGATGCTCTCCCGCGACCGCATCGGTGAGGAGTCGCTGGCCGCCTGGAAGTCCGACATCGACCTCGGCGACCACGTGCTGGTGACCGGCGAGGTGGGGACGTCGCGCCGCGGTGAGCTCTCCGTGTTCGCCGATTCCTGGCAGCTCGCTGCAAAGGCGCTGCGACCCCTGCCGGTGGCGCACAAGCCGATGAGCGAAGAACTGCGGGTACGGCGTCGTTACGTCGACCTCATCGTGCGGGACGAGGCGCGGCGCACCGTCCGCCAACGGGCGACGGTGATGTCCACACTGCGTGACGGCCTCAATTCCCGCGGCTTTCTCGAGGTCGAGACGCCGATGTTGCAGACGGTTCACGGCGGCGCCGCCGCGCGGCCGTTCCGCACGCACATGAACGCCTTCGACCTGGACCTCTACCTGCGTATCGCGCCCGAACTGTTCCTGAAGCGGTGCATCGTCGGTGGGCTGGACCGGGTGTTCGAGATCAACCGCAACTTCCGCAACGAGGGTGCCGACAGCTCCCACTCCCCGGAATTCGCGATGCTGGAGACCTACCAGGCCTACGCGGACTACCAGGTGATGGCCACGCTCACCCGTGAGCTGATCCAGGAGTGCTGTCAGGCGCTGTACGGCGACCATGTCGCGCGGCACCACGACGGCACCGAGGTCGACCTGGGAGGTGTGTGGCCGCAGGTCCCGCTGTACACCGCGGTGTCGGACGCGGTCGGCGAGGAGGTCACGCCCGCCACGCCGGTCGAGACGCTGCGCGCGATCGCCGAGCGCCACGGCGTCGGCGTGGATCCGGCCTGGATACCGGGCAAGGTGGTCGAGGAACTGTTCGAGGCGCTGGTCCAGCACACGCTCCAGGCGCCGACGTTCATCGTCGACTACCCGCTCGACACCTCACCGCTCACCCGCGCGCACCGTTCCGAGCCGGGCCTGGCCGAGAAATGGGACCTCTACATCGGCGGGATCGAGCGCGCCACGGCCTACTCCGAGCTCGTCGACCCGGTCGCGCAGCGTGAGCGGTTCAGCGCGCAAGCTGCACTCGCGGCTGCCGGCGACCCCGAGGCGATGGCGCTGGACGAGGACTTCCTCGAGGCACTCGAATACGGGATGCCCCCGACCGGCGGGATGGGGATGGGCATGGACCGGCTGATGATGACGCTCACCGGTCTCGGAATCCGGGAGACCATCCTGTTCCCGCTGGTCAGGCCCATTTCGTCATAGGAACCACGCTGACCCGTTTCACTACAAAGGAGCGGTGTGGGCAGAGGACTGACGAAATGGTGCGCCACTGTGATGTAATGGCGTGGTCGCCCTTACCGGGCGTCAATTCCGTTCGGCTCTCGGGCCGCTGCGACAAGTGAGGAACCTTAATGGCGCGCAAGGTTCAGGTCATCCTGAGCGACGACCTCGACGAGAACCTCTCGGCTGACGAGACGGTGAGCTTTTCCCTTGACGGGACCTCGTACGAGATCGACCTGGCAGAGAAGAACGCCAAGGAGATGCGTGACGCCTTCTCCCGTTACGTCTCGGCCGCCCGCAAGGTGGGCCGTGGCAACCGCGCCTCCGGTGGTGGGCGCTCCCGCGCGACCGGTGGCCGCATGGACCGCGAGCAGGCCGGCGCCATTCGCGACTGGGCCCGCAAGAACGGTCACGCCGTCAGCGACCGCGGCCGCATCCCGGCCAGCGTCGTCGAGGCCTACGAGGCAGCGCACTGATCTGACGTCCTGACGCGACCGGTGTGACGGCGCGGCATCTCCGATGCCGTTCTGACCGGGGTCGCACTCGTGATGTCCTGGTGACGTCCGCGCGTGTCAGCGCGCCTACCGGCCCGGCTCCCCGCAAGGGAGCCGGGCCGTCGTCGTCCGGCCCCACCTGCAGGGATGAGATGGCGCGGACCGGTCGTTGTATCCATCGGGCCCGGTCTTCCGGGCCGTCGGCCCGTCCGCTGACGGCGTAACCGCAGCGGAAACACCGGTCCCTCAGGATCGGTTGGAACGGGCAGCCACCCACCGGCCCCGTCGCAGGACGACGGGACGGCGTGGTCCGCGACTACAGTGGAAAGACCGGTGCCCCCAGCGCCGACGGATGTCGGGTGCTCCTTCCCATCAACAGGGAAGGGCAGTGCCGGACCAGCCGGTCGAAGGAGAATGAGCAGATGTTCGAACGGTTCACCGACCGAGCCCGCCGGGTGGTCGTCCTGGCCCAAGAAGAGGCCCGGATGCTCAACCACAACTACATCGGCACCGAGCACATCCTCCTGGGTCTGATCCACGAGGGTGAGGGCGTCGCTGCCAAGGCACTGGAGTCCCTGGGCATCTCGCTCGAGGGCGTCCGCCAGCAGGTCGAGGAGATCATCGGTCAGGGCCAGCAGGCCCCGTCCGGTCACATCCCCTTCACTCCGCGGGCGAAGAAGGTGCTGGAGCTGTCCCTGCGCGAGGCGCTGCAGCTCGGCCACAACTACATCGGCACCGAGCACATCCTGCTCGGCCTGATCCGCGAGGGCGAGGGCGTCGCCGCCCAGGTGCTGCACAAGCTCGGCGCCGACCTCAACCGGGTGCGCCAGCAGGTCATCCAGCTGCTGTCGGGCTACCAGGGCAAGGAGCAGCAGACGGCCGGTACGGCGCCTGAGGCTGCCCCCTCCAGCTCGCTGGTGCTCGACCAGTTCGGCCGCAACCTGACCCAGGCCGCCCGCGAGGGCAAGCTAGACCCGGTGATCGGGCGCGAGCAGGAGATCGAGCGCGTCATGCAGATCTTGTCGCGACGCACGAAGAACAACCCGGTCCTCATCGGCGAGCCCGGCGTCGGCAAGACGACCATCGTCGAGGGGCTGGCCCAGGACATCGTGCGTGGCGACGTCCCCGAGACGCTCAAGGACAAGCAGATCTACACCCTCGACCTCGGCGCCCTGGTCGCCGGCTCGCGCTACCGCGGTGACTTCGAGGAGCGCCTGAAGAAGGTCCTCAAGGAAATCCGGACCCGCGGCGACATCGTGCTGTTCATCGACGAG
>JAOPWM010000027.1 GCA_025965695.1 Blastococcus sp.
CCGCCGTCGCGAACCATCGCGCGGGTCGAGGCCGAGCTCGGCTGGGAGTTCAACCAGATCTACGGCCTCACCGAGACCGCGCCGCTGCTGACGATCAACCGGTCGCGCGCCGAGTACGACGGGCTGGAGCCGGACGAGCGGGCCAAGCGGCTGTCGCGGGCCGGCGTCCCGGCGTTGGGCACCCGTATGAAGATCAGCGAGTCCGGTGAGGTGCTGGCGCAGGGCAACACCGTCCTTGCCGGCTACTGGGAGAACCCGGACGCCTCCGGCGAGGCCCTGGAGGGCGGCTGGTTCCACACCGGCGACGGCGGCACGATCGACGACGCCGGCTACCTGACGATCTCCGACCGCAAGAAGGACGTGATCATCACCGGCGGTGAGAACGTCTCCTCGATCGAGGTCGAGGACGCCGTCTTCAGCCACCCGGCCGTCGCGGAGGTCGCCGTCATCGGCGTCCCCGACGACAAGTGGGGCGAGATGGTCACCGCGATCATCGTGGTGGCCGAGGGCGAGCAGGTCACCGAAGAAGAGATCATCGCCCACTGCAAGGCCCGGATCGCGAGCTACAAGGCGCCCAAGCGGGTGGAGTTCCGCGACCAGCTGGCCCGGACCGCGACCGGCAAGATCCAGAAGTTCAAGCTGCGCGAGTCCTTCTGGGTCGACTCGGAGCGCCAGATCAACTGAGAAAGGACCCCTTCCTGGAGCCCCTCGCAGGCTCGGGGCACCCCGGGAAGGGGCCGCTTCCTGGAGCCCCCCGCAGGCTCAGGGCACCCCGGGAAGGGGCCGCTCCGCCGCCTCACCCTCCGGCGTCGCCCATGCGTGGCGTCTCACCCGGAGGGGTGAGACGCCCTCAACGGGATCCCGCTGACGACCGATCTTCTCCACAGTGGCGCCCTTCCGGGTGCCGTCTGTGTCGAGTGGCGCGCCCGTTCCCCTCCGGGGGCCGCGCGCTGGAAGAGGTCACGATCGTGGACAGCGGTACGCGGAGCACGACCGTGCAGTCGGGCCTCCGGGCCGTCACCGGCGCGGCCAAGCGCAGCGGTGTCCGGACGGCGATGCGGATCACCGGCACGGCCGTTGCTGTCGCCGTCGCCGTCGGGCTGACCCCCGCCGTCGCCGGCGCGGCCCCCCGGGGGCCGAGCGACAGCCAGATCGCGGCCGCCCAGGCGGCGGCCGACGCCGTCACCGCCCGGATCGGTGACCTCTCCGGCCGGCTGACTGCGGCCCAGGCCGACGTCGACGCTGCGCACGCCTCCTCGGCGCTCGCGCTCGACGGCTACCAGGCGCGACAGACGGCCTACGAGGACGCCCAGCAGCGCGCCGACGCGGCGGCCGCTGCCGCCGCCCAGGCCACCGCCGACCTCGGCGTCGCACGGAGCGAGATCATCGCCTTCGCCCGTCGCAGCTACATGCAGGGCAGCACCTACTCCGGTGCTGCGGCCCTCATCACCGCGTCCGACCCCGCGGAAATGATCCAGCGCGCCGCGCTGCTCGAGGCGGCCGGTGGCCACCGCTCCGACGTCCTGGACCGGGTCACCGTGCTCCAGGAGCAGGCCACCGCGACCGAGACGATCGCGCGGACCACCCTGACCGAGGCAGCCACCCTGCAGGAGCAGGCGACGGCGGCACTGGCGGTGGCGCAGAGCGCCGAGATCTCCGCCCGTGAGCAGGCGGCGGCACTGGGCACGCAGCAGGCCCAGCTGCAGACCGAGCTGGTCTCGGCCCAGCAGCAACTGACCTCTTTGATCGGCGAGCGCGCTGCCGCCCAGCGCACCGCGCTGGTGGTCGCGCCGGCACCGAAGCCGGCCACGCCCCCGGCGCCGTCGGGGAACACGCCCCGCCCCGGGTCGGGCTCGGCGTCGGAGGCCCAGGCCGCGATCGACGCGGCGATGGCCTACCGCGGCCTGCCCTACGCCTGGGGCGGCGGCGGTACCCGGGGCCCCGGGCCCGGCATGGACCCCGACGAGGGCGTCATCGGCTTCGACTGCAGTGGGCTGACCCAGTACGCCTACGCGCAGGCCGGCATCTCGATCCCGCGCAACAGCCGATCCCAGTACTCGGCGCTGCCCAAGGTCTCCAGCAGCGACCTGCAGGCCGGCGACCTCGTCTTCTGGGGCAGCGACCCGTCCGACCCCGACAGCATCACGCACGTGGCCCTGTACCTGGGTGGTGGCAAGGTCATCCAGGCGCCGCAGAGCGGGGACGTCGTGAAGACGTCGGACATGTGGTGGCGGAACTACGTGGGTGCGGTCCGCCCCAGCGCCTGAGGCTCATCCGGGCGCTTCCGGTCGACGGAAGCCGGGCCGGGCATAAGAGGCGTCGGGCAGCCACGGGGGGAGCTGCCCGACGCGCCAGCCAGGCTAGCAGTCGGCATCCCCGCCGGGCAGGGGTGTGGACACGCTTCCGCCCCATCTTCCGGAACGTCTCCGGCCACCGGCCCGGCGCTGCGCGGCGCGAGCACTCGCCTCCGCCGCGCGAGCACCCTCCCCAGGAAGGTGTAGGACACTGGCTCCGGGGTGGGCGTACCGCCCCGTCCGCGGACCCTTCCGACCGGGAGCCGTCGTGGACCGGCGCGACCAGGGAGCCCCGTGAGCGAGCTTGCGAGCGAACCGAAGAGCACAGCACCGACGGGAGCGTCGCTGACGAGCGCCGGCGAGGCCGCGGCGTGAGCAGCGCTGCCAGCACCCCGATCGAGAGCTCGCCCGCGAGCCCCGGCTCGCCGGTTCCGCCGTCGGTCGACGCCGCCCAGCTGGAACGGGTGCTGTTCGAGATCAAGCGGGTCATCGTCGGTCAGGACCGCCTGGTGGAGCGCATGCTCGTGGCGCTCCTGGCCCGCGGCCACGTCCTGATCGAGGGCGTGCCCGGTGTGGCGAAGACCCTGGCCGTGGAGACCCTGGCGAGGGCGGTCGGCGGCACGTTCGCCCGACTGCAGTTCACGCCCGACCTGGTGCCCGCCGACATCATCGGCACCCGCATCTACAAGGCCGGCCAGGACGCCTTCGAGACCGAGCTCGGCCCGGTGTTCGCCAACTTCGTGCTCACCGACGAGATCAACCGCGCGCCGGCCAAGGTGCAGTCGGCGCTGCTGGAGGTCATGGCCG
>JAOPWM010000055.1 GCA_025965695.1 Blastococcus sp.
GCGCCAGGTACAGCGGGTGCCAGCGCTGGTCCTCGTCGACCCGCATGATCCCGTAGCCGAGGTCGTTGTCCTTGCCGATCACGTTCGTGTACGTGTGGTGCAGCTCGTTGTGCGAGTGCTTCCACTGCTCGGACGGGCTCGCCATGTCCCACTCCCACGTCGTGGAGTGGATCTTCGGGTCGCGCATCCAGTCCCACTGGCCGTGGAGGATGTTGTGCCCGATCTCCATGTTCTCGAGGATCTTGGCGACCGAGAGGCCGACGGTCCCGACGACCCAGGCCGGCGGGAACATCGACACGAGCAGGGCGGCGCGGCTGCCCAGCTCGAGCTTGCGCTGGACGTCGATGACCTTGCGGATGTACTTCGCGTCGTCCTCGCCCAGGCTGTCCCGGATCTCCTGGCGGATGGTGTCGAGCTCCTTGCCGATGAGCTCGATGTCCTCGGCGGTGAGATGCGCGATCGGGTTCTCGGACTTCTTCTGCAGGGCAGTCATGGCCGGCTCCTTCTCGTCGTCGGTCTGGGTCAGTGGTCGATGTCGCAGGCGCCGGCGGCGGCGCTCACGCAGGTCTGGATGAGGACGCCGTCGCCGGGCGCCGCGGTGGTGATCTCGCCGTTGCGGAGGTCGCGCACGGCGCCCTCGCGCAGCGGTAGGACGCAGCCGTAACAGATGCCCATGCGGCACCCGCTCGGCATCAGCAGGCCCGCCTCCTCGGCGGCGTCGAGGATCGGCGTCGCGCCATCGGCCTCGAGCGTGGTGCCCGACTTCGCGAACGAGACGGTGCCGCCCTCGCCGGTCACCAGGACCGTCGGGCGGAAACGCTCGGTGTAGAGCCGCTCGGCGACACCGGCCGTCTCCCAGTGCGACTCCAGCGCCTCGAGCATCCCGGCCGGGCCGCACGCCCAGGTGGAACGCTCCATGAAGTCAGGCACCAGCGCGGCGATCGCATCAGCGTCGAGCATTCCGGCGGCGTCGGTGTGCTGCTCGACCAGCCGGAGCCGGCCGTCGGCGGCGAGGGCGCGCAGTTCGGCACCGAAGACCACGTCGTCCGCGGTGGGTGCCGAGTGCACGAGCACTGTGTCGCTACGGCTGTCGGTCAGCTCCGGGTGGTTGCGCAGCATGCCCATGACGGGGGTGATGCCGGAACCGGCGGTGATGAAGAGGGCCTTCTCGGGGCGCTGGTCCGGCAGGCAGAACTCGCCGGCGGCCTGGTCGAGCTGGATGACCGTGCCGGGCTTCGTGCGGTGCACGAGGTGGTTGCTCACCTTCCCGCCCGGGATGGCCTTGACGGTGACGCTGATGCAGCCGTCGGTCCGGGTCAGGTCCGAGGTCAGCGAGTAGGCGCGCCACTGGCGGACGCCGTCGACGTCGATGCCGATCCGGATGTACTGGCCGGGTCGGTGGCCCTTCCAGCCCCGCCCGGGGCGGATGACGATCGTGGCGGCATCGCGTGTCTCGGGGTGAACGGCCTCGATCCGGCCACGCAGGTCAGCGCCGGAGCGGAGCGGGTCGACGAGGTCGAGGTAGTCACTGGGCAGGAGCGGGGTCGTCGCCAGCTCCACCAGCCTGAGCACCCGGTCGCGCAGGGCGACGCGCGGCCGGGCCGTGGTCGGACGCGGAACGGTTGTCGTCATACACAGAGGGTTGTCCAGCCCAGGGGGCAATTACCTGTGCCCTGCATGTGAATCGCCGGGTAGGTTCTGTTCCCCGCGAACAAACGAGGGTGGGATGACGCCGGAGCAGATTGCGATTCCGGTCGCCGTGGCGGAGGCGATGCGGGCGGAGCTGGCGTCGGTCGCCCAGGCCACCGTCGCCGAGATCATCGTCGAGGTCCCCAGCTACGCCGACGCCTTCCAGGGCGACATGGGCCGGGTCATCGGCAACGCCGTCGAGCTGGCCCTCGGGGGTTTCCTGGAACTCGCGACGGCGAGCACCGGCGAGGACGCGGGCACGCCGATCCGCCCGGCGCTGGACGGTGCCTACGAGCTCGGCCGCGGCGAGGCGCGCAGTGGCCGCTCGATGGACGCCCTGCTCGCGGCCTACCGCGTGGGTGCGCGGGTGTCCTGGCGACACCTGAGCGCCAGCGCCGTGTCGGCCGGGCTGACGGTCGCGCAGCTGGCCCGCTTCGCCGAGCTGGTGTTCGCCTACATCGACCAGCTGTCCGCGGCCAGCGTCGCCGGGCACAGCGACGAGCTGGAGACCACCGGCCGGGTCCGGACGCGCTACCTCGAACGCCTGGCCGGTCTTCTGCTCGCCGGCCGGCCGCTGCCGGAGCTCACGGCTGCGGCGGAGCGCGCCGACTGGGCTCCTCCGCGAACCCTGACCGTCGCGATCCTCCCGGAGACCGCCGTGCGGGGGGCGTTGGCCTCCCTCGACGGCCGCACGCTCCGTTCCAACCACGACGTGCCCGGCCTGGACTCGACGACCGAGCTCGTCGTGCTGCTCGTGCCGGACGCGGACGGCCGGTCCCGGCCGGCGCTGCTGCGTTCCCTCGACGGGCGGGACGCCGTCGTGGGGCCGCCCCGCCCGTGGGTGGAGGCGCACACGTCCTACGTGCGGGCGTGCCGGGCCCTGCAGCTCGGGCTCGCCGCCGAGGGGTCCGCGCCCCTGGACACCGAACGCCGGCTGGCCGACCTGGTGCTCCGGGCGGACGGCGAGGCGCTCGCCGACCTGCGCGCGCAGGTGCTGGCGCCACTGGACGACCTCACGCCCGGGGCGCGGGAGAAGCTGGTGGAGACGCTGCGGGCGTGGCTGTTGCACCACGGCCGGCGCGACCAGGTGGCGGCGGAGCTGTTCGTGCACCCGCAGACGGTCCGCTACCGCATGACCCAGGTGCGGGAGCTGTACGGCGACCGCCTGGAGGATCCGCGCACCGTGCTGGAGCTGACCATCGCCCTGGGCGCCGCGCGCTGAGCCGTGTCGCCGCCCGGCCGGCGGCGATACGGTGACGTCTCCGACCGTCATCTCGGGGCGTCTCATGACCACTCCGGACCCGGACCCACGTGCACCCCCACGGGCAGCTTCCTCGCCAACGCCGTCACCAGATCCGGCGCCGCGCCGGCGCCGTCCGCGCTCCGCAGCGCTCCTGGTTGTCGCCGCCGGGCTCGTCGTCCTGGCGACGCTGACCGTGCTGTGGGCCCTGGGTTCGTCGCAGGCCCCGGATGGCTCGGCGACCGCGGGGAACCCGGCGACCTCGGCGAACCCGGCGCCCGACCCCCACCGTCACAGATCCACGGAGTTCCAGCAGTTCCTCGCCGACTGTGCGCACAGCCTCGAGGGCTGGCGACCGGGTCAGGTCACCTATCCGCACGACGTCGACGTCCCGCTCGCCGGATCACGGAACTACCGCGCGCGCATCGACATCAGTCCGGGGGCCCAGGACCGGCCTGCACCGGACGCCGACACGGCCGCCGTCCCCCTCGAGGTGCGCTGCGGGATCGGCGCCCGCCTCGTCCCCGTGGGGACGTCGGTCGACGTCGACGACCAGGACTGGGTCCTCCTGGAGTTCGGCGAGCCCGGGACCGTGCAGTGGAACTGGACGATCACCGCCGGGGAGCCCCGTGACGCCCAGGTGCGGCTGGAACTACGCCCTGCGGTCGCCCTGGTCGACGGCGGCTACACCGTGCCGGCCGAGGACACCAACCCCGGCACCGCGACGACGACCTTCACGACCGACGTCCACGTGCAGACGTCGTTGCTCCAGCGGGCCGGGACGTGGGTCACCGACAGCTGGCCGGTGATCACGTCGGTCGCCGTCGCGCTCGGTGGGGGGATCCTCGCGCTCCTCACCTGGGGGAAGAAGGTCCGGACTGCGGCGCGTGCCCTCCAGGATCCGGCGCAGCGAGAGCCCGGCGGGACCTCCTCCGCGTCTCCGGTCGGCGGTGCGCGGCGCAGGCCCGCACGTCAGGCGGGGCGTCGCCACTGATGGTGCCCCCTCCGCCCGCGCCCTGCGCACGCTCCGGGGATGATCCGGCGGTGGCCGCCGAAAGTTTCACGTGGAGCACTGCCGCCGCACTGGTGGCCGAGGTGCGGGCTGCGGTCGGCGCCCGCGGTGCCGAGCCGGTCCTCGCCGTCGACGGAGCTACCGGGCTGGGTGGTCCGCTGCCGGTTCCCGGGCTCGCGGTCGGCGCCGTGACCGCTCAGTTGCTCGCCGCTCGCGATCTGGTTGGTGCTCCACTCGGCCCGCTGACGCTCGACGCCCGGCATGTGGGCCTGGCCTTCCGCAGCGAGCGGTTCGCCCGGCTCGACGGTCGCCCGGTCGGGATGGGCTTCGCCCCGCTCTCCCGGTTCTGGCGCACGGCCGACGGGTGGCTCCGGCTGCACGGCAACTACCCGCACCACCGTGCGGCGGCTCTCGCCGTGCTGGGGGACGACGTCGAGACGTCGGCGGCGGCGTGGCGGGCGGAGGACCTCGAGTCGGCGGTGGTCGCGGCCGGGGGCGCGGCGGCCGCGGTGCGCACGGCGGCGGCGTGGCGCGAGCATCCCCACGGCACCGCGGTCGCCGGCCAGCCCCTGATGAGTCTGCGCCGCGTGGCCGACGGCCCTCCCCGGCGCAGTCCCCTCGACGGCCTGCGGGTCCTGGACCTCACCCGCGTCATCGCCGGCCCGGTGGCCACCCGCACCCTCGCGTCGCACGGCGCCGACGTGCTGCGTATCGACGGGCCGCGGCTGCCCGACGACCGCGGCGGGCTCATCGATACCGGCGTGGGCAAGCGGCACGTCGTCCTGGACCTGGCGGCAGCGGACGACCGGCGGACCGTGGAGGAACTGCTCGGGCAGGCCGACGTCGTCGTGCAGGGCTACCGCCCGGGGGCGCTGGACGCGTTCGGCATGGATCCCGCCGCGCTGGCCGAGCGGCATCCCCATCTCATCACCGTGCGGCTGTCGGCCTGGGGGACGGCGGGGACGTGGCGGGAGCGGCGGGGCTTCGATTCTCTGGTGCAGGCGGCCACCGGGATCGCCGACGTCTACGGCGGACCGGAGGGTCCCGGCGCGCTGCCGGCCCAGGCCCTCGACCACGCGACCGGGCAGCTCGCCGCCGCGCTCGTGCTCAGCGCCCTGGCGCGGCAGCGCACCGAGGGCGGGGGCTGGTACGGCGAGCTGTCTCTGGCACAGACCGCGCACTGGCTGCTGAACGCACCCGCTGAGCCGCCGGAACCGGCCGTCGACGTCGACCCGGCGCCCTACCTGCTCGACCTGTCTACCCCGGAGGGGACGGCGACCGTCGTCGCGCCGCCCGGGTCGCCGGCCTGGACCGCGGCGGCGGTCCTGTCACCCCGCGCCCGACCCACGTGGCGCGAGAGGGTGGCCGGGTGAGCGTCGACCTGTCCACCGCCGCGGACTTCCTCGCCGGTTCCGCCCGCGTGCTCGACCGGCGGCGGTTCGAGCTGATCTTCGGCGGGGGCGCCCCGGGAGCGGTGCTGGCCGCGGTGGACGGCTACCGCAATCCCGACGGCGGCTACGGCTGGGGTCTGGAACCGGACCTGCGGTCGCGGACCAGCCAGCCCGGCGGCGCACTGCACGCCTTCGAGGTGTTCGCCGATCTCGTGCCGGTCAGGACGGGCCGGGCCGTGGAGCTCTGCGACTGGCTGGCGTCGGTGAGCCTGTCCGACCGGGGCCTGCCGTTCGCGCTGCCCGTGCCGGATCCGGCTGCCTGCGCGCCGTTCTGGGCGACGGCGGATCCGACGGAGTCCTCCCTGCAGATCACCGCGGTCGTCGCGGCCGCTGCGCACCGGGTCGCCGCGGCCGATGCGGTGGTCGCGGACCATCCGTGGCTGACCCGGGCGACCGACTACTGCCTGGCAGCCGTGGGTGACCTGGGGTCGGAGCCGCACGCGATGGTGCTCGCGTTCGCCGCCCAGTTGCTGGACGCCGCGGCCCCGACCACGCCCGGTGCGGCGGACCTCGTCGACGTCCTGAGGCCGCATGTCCCGGCCGACGGGCTGCTGCACGTCGCCGGCGGCGCGGAGGACGAGTTCATGCGTCCCCTCGATTTCGCACCCCTGCCGGGCGGCCCGGCGCGGTCCCTGTTCGGCCCGGGCGTGGTCGAGGCCGAACTCGATCGCCTGGCCGGTGCGCAGCAGCCCGACGGCGGCTGGCCGGTGGACTTCGACAGCTACTCCCCCGCCGCCACCCTCGAGTGGCGCGGACACCGCACGGTGCAGGCCCTCGTTCTGCTGCGGGCCAACGGAGTGCTCTGAGCGGTGACACGCGCTCAGAGAGAACGGGGGCGGATCGTCGTTACGGACGAGTGCCGCAGGGCTGGAGTCGTTCGGTACGGGACCCGGCGGGTCGAGACCCGGCGGTCGGGTGGACCTCCACGCCCGGCGGCAACGAAATCTCGGGCCATCGCACGGGTTCGAGCGAGGTGACCGTCACCCCGACGCCGTATGCACCACCCCCGAACACATGAGCGAATCTAGCGGCCGCCTACGACAGTTTTCGCAGGTCACGCCGCCGTGAAGGGGGTCGGCAGCTCACCGGGGATCGGCATCTCCAGCGCAGGTGGTCCACAGCTTTACTGGCCAGTCTCGATTCCGAGCGGCTCAGCAGGGGCCGCCGGACGGAAGGCAGGATCCCCGATGGACGACTCGACGGAGCACCGCAGCAGCGCTGGGAGTAACGGCTGGTCCGCTGACCCTGAAAACGGACAGCACGCAGGCCGGCGGACCTGGGTGCGGTCGATGGCGATGGTCGGCGGCGGACTCGTCGCGGGCGGGATCCTCGCCGGCACGCTCTCCGCGAACGCTGCCACCGACAACACCTCGACGTCGTCGACGTCCTCCTACAGCCAGGAGCAGGGCGCTGGCGGCCCGACCGGGAACGGCGACCTGTCCCAGCCGCAGCGCAGCGACGAACAGCTGCTGACCGGTGACACCGCGACGAAGGTGACCGACGCCGTGCTGGCCGAGTACCCCGACGCGACGATCCAGCGGGTTGAGACCGATTCCGAGGGGGTTTACGAGGGCCACATCGTGACGGCGGACGGCCAGGAGCTGATCGTGCAGGTCGGTGAGGACTTCAGCATCACCGGCACGCAGTCGCACAACCGCTGATCCGACGCGCGTGGCCCGCCCCTGAACCCGGCGGGTCGCGCGCATCAGCCGTTCAGACGGGGCGCAGGACCGCGACCAGGAAGTCGGCGTCCGGCGTGAACGGGCGCAGGTCCCACGTGGAGAGCAGCAGATCGGCTGTCCAGCCCGCACCGGTGGCGTCGGCGAGGAAGTCATCGAACCCGTAGCCGCGGCCGGCCCCGAAGCCGATGACCGCGCGGCCGTCGGCGGTGATGTGGGCCCGCAGCCGGCGCAGCACCGCGGCCCGCGTCGACGGTGCGAGGAAGGTCATCACGTTCCCGGCACACACGATTGCGTGGAACGGCTCCGCGATGCCGCGCGCGGGCAGGTCCAACTCGGCCAGGTCACTGACCACCCAGCGCGGGCCCGGGTGATCCTGCTCCGCCGCGGCGATCAGCTCCGGGTCGACGTCCACCCCGACCACGTCGTGCCCCGCCTCGGCGAGGTGGCCGCCCACCCGGCCCGGCCCGCAGCCGGCGTCCAGCACCCGGGAGCCCCGCCGCAGCATCGCGTCGATCAGCCGGGCCTCCCCGACCAGGTCCATCCCCTGCGCGGCCAGGTCGCGGAACCGCTGGATGTAGGCGGCCGAGTGGGCCGGGTCCTCCTGCGTCATCCGCACCCAGGCGCTCTGCTCGGTCATGGCCCCGTTCTACACGGCGTGGGTCAGGACGCCGGATCGATCAGCACCCCGGGGTTGAGCACGCCGGCCGGGTCGAGCGCCGACTTCGCCGCCCGCAGCGCGACCGCGAACGGTTCGGGACGCTGTCGGTCGTAGCCCGGCCGGTGGTCACGGCCGACGGCGTGGTGGTGGGTGATCGTGGCGCCCAGCCGTCCGAGCACCTCCGAGGCCGCCGTCTTCACGTCGTCCCACATGGCGAGCTCGGCGCCGGGCCGGCCGGCCGCGATCACCGTGAAGTACGGCGCCGGGCCGTCGGGATAGACGTGGGTGAACCGGCAGGTCACCATCCCCGGCGCGCCGGTGACCTCCTCGACCGCGGCGCCCACCCCGGCGCGGACGGTCGCGTAGAGCTCCTCGGCCCGGTCCCAGGTGCAGGCGGTCTCGAAGGTCTCCACGATCGCGCTCATGCGCGCCAGCCCGTCACGGACGTAGGGCATCCGGAGGAACGTCGAGCGCCAGGCGTCGGCGGCGGCGTCGCGGCCCGTGTCGGACGACGGAGCCACCGTGCCGCCGCAGTCGCGGGCGAGGTCCAGCAGTTCGGCGAGCCGGTCGTCGACAGGATGGGCCGCCGACTCGACGCCCAGCACCAGCACGCACTCGCCGGACGACGACGCACCGGACAGCGCCGCCTCCGCCGGATCCAGCAACCGGCAGTTCGCCGGGTACAGCGCCGCCTGGGAGATCGCCCGGACGGCGGCCATCGCCGGCGTCATGTCCCGGAAGCGCACCGAGGCCGACGCCTTGAACCGCGGCCGGTCCTGCAGCCGCATCCAGGCCTCGGTGATGACGCCGAGCGTTCCCTCCGAGCCCAGGAACATGCGGTCCGGTGACGGCCCGGCCCCGGACCCCGGCAGCCGCCACGACGCGCTGACGCCGATCGGGGTGACGACCCGCATCGACTCGACCAGGTCGTCGATGTGGGTGTGCAGCGTTGCGTAGTGGCCCCCGGCGCGGGTGGCGAGCCAGCCGCCGAGCGTGGAGAACTCGAAGCTCTGCGGGAAGTGCCGGAGGGTCAGCCCGTGCGGGCGGAGCTGGTCCTCCAGCACCGGGCCGAGCGCGCCGCCCTGGATGCGGGCGGCCCGGCTGACCCGGTCGACCTCGAGCACGCGGTCCAGGCCGGCGACGTCCAGCGAGATCCAGGGACCCTCGCCGCGGTACTCCACGCCGCCGACCACCGAGCTGCCCCCGCCGTAGGGGACGACGGCGACCCCGGCCGAGGCGGCCCAGTCGAGCAGCGCCACGATCTGAGCCTCCGTCCGTGGGAGCGCCACGGCGTCCGGTGCGGCCCGGAGGTCGCCCGACAACGCGCGGACGACGTCCCGGTAGGCCTTGCCGTACGTGTGCGACGCCCGCACGGCAGGCGCGGTGGAGACCGGCACGGACTCAGGGACGGCGATCCGCGGCAGCGGGAGCTCGAGGTCCGCGACGGCCGGCACGGGGCGCGGGCGCGCGGGCAGGCCGGACAGACCCGCGGCGGCCGCGACGCACTCGTCGTCGTTCAGCGCCCGGTCGGTCGTGCCCCAGCCCCACCAGGAGCGTCCAGTCATGAGGCAGTCCTCCAGTCGGGTGGATCGGCTGGCTGCAGCATCGGGTCGTCGGCGGACAGCGTCCGCACCGGGCCCGGGGCGGTGCGCGGCCCCTCGAAGCGGACGGTGACCCGGCCCAGCCCCCGGCCCCACACCCACCCGGCGCCGAGCTCCTCGTGGCGGACGTCCGCCCCCGGCCACCACCGGCGCTCCACCGGCAGCTGGACCTCCGGCACGGTCGACGGCGGCTCGTCGGCGGCGGTCGCGGCCGGCACCGGCTCGTCGTCCTCGGCAAAGAGGTCGCCCTGTGCGTAGACCGACAGCCCCGAGACCCCGACCCCGAGCAGCCGCAGCCCCCCGCCGGCACCGGCGTCGGTGAGCAGCCGCCGGGCGGTCGTGGCGATCTGCCGGGGGTCGTCGGTGGGCTGGGGCAGGGTCTGCGACCGGGTCAGCGTGGTGAAGTCGTAGCGGCGCAGCTTGAGCGTCACGGTGCGCCCCGAGTACGCCGACGCCCGCAGGCGGCTGCCGACGCGCGCCGCCATCGAGTCGATCTCCCGCCCCAGCACGTCCAGATCGGTCAGGTCCCGCTCGAACGTCTCCTCGTGCGACACCGACTTCACCTCGCGGTCCGGGACGACGGCGCGCTCGTCCTCCGCCCGTGCCAGCGCGTAGAGCCCGGAACCGTGCGCCCGTCCGGCCAACGCCACCAGGTCGGTCAGCGACTTCGCGGCCAGGTCGGCCACTGTCGTCACCCCGACCTGGTGCAGCCGCTCGGCCGTCGCCGGCCCCACCCCGCCCAGCCGGGTCACCGGCAGCGGGTGCAGGACGTCGAGCTCACTGCCGGGCGGCACGACCACCAGCCCGTTCGGCTTGTCCAGGTCCGAGCCGATCTTGGCCATCAGCTTCGACGTCCCGATCCCCACCGAACCCGTCACGCCACCGGTGGCCTCGGCGATCCGCTCCTTGAGCGACTGCCCGATCGCCGTCACGCCGTCCACCGACAGGTCGTGCCCGG
>JAOPWM010000076.1 GCA_025965695.1 Blastococcus sp.
GGTGCGGAAGACCGGGTCCTCGTTGCCCTGGTACTTCTCCTGGATGGCCTTGACGGACTCGGCCTCGATGCGGGCCTGGGCCGGGTCGTACACGCCGCAGGGGAGGTCGCAGTGAGCGGTGGCCTCCACGATGGAGAACATGCGGGTGAAGCGCATGGACGTGCCTCCGGATGTCGTGGGATCGGGTCATCTGCGACCCTACTCGCGGTGATCGACAGCAACAGCCCGGGAGATCCGGGCCACGGGGCGGTTCCGGCATTGCGCGGTGCCTGGACGATGGCCCGGGTGACCGGGCCGTCGATGGCCCCGACCGTGCGTTCGGGTGACCGGCTGCTGGTACGCCGGGTGCGCTCGGCCGGTGCGGTGCAGCCGGGCGACGTCGTCCTCGCCCGGTTCCCGTCCCGTCCGGACCTGCTGGTGGTCAAGCGGGTGCGCCGTTCCGTTCCCGGCGGGTACTGGGTCGAGGGGGACAACCCGCTGGTCACCGACGACAGTCGCGCTTTCGGCGTCGCCGTCGTCGTGGGAAAAGTGGTCGGCCGGCTGCGCCCCCGTCCCGGCCGGCTCCCCCCGGCTCCTGCGCTGGAGACCTGACCGGCAGGCGCCCATGTCGCGGCGATTACTCTGCGGTCACCATGGGCGCCAACCAGACCGAGAGAGACCAGCGCGCCGACCGTTTCGCCGACGACCCGGCGTTCGCGGTCCACGAGGGCGGCAAGCTGTCGGTAGTGCCGACCCGGTCGATCGAGTCGATCGCCGACCTCGCGCTGACCTACACCCCTGGGGTCGCGCGGGTCTCCAGCGCCATCGCCGCCGAGCCGGAACTTGCGCGGCGATTCACCTGGGCGCCGCGCGTGGTCGCGGTGGTCTCCGACGGCTCGGCGGTGCTCGGCCTGGGCAACATCGGGCCCGCCGCGTCGCTGCCGGTGATGGAGGGCAAGGCCTGCCTGTTCGCTGAGTTCGGCGGTCTCTCCGCGGTGCCGATCGTCCTGTCGACCAACGACGTGGACCAGATCGTCGAGACGGTCGTGGCGATCGCGCCGTCCTTCGGCGGGATCAACCTCGAGGACATCAGCGCCCCACGCTGCTTCGAGATCGAGGCCCGGCTGCGCGAGCGGCTCGACATCCCCGTCATGCACGACGACCAGCACGGGACGGCGATCGTGGTGCTCGCCGCGCTGCGTAACGCGGCCACGGTGGTGGGCCGGGAGCTGTCGGACCTGCGGGTCGTCGTCTCCGGGGCCGGCGCCGCGGGCGTCGCGTGCACCAAGATCCTGCTGGAGGCCGGCATCGGCGACCTCTCCGTGGCTGACTCGCAGGGGATCCTGCACGCCGGCCGGGCCGACCTGACGCCGACCAAGCAGTGGCTGGTCGACAACACCAACCGGACGGGCTACGCAGGCACGATGGTCGACGCGCTGCGCGGGGCGGACGTCTACCTGGGCCTCTCGGGCGGCTCGGTGCCGGAGTCGGCGATCGCCACGATGGCCCCCGACTGCATCGTCTTCTCGTTGGCCAACCCGATCCCCGAGGTCGACCCCGTGATGGCGGCCAAGTACGCGGCCGTCGTCGCCACCGGGCGCAGCGACCTGCCGAACCAGATCAACAACGTGCTCGCCTTCCCGGGGATCTTCCGGGGCGCGATCGACGCCGGCGCCCACAGCATCACCGAGGAGATGAAACTGGCCGCGGCGGTCGCGATCGCGGACGTCGTCGGCGACGAGGTGCGCGCGGACTACATCGTCCCGAGCCCGCTCGACCGGCGCGTCGCCGCCGCCGTGGCCGAAGCGGTTGCTTCCTGCGCAAGGGAACAGGGCATCACCGTCTGACCGGCTCGCCGCCGGCCGGCTCAGTCGCCCTTCACGTTGACCAGTTGGCGCAGCGTGTGCCGCACCTTGACGAGGTCGGCGGCGTCGGCCATGACGACGTCCACGTCCTTGTAGGCCGCGGGGATCTCGTCGAGGAAGGCGTCGCTGTGCCGCCACTCGATCCCGGCCATCGCCTCCTCCAGTTGCGCCCGGGTGAACGTCTTCCGGGCCTTCGACCGCGAGAACGCCCGGCCGGCGCCGTGCGGGGAGGACTCCAGCGACAGCGGGTTACCGAGGCCGGAGACGACGTAGCTCGCCGTCGCCATGGAGCCGGGGATCAACCCGGGTTGGCCCTTCTTCGCCTGGATCGCACCCTTGCGTGACACCCAGAGGTCGGCATCGAAGTGCCGTTCCTGCTGGGTGAAATTGTGGTGACAGTTCGTTCTCTCGAGCTCGGGCGTCTCATCGGCGCGCATGTGTACCGCGAGGCAAACCGCGACGCGGTCCATCATCTCCTCGCGGTTGAGCAGGGCGAAGTGCTGCGCCCACCGCAGCTCGGCGATGTACCGGTCGAACTCCGGCGTGCCTTCGTCGAGCCAGGCGAGGTCGCGGTCGGGCAGGTCGAGCCGCTCCTGCTCGGCGCGCTTCCGGGCGATCGCGATGTGCCGCATGGCGATCTTGTTGCCGACGCCGCGGCTGCCGGAGTGCAGGAACAGCCACACCCGGTCCCGCTCGTCGGCGGTCACCTCGATGAAGTGGTTGCCCGAGCCGAGGCTGCCCAGCTGCAGCTGCCAGTTCGGGGTTGCGCCCTGCACGGCCGGGAGCACGTGGTCGCCCAGTTCGGCGGCCAGTTCCTCCAGTTCTGCAAGCCGCGGCCGCACCGAGTCGGTGAGCTTCCGGTTGTACTTCCCGGCCGAGAGTGGGACGGCGCGCTCGATGTCGCCGCGCAGCGGCGCCAGGGAGCCACGGGCGCGCACCTCGGCGACCGACCAGGGCGTGCGGACGGCGATCATGCCGCAGCCGATGTCAACGCCCACCGCCGCCGGGATGATCGCCTCCCGGGTCGGCAGAACCGAGCCGACCGTGGCGCCCTTGCCCAGGTGGGCGTCCGGCATCAGCGCGACGTGGGGGTAGACGAACGGCAGGGAGGCGGTGTTCTCGGCCTGCCGCCGGGTGACGTCGTCGAGGATGCTGGCCCAGTTCAGGAGCCGGTCGGTGAGGCGTTCCACGTTGTCGAGTCTGCGCGTCAGGAGGCCCTCCGGCGAGCTGTCTACCCGAGGCTGAGCAGTCGCTCGACCAGCGGATCCACCGCGGTGTGCGCCTCGGTGTTCACGTAGACGAAGCCGATGGTGGCCGCCAGGAAGAGCGGCACGAGGACGGCCTTCTCCACGACGTTCCCGGTCCTGATGGGCAGCAGTTTCAGCCGGCAGCGCCTGACGATCCAGACCAGCGGCACCGGGATCCCGGCGGTCGTGAGCGCATCACCGGCGATGTGGGTGAGGCAGCCCAGGGCGACGGACCAGGGCAGCCAGCCCGGATTGGGGCTGTGGGCGAGCAGCAGCCACGCCCCACCCCAGGACAGCACGAGATTCCCGATGACGGTGTTCTCCACGCGTCCGGGGATGGCGAAGTTCAGCGCGCGCAGCGCCAGGCCGATGGCGAGGGCCATCAGCAGCAGGCTCGACCAGAACGCCCCCGCGGCGGCAACGGCCAGCGCGCCGAACGCCAGCGGACCGAGGACAGCGTCGTGGGTGCCCCACCGGTGCCCCTGCGCGAGCCGGCCGATCGCGCCCGAGGGCACGTCGGTGATCGGGCCCCACATGTCCGACACGGTCGAGCCGGAGTGGTCGAGGTCGGGCAGCATGGCGAACCCACCGACGGCCGCGACCCAGGCGACCTGGGAGACGGTGCCGTGGACCGGCGCCCAGGGCAGCGTCGCTGCGCCCGCGGCGAGGCCCGACAGGGCATGCGAGTGACCGAGCACGCGCAGAGGGTCCCGCCCGGGCACCGGCGCCTCGGGGAGGCGCCGGTGCCCGGGCGTGTCACGTCCCGGCGCGACCGCTGTCAGCGGCGACGACGCCGGGACGCCAGGCCCCGAGCCGCGGGCAGGACGACCAGCCAGAAGACGAGCGCGACGGGCAGTCCGAGGAGAGCGGCGGGGATCGAGAGGGCGATGACGGTAGAACTGATCACCGCACGCTGGCTGATCTCGTGGGTGCGGGCCGGGCTGAGCGAGTCGCGGACCAGTCCGTGGCGCACGGCGTAGAGCCAGCTGGCGGTCAGCGCCATGCTGGTCGCGGTCATGCTCGCCGCGTAGAAGACGACCGGGAAGGCGTCGTGGGCGGTCGAGTGCGAGCCGAGCAGCGCTGCAGGGAACGGCATGAAGGCCACGGTCAGCAGGCTGATCAGGTTCAGCCAGAGCAACGCGCGGTCCTGGCGGTCGATGAGGCCGAAGTTCCGGTGATGAGCGATCCAGAACTGCCCGACGACGAGGAAGCTGATCACGAACGTCAGCACTCTGGGCCAGAGCGCGAGGACCTGCGTCGCCAGGCCGTGGCCGCCGTCGGGAAGGTTCATCTCGGCTGTCAACGGCAGGACGAGGAGCGTGATGACGATCGCGAAGACCGCGTCGCTGAAGAACACCATGCGCTCGAAGCCGAGCGCGGGGTCCTCGCCCTGATCGGCTTCCACGGGGGGCGGACCTACCCGCCGGGCGTCTCCACTGTTCATCTCCGTCCTCTCGGCCGGTGCTCCGGGGCGGCCGGTCGCCCAGCCGGCTGACGACGGGCATGCTGCCGCGCGAGACCGCCCCGTGGTGGCGGAACGGCTCCGGTCGGGGAGGCGCCGCGAAGATCGGGGCGCCCTGGTGCGGCTCGACAGGCCGAATTCCGTGCCCTACAAGAACCGTGGCCGCCGAGGGATGGTTCGCCCGTTGCGCAGCGGAGGTTGCTCAGCCCTCGTCGACGTCGTCCTCGGTGCCGCCCCTGGCCAGCCAGGTGGCCAGCCGCTCGACCGGGACCTCGAAGTCCGGGAACTGATCGACGAACGCCTGCATCTGGTCGGCCAGCCAGGCGAGTGTGACCTGCTCCTCGCCCCGCCGGTCGGCCAGTTCCTCCAGGCCCCTGTCAGTGAAATACATGGTCGGTGAGGCCGCGCCCTCAGTCGGCGAACGCGTCGGCGACCAGCTGGCGCTGCTCGACCTCGTGCACCTTGGCCGAACCGACGGCCGGGCTGGCCGATGCCTTGCGGCTGACCCGGCGGAAGGTGCGGCCCTCCGGCAGGTCCTCCGGGAGGTTGACCGCCATGAACTGCCAGGCGCCCATGTTCATCGGCTCTTCCTGCACCCAGACGACGTCCATGGCGTTCGGGTAGCGCTCGAGCTGCTCACGGATCTGCTCGGCCGGCAGCGGGTAGAGCTGCTCGACACGGACGACGGCGACATCGGCGAGGCCCTCGGATTCCCGATGCGCCATCAGGTCGTAGGCGACCTTCCCGCTGCACAGCAGGACCCGTCGCACCGCGGCGTCGTCGAGCGGGTCCCCGCCGACCCCGGTGTCGGGCAGGACCGGCCGGAAGTTCTCGTCGGTGAAGTCGGCGACCGAGCTGACCGCGGCCTTCGCCCGGAGCAGTGACTTCGGGGTGAACACGACCAGCGGACGGTGCACGTCGGAGAGCGCCTGGCGACGGAGCAGGTGGAAGTAGTTGGCGGGGGTCGAGCAGTTGGCGACGGTCATGTTGTTCTCCGCCGACAGCTGCAGGAACCGCTCGATCCGGCCGCTGGAGTGGTCCGGGCCCTGCCCCTCCAGGCCGTGCGGGAGCAGCATCACGACGCCGGAGCGCTGGCCCCACTTGGCCTCACCCGAGCTGATGAACTCGTCGATGACCATCTGCGCGCCGTCGACGAAGTCGCCGAACTGGGCCTCCCAGAGGACCAGCGCCTTGGAGTTGGCCACCGAGTAGCCGTACTCGAAGCCGAGCGCCGCGTACTCGCTGAGCAGCGAGTCGTACACGAAGAACTTCGCCTGGTCCGGGCTCAGGTTGGCCAGCGGCGTGTACTCCCCGCCGGTCACCCGGTCGATGAGCACCGAGTGGCGTTGCACGAAGGTGCCGCGCCGGGAGTCCTGACCGGCGAGCCGCACCGGCACCCCGTCCATGAGCAGCGAGCCGAAGGCCAGGAGCTCGCCCATCGCCCAGTCGACGTTGCCCTCGCTGGCCATCGCCGCCCGGCGCTCCAGCATGCGCTGCAGCTTCGGGTGGACGTGGAAGTCCTGCGGCAGGGAGACGTGGGCGTCACCGATGGTCTTGAGGACCTCGGGCGTGATCGCCGTCTTGACCGTGGCCTCCTGCGGCGTGCGCGGGTCCATGACCGGCTGCGGCTTGGAGGTCTCCTGCGCGTCGTGGGTCTCGGCGAAGGCCCGCTCGAGCTGCCCGCGGTAGTCCTTCAGCGCTTCCTCGGCCTCGGCCAGCGTGATGTCGCCGCGCCCGACCAGCGCCTCGGTGTAGAGCTTCCGGACCGAGCGCTTGCGGTCGATGATGTCGTACATCAGCGGCTGGGTCATCGAGGGGTCGTCGCCCTCGTTGTGGCCCCGCCGGCGGTAGCAGACCAGGTCGATGACGACGTCCTTCTTGAACGTCTGGCGGTACTCGACCGCCAGGCGCGCCACCCGCACGCAGGCCTCGGGGTCGTCGCCGTTCACGTGGAAGACCGGTGCGCCGATCATCCGGGCCACGTCGGTCGAGTAGAGACTGGAGCGGGCCGAGGCCGGGCTGGTGGTGAAGCCGACCTGGTTGTTGACGACGACGTGGACCGTGCCGCCGGTGCGGTAGCCGCGCAGCTGCGAGAGGTTCAGCGTCTCGGCGACGACACCCTGCCCGGCGAACGCCGAGTCGCCGTGCAGCAGCACGGGGAGAACGGTGAAGCCCTGCTCGCCCTTGTCGATCATGTCCTGCTTGGCGCGGACGATGCCCTCGAGCACGGGGTTCACCGTCTCGAGGTGGCTCGGGTTGCTCGCCAGCGAGACGGCGATCTCGGCCTCGGGCCGGAACGGGTTGCGGAACTTCCCGGTAGCACCCAGGTGGTACTTCACGTCACCGGACCCCTGGACCGTGCCAGGGTCGATGTTGCCCTCGAACTCGCCGAAGATCTTCGCGTAGCTCTTCCCCAGCACGTTGGCCAGCACGTTGAGCCGCCCGCGGTGGGGCATGCCGATCGCGACCTCGTCGAGGTCGTGGTCGGTGCCGGCGAGGAGCACCTCGTCGAGGACCGGGATGAGCGACTCGCCGCCTTCGAGGCTGAACCGCTTCTGCCCGACGTACTTGGTCTGCAGGAAGGTCTCGAAGGCCTCGGCGGCGTTGAGCCGGCCGAGGACGTGCTTCTGCTTCTCGCGGTCGGGCTGCTCGTGCTTGACCTCGACCCGCTGCTGGAGCCACTCGCGCTCCTCGGGGTCGGTGATGTGCATGTACTCCACGCCGACGGTGCGGCAGTAGGAGTTGCGCAGCACGCCGAGGATGTCGCGCAGGGCCATCAGCTTCTCGCCGGCGAACCCGCCGACGGGGAACTTCCGGTCGAGGTCCCACAGCGTGAGGCCGTGCTCGAGGATGTCCAGGTCGGGGTGGGTGCGGACCTTGAACTCGAGCGGATCGGTGTCGGCCATGAGGTGGCCGTTGCGCCGGTAGGACTCGATGACCTCGATGACGCGGGCTTCCTTGTCGATCTGCCCCTCACGGCTGATCCGCACATCCGGCATCCAGCGCACCGGCTCGTAGGGGATCCGCAGCGACCGGAAGACCTTGTCGTAGAAGCCGTCCTCGCCCAGCAGCAGGGCGTGCAGGCGGCGCAGGAAGTCACCGGACTCGGCGCCCTGGATGATCCGGTGGTCGTAGGTCGAGGTCAGCGTGATGATCTTCGACACGGCCATCTCGGTGAGCGCGTCGGGGTTCATGCCCTGGAACTCGGCCGGGTACTCCATCGCGCCGACGCCGATGATCGCGCCCTGCCCGGCGGTCAACCGCGGCACCGAGTGGTTGGTGCCGATGGTGCCGGGGTTGGTGAGGCTGATCGTCGTCCCGGCGAAGTCCTCGAGGGTGAGCTTGTTGCCCCGGGCGCGCCGGATGATGTCTTCGTAGGCGGCCCAGAACTGGGCGAAGTCCATCTCCTCGGCGCCCTTGATGGAGGCGACGACGAGGGACCGGGAGCCATCGGGCTTGGGCAGGTCGATGGCCAGGCCGAAGTTGACGTGCTCGGGCTGCACCAGCACCGGCTTGCCGTCGACCTCGGCGAAGGCGCTGTTCATGTTCGGGAACTCGTCCAGCGCCCGGACCAGCGCGTAGCCGATCAGGTGGGTGAAGGAGACCTTCCCGCCGCGTGACCGTGCCAGGTGGTTGTTGATGACGATGCGGTTGTCGGCCAGGAGCTTGGCGGGCACCGCACGCACACTCGTCGCCGTCGGCACGGTGAGCGAGACGTTCATGTTCTTGACGACGCTGGCGGCCGCGCCGCGCAGCGGCGACTGCTTGCCAGCGGCGACCGGGGGAGTCGGGGTCTTCGCCGCCGGGGCGGCGGGCTTGCTGTCCGCGGGCTTGCTCTCGGCGGCCTCGGACGGTGCCGGCGCGGCAGCCTTCGGCGCCGCCTGCCCGCCGCTGGCCTCCTCGCGAGCCGCGACCGGGGAGGCGTTCGACGTCGCGGCCGCGACCTTCTGCTCGGCGGCCTGGCCGTCGGAGCCGTTGGCCGTCGCGATCGGCTCCGTGCGGTCAGCGCCGCCGACCGGGCTGCCCGGGCGGTAGTCGGCGAAGAACTCGTGCCAGGCCTGGTCCACGCTGGACGGATCGGCGAGGTACTGCTGGTACATCTCCTCGACCAGCCACTCGTTGGTGCCGAATCCCGCCACGGAGGACGAGGACGCGGAGGATGGCCGGGATGAGCTCGCGCTTGACACGGGGTGGAGTGCCTTCTTCGTCTGGGGGCTGCGTCGTGGGGGCTGCGTCGTGGGTGCTGCGTCTCGGCAGGGCCGTCGGGCACGGCTCGACCGGGTGTCGACTCTACGCCCGTCCCAGGGTCGGGAACGTGTGCGCCGGGCGCGCCCTCCGTGAGTGGGACCCCCCTCCCGGGCGGCGCTACTCGGTGGCGCCGTGCGCGACGAGGAGTTCGGCGAGGGCGTCGTTGCCGGTCGCCTGACCTGCGTCGTTCTGCCGATGGCGGGCCGCGGCCACGTGGCTGATGTCGAGCGCGCTTGCGCCGTCGCTGGTCGTCGCGTTCACGTCGGCTCCCGCGGCGAGAAGCACGCGGACGATCTCGGGCGCGTCGCCGGCCGGGCCGGCCGCCACCGCCGCGTGCAGCGGGGCGCGTCCGGTCTCGGGATCCCGTCGGTTCACGTCGGCGCCGGCATCGAGCAGCAGGCGGACCAGCGCCAGCCGGGACCCGCTCGCCGCCGCGTGGAGGGCGCCCCCGTTGGCGTCGGCCCCCCGCGCCAGCAGCAGTTCGGCGGTCTCCTGGGCCCCGCCGAACGCGCCCAGGAGAGCAGGTCCTGGCCCGAGGCCGGATCGTCGAGGTCTGCGCCGCCGTCGAGCAGCGTGCCCAGCTGGTCGACGTCACCGAGGTAGGCGGCGCTGGGGGCATCGAGCACCACGCCGAGCTCCACGAGCAGCGGCACAAGATCGGGGCAGAACTCGAGCGCCACGTGCAGCGGGGTGCGGTGGTGCTCGGTGCGGGCGCCGAGGATTGCGCCGGCCTCCACCAGCGCGCGCACCGCGTCGGCCTGGCACTCGGCCACGGCGACGTGCAGCGGTGTCCAGCCGCCTTGGCCGCCCCGCTCGACCGTGCGGGTCAGCAGGCCGGGGGAGGACTGCACGGCGGTCCGTACGGCGTCGACGTCGCCTGCGGCGATGAGCCGACCCAGGCGCTGGACGGTCATGCGAGTGGTCACGCGCTGTCCCTCGTTCTCGGTTCGGTCGGTCAGGGCTCCGCCGAGGGCGGGTGCGGTAGGGGTAGGAGGGCTGTCCGCAGGGGACCCGGCCGGTCAGACGACGTCGCGCCGGACCGCCAGGAGCGTGCCCAGCAGCGCGGCGAGAAGACCGTATCCGACGAGAAGCAGGCCGCCCTCCCAGGCGCCGAGGAGGTCGGGCCCCTGGAAGGTCGCCGTCATGGCTTCCAGACCGCCCCCCGGCATCCACTTGTAGGCACCCGACGTCGCCGGGATCGACCGGATCACCGGTTCGACGACGAAGAGGTACACCAGCCCTCCGACGATGGCGCCCACCTGATTGCGCAGCAGCGCGCCGATCCCGACGCCGATCAGCGCGTAGATCACCAGGGCCAGGCCCGCGGACAGCAGCACCTGGAGGTTGTCGCCGCTCAGCGAGGGGGTCGCGCCCCGGGCGCCGGCATAGATGGTCACGACGAGCACGTCGACCGCCAGGACGACGACCGCGAACGGGACGGCGATCAGCGCATAGGCCACCAGCTTGGCGACGACCACGTGCCAGCGCCTGGGCTCGGCCAAGAACGTGGGGGTGGCGGTGCGGTGCCGGTACTCCTGCGTCATCCCGATGATGCCGAGGATCAGGAACAGCACGGTCGCGTTGCTGGCGACAGCGAACGCCAGCTGCTCGAACCGCGGATCGCCCACCGGCGGGAGGCCGGGCTGGCCGTTCCGCGTCGAGCCGGCGAAGCCCGTGAGGAGTGCGGCGAAGCCGGCCACCATCACGCAGGCACCGAGCAGCAGGCCGATCCACACCCTGGTCGTGAAGAGCTTGGTCCATTCCGCGCGCACCAGGCGAATCATCGGGTGGCCTCCGGGGCGAGGGGGGTGCCGGCGGCCGGGGCGGCGAACTGTTCCCGGCCGCTGGTCAGCTGGAAGTAGATCTCCTCCAGGCCGCTGGTGTGCGGGCGGAGCTCGTGCAGTTCGATCCCGGCGGTGAAGGCGTGGTGGCCGACCTCGGCGGGCGTGGTGCCGGTGACGGTGAGAGCACCGTCGGCCTGGCTGACGCTGCTGCCACCGGCGCTGAGGACCTCGGCCAGCCGTCGCATCTCGGGGCTGCGGACGAGCACCGAGCCTGCGCCGTCGGCGCCTGAGCGGAGCTGCGCCATCGAGCCCTCGCGCACCAGCCGGCCGGCGCCGACGATGACCACGCGGTCCACTGTCTGCTCCACCTCGGACAGCAGGTGGCTGGACACCAGGATCGTCCGGCCCTCGTCGTGGGCCAGATGGCGCAGGAAGCCGCGCAGCCACTGAATGCCCTCGGGGTCCAGGCCGTTGGCCGGCTCGTCCAGCACGAGGACGGCGGGGTCACCCAGCAGGGCCGTGGCCAGCGCCAGCCGCTGGCGCATGCCGAGGGAGTAGCCGCCGGCGCGGCGGTCGCCCGCCTCGGCCAGCCCTACCTGGACGAGCACCTCGTCGGCGCGGGACAGCGGAAAGCCTGCGGCCCGGCAGTACACGCGGAGGTGGTTGCGGCCCGAGCGCGCCGGGTGGAACGCCGTCTCGAGGACCGCGCCCACGGTGCGCAGGGGAGCGGGCAGGGAGACGTAGGGGGTGCCGTCGAAGGTCGCCGTCCCCGCGTCGGGGTTCATGAGCCCGAGGACCATGCGCAGGGTCGTGGTCTTCCCGGCTCCGTTGGGGCCCAGGAAGCCGGTGACCGACCCGGGTTCGACGGTGAAGCTCAGCTCGGAGACGGCCCGGACGGGTCCGAAGGACTTGCTGAGTCCGCTGACCTCCAGCCGGACGGGGCCGGCCGAGGCGGTGCTGCCGATGACGGTACTGCCGATGGCGGTGCTGCCGATGGCGGTGCTAGCCGTGGGGATGTGAACTCCTCGTTGTCGCCGCGGGTGGCACCCCATCCAAGCGCACGGAACCGGCCCCCTGGGAGCCCTCGCCGCCCGCGGCGTGCCGTCGGTGCGGCGTGGTCGACTGTCGGCGTGAGCGGTTGGGGTCGGGCGCGGGCCGCGGTGGTGGTGGTCTTCGCCGCCAACGGTGCCATGTTCGGGAACTGGGCGGTCCGGATTCCCGCGGTCAAGGCGGATCTCCACCTGTCCGACGCCAGCCTCGGGGCTGCCCTGCTCGTTCCCGCCGTCGGCGCCCTGATCGCGATGCCGCTGGCCGGCGCGCTCAGCGCTCGCTTCGGCAGTCGGCCGGTGACCGCGGGTGCCGCGGTCGGGTTGTTCCTGTTGCCGTGCCTCTTGGGGCTGGCCCCGTCGCTGCCCTGGCTGCTGCCGGCGCTGCTCCTCTTCGGCGTGGGCTACGGCGGACTCGACGTGGCCATGAACGCACAGGCGGTCACGGTCGAACGGGCGGGTCAGCGACCGGTGATGTCCTCGTTCCACGCTGCGTTCTCGGCCGGAGCGCTGGTCGGTTCCCTGACCGGGGCGCTCGCGGCCGCGGCCGACGTCCCTCTCGCCCTGCATCTCGGCGTCACCGGCCTGGTCCTGCTCGCCGCCTCCCTGCCGCTGACCCCGGCGATGCTGACCGAGCAACGATCGGCGGGAGAGCGAGGGCCGCTGTTCGCCTGGCCGCACGGCCGGCTGCTGCCGCTGGCGGTCATCGCAGCCGTCGTCCTCCTCGCCGAGGGGGCGGTCGCCGACTGGAGCGCGGTCTACCTCCGGCAGGAAATGGACGCGGGGGAAGGGACGGCGGGGCTGGCGTTCACCGCCTTCAGCCTGACGATGGTCGCCGGCCGGCTGGTGGGGGACCGGCTGGTGGCGGCCTGGGGCCGGGTCCGGGCCGTCCGCGTCTCGGCCCTCGTCGCTCTCGCCGGTGGCCTGGTCGTCGTCCTGGTGCCGTCGGTGCCGGCCGTCGTCCTCGGTTTCGCGGGTCTGGGGCTGGGGCTGGCCTGCGTCGTGCCGCTCGTCTTCAGTGCGGCCGCGGGCGACGACCCCGAGCCCGGGCCGGCACTGGCCGCGGTGAGCACTCCCGGTTACGTCGGCTTCCTGCTCGGGCCACCGGTGATCGGGGGCCTGGCCGAACTCGTCGGCCTGGGCGCCGCACTGGCCCTCCTCCCGGTGCTGCTCGCGGGGGTGGCGGTGCTCGCCGGTCGCACGGCACCGGTGCGGATGATCTCGGGGTGACCACCGGCACACGCCTCACATAGAGTGCCCACCGTGAGCGAGACCGCGAACACCTACCGCACGGTCGTCGTCGGCACCGACGGGTCGGAGTCCTCCCTGCGGGCCGTGGCCCGCGCCGGCGCCCTGGCCGGAGCCTGCGGCGCAACCCTCGTCATCGCCTGCGCCTACCTGCCGACGGAGGCCGACGACCGGGAGACGGCCCAGGCGCAGGACGTCCTGCGCGACGAGGCCTACCAGATCGTGGGCTCCCATCCGGCCGAGGACACCGTGCGGACGGCGTCCGAGCGGGCCGGTGCCGCGGGCGCCAACAAGGTGAGGACCGTGGCGGTGCAGGGCTCGCCGGTCGAGGTGCTGCTGGACGTCGTGCGGCGCGAGAACGCGGACCTGCTCGTCGTCGGGAACCGGGGCCTGGCCGGCATCAAGGGGCGGCTGCTCGGCTCCGTGCCGGCCGACGCCACCCGCCGGTCGGAGTGCGACGTGCTCGTCGTGCACACCACCGGCTGAGGCCGACGGCAGGCATGGAGGAGCCCGGGGAGGGCGCGGTCGCCGACGCCCGCGAGGCGCTCGAGCGGCTGCTGCTCCACGGGCCGCGGCGCTACACCCGGCTGCAGGTGGCCGAGCTGTCGGGGATGGCGCCCGAGCGCACGCAGCGGCTCTGGCGGGCCCTCGGTTTCCCCGACGCCGCGGACGACGACCCCGCCTTCACCGATGCCGACGTCCAGGCGCTCGGCGTGCTCTCGACCCTCATCGACTCCGGGTTCGTCGGGCCGGAGAACGAGGCCTCGATCGCACGGGCGATGGGGCAGTCGCTGTCGCGCCTGGCCGACTGGCAGACCGACATGCTCGCCGACGCGCTCTCCCGCGCGGCCGGCCCCGACGACCGCCCCGGCGCGTCGGCGGAGGAGGCGGTCGAGGCCGCCCGGGCGTTGCTGCCCCGGCTGCGCGAGGTGCAGGACTACGTCTGGCGGCGGCATCTCGCGGCGAACGCCGACCGACTGCTCGCGGCCACCGCCGGGCCGGGCGACCGCCGGGAACTGGCGGTCGGGTTCGCCGACCTGGTCGGCTACACCTCCCGGAGCCGCGGCATGGGCGGGCGCGAGCTGGGCGCGATGATCGAGGACTTCGAGAGCATCGCGGCCGAGGTGATCGCCCGGCACCATGGCCGGGTCGTCAAGACCGTGGGGGACGGCGTGCTGTTCACCGCCGCCGGCGCTGTGGACGCCGTGGAGATCGGGCTGGAACTGCCCGAGGCGTGGGCGTCCGAGGACCGGCCGCCCCTGCGCGTCGGTGCTGCCTACGGGCCGGTCCTGACGCGCCTCGGTGACGTCTACTCGCCCGTCGTCAACCTGGCCAGCCGGCTGACCTCGATCGCCCGGCCGGGGACGGTGCTCGTCGATCGCGATCTCGCCCAGCAACTGCGCGGTATACCGGGGTACCGGGTGCGGCCGCTGCGGCGGCTCTCGGTGCGCGGCTACGACCACCTCCAGCCGTGGCTGGTCCGGCGCCGCCCGGCCGGGGAGGACGACAATCCGTTCGAGGGGATGCTCGACGAGCTGGCCGACGACGTCCTCGACAAGCCCGAGGACGACGGCCGGCCCTGACGCCGACCCCGAGTTGATCATCGTCTGCGGGTCGGGTGACGCGGCGTGCCCGGCCGTGTCCCGCGCACGGGGACGATGATCAACAGGCGGATGGGACGCTGTGCTGGTGAGCGCCACCCTTGTCGCGCGCGGACTGGCGGCCGGACACGGCGCCCGCGTGCTGTTCTCCGACCTCGATCTCGTGGTCGCGCCCGGCGATGTCGTGGGGTTGGTCGGCGTCAACGGCGCGGGCAAATCCACCCTGCTGCGCACGCTGTCCGGCGACATCCCGGCCGAGGCGGGCACCGTCGTCGTGAGCCCGCCCTCGGCCACGCTCGGTTACCTGCCGCAGGAGCACGAGCGGCGTCCGGGTGAGACCGTGCTCGCGGCGCTCGCCCGGCGGACCGGCGTGGCCGCCGCGCAGAAGGCGATGGACACCGCCACGGAGGAGCTCACCGCGGGCCTTCCGGGCGCCGACGACGCCTACGGGGACGCCCTCGAGCGCTGGCTCGCCCTCGGCGGCGCCGACTTCGAGGAGCGGGCCGCCGAGGTCGTCGCCGAGGTCGCACCCGGGGTCGCCCTGGACGCCACCACCACGGGCCTGTCCGGTGGTCAGGCCGCGCGCGTCGGGCTGGCCGCGCTGCTGCTCTCCCGATACGACGTCCTGCTGCTCGACGAGCCGACCAACGACCTGGACCTCGCGGGCCTGGACCAGCTGGAACGCTTCGTCACCGGGTTGCGGACCGGCGTGGTGGTGGTCAGCCACGACCGGGAGTTCCTGGCGCGGACCGTCACCCGGGTCGTCGAGCTGGACCTCGCCCAGCAGTTGGTCCGGGTGCACGACGGTGGCTACGAGGCGTACCTGGTCGAGCGCGAGGTGGCCCGCCGGCACGCGCGCGAGGAGTACGAGGAGTACTCCGACACCAGGGTCGGGTTGGAGGGCCGTGCCCGCATGCAGCGCAACTGGATGGCCAAGGGCGTCCGGGACTCGATCAAGAAGCAGAAGGACGGCGACAAGCACATCAAGGCCCGGGACCGGGCGTCCTCGGAGAAGCAGGCGGCCAAGGCCCGGCAGACCGAACGGCGGATCGAGCGGCTGGAGGTGGTCGAGGAGCCGCGCAAGGAGTGGCAGCTGCAGATGGAGATCGCGGCTGCCCCCCGGGCCGGCGCGGTCGTGGCCACGCTGCGCGGGGCGCTCGTGCGGCACGGGGACTTCCGGCTGGGCCCGGTGGACCTGCAGGTGGACTGGGGCGACCGGCTGGCGATCACCGGGGCGAACGGCGCGGGCAAGACCACCCTGCTGGCCGCGCTGCTCGGGCGGGCCCCGCTGGCGGCCGGTGCGGCCTCGCTCGGCTCCGGGGTGCGACTGGGCGAGGTGGACCAGGCCCGCGGCCTGTTCCTGGGCGAGGAGCCGCTGTCGGCGGCGTTCGGCGCGGAGGTGCCCGACCTGCCCGACGCCGAGGTCCGCACGCTGCTGGCCAAATTCGGACTGCGCGCGGACCACGTGGTGCGTCCCGCGGCGACGCTGTCCCCGGGCGAGCGCACCCGCGCCGCGCTGGCGCTGCTGCAGGCCCGGGGGGTCAACGTGCTGGTCCTCGACGAGCCGACCAACCACCTGGACCTCCCGGCGATCGAGCAGTTGGAGGAGGCGCTGGCCGGCTACGCGGGGACGTTGCTGCTGGTGACCCATGACCGCCGCATGCTCGAGGCGGTGCACACCACCCGGCGCCTGGTGGTCGAGGGCGGTCAGGTCCGCGAGGTCTGAGGCCCTCGACCGCGCCGTCAGACGTACCGGCGGATGAAGTCCAGCGAGAGCTGGGCGACCTGCTGCCAGCCGGCGTCGATGATCAGCGAGTGTCCCCGCCCGGGGACCTCGACGATCTCGGTCGGGTTCTGGTTCTCCTGCTGCCGGTCGAAGGTGGCCTTGGCGATGGCCCACGGGACCTGGTGGTCCCGCTCGCCGGACACCACGAGCATCGGGCCGCGCTGCGGGTTGCGGTTGTCGGCCTTCGCCTCGGTGCGCGGGTTGATGTTGGCGAAGGCCGCCTGGAAGATCGGCACCCCTGAACCGGCCACCGAGTAGGTCTCGTACAACCCCTGTGCCTCCTCCTCGCTCACCGCGTTGGCGAAGCCGTAGCGGAACTGCTCGTAGGTCAGCGCCACCGCGCGCCTCCGGTTGGCCGGGTTGGTGAGCACCGCGGCCGAGGCCTTGAGCGCCGACACCGGCAGGGGGAGGACGCCGCGGGAGGGAGCAGGGTCGATGGCCACGGTCGCTGCCGACAGTCCCCGGCCGGCCAGGATCTGGGCCAGCGGCCCGCCGAAGGAGTGCCCGATCACCGCGGGCTTGCGGTCGAGCTTCTCGATGATCACCTGCTGGTAGGCGGCCACGCCCCCGACGCCCTTGTGGGCGAACACCTCCGGGTGCTGCCGTGCCTCGGTCACCGTGGCCGGGTCATCGGGCCAGCCGGGGCTGCCGCGGGAGTGGGCACCGAGCGCGAGGACGGAGAGCGTCGATGGTGCGCGGTGCGGGACCGCGGCGGTGCGAGCCTGGGCGTGGGTGCCCCCGGCAGGATTCGAACCTGCGCCCCTGCCTCCGGAGGGCAGTGCTCTATCCCCTGAGCTACGGGGGCTCGTTCCGCTGCGCCCCGCTCCCGCGCGGCGCAGAAGGCACGTTACCAG
>JAOPWM010000098.1 GCA_025965695.1 Blastococcus sp.
GCGGCCTGCACCGCCCACTCGACGGCGTCCCGGCCGGTGCCGCGCCGTCCGCCGTGCGTGGTGATCTCGAACCCGGAGTCGGTGGTCGCCCCGTCCCGGCACCGCCGCGCGTCCAGCGACAGCACCAGCACCTGGTTGCCGAACCGGTCGGCGATCTCGGCGATCAGCTCCGGTCGGGCGTCGGCAGCGGTGTTGACCGCGACTTTGTCCGCACCCGCCCGCAGCAGCCGGTTGACGTCCTCGGCACTGCGCACGCCACCGCCCACGGTCAGCGGGATGAAGACGCTCTCCGCCGTCCGGCTGACCACGTCGTAGGTGGTGGCGCGGTCACCGGAGCTGGCGGTGATGTCGAGGAAGGTCAGCTCGTCGGCGCCCTCGGCGTCGTACACCCGAGCCATCTCCACCGGGTCACCGGCGTCGCGCAGGTCGACGAAGTTCACGCCCTTGACGACCCGGCCGGCGTCGACGTCCAGGCACGGGATGACCCGCACCGACAGACTCACGCGCCCGCTCCGCGCACTGCGTCGGCCTCGATCTCCACCAGCATCGCCGGGTCGATGAGGGCGGCCACCTGCACCATCGAGGTGGCCGGCCGGACGTCGCCGAAGAACTCCCCGTGGGCCCGGCCGATCTCCTCCCAGCGGGAGATGTCGGTGACGAACATCCGGGTGCGGACGACGTCGGCGAGGGTGAAGCCGGCCCGCTCGAGGGCCTCACGCACGATCACCAGCGCCTGGCGGGCCTGCGCGCCGGCGTCCCCGAGGTGGGTCACCACGCCGTCCACCGTCGAGGTCGTGCCGCTCACCCAGGCGGCGTCGCCGCGGACGACGACGCGGCTGTACCCGACGATCCCCTCCCAGGGGGCGCCGGAGTTGATGTGCGTCACCCCGTTCACCGGGTGGTCTCCACGGTGACCCGGAGCGCCTCGGGGAGCGTGAACGCGCCTGCGTACAGGGCCTTTCCGACGATGGCGCCCTCGACCCCCACGGCGGTGAGCCCGGCCAGCGCCCGGATGTCGTCGAGCGAGCTGACCCCGCCGGAGGCGATCACGGGGCGCGGCGTCGCGGCGCACACCTCGCGCAGCAGGTCCAGGTTGGGCCCGCGCAGCGTGCCGTCCTTGGTGATGTCGGTGACCACGTAGCGGGCGCAACCCTCGGCGTCGAGGCGGGCCAGGGTCTCGTAGAGCTCGCCGCCCTCCTGGGTCCAGCCCCGCGCAGCCAGCCGGGTGCCCCGCACGTCCAGGCCGACGGCGATCCGGTCGCCGTACTCGGCGATCGCGCCGGCGCACCACTCCGGCGACTCGAGCGCGGCGGTGCCGAGGTTCACCCGGCGGCAGCCGGTGGCCAGGGCCGCGGCGAGCGACTCGTCGTCGCGGATGCCCCCGGACAGCTCCACGTCGACGTCGAGCTCGCCAACCACCCGGGCCAGCAGCTCGCGGTTGCTGCCGCGACCGAACGCCGCATCGAGGTCGACGAGGTGCACCCACTCGGCGCCGTCCCGCTGCCAGGCCATCGCCGCCTCGAGGGGGTCGCCGTAGGAGGTCTCACTGCCGGCCTCTCCCTGCACCAGGCGGACGGCCTGGCCGTCGGCGACGTCGACGGCGGGGAGCAGCTGCAGCTTCGGCACGGTGACCAGCCTAAGGACGCCCGGCCGGCCGGCCGTCGCAGGGCTCGGGCAGGGTGACCCGCATGGAATTCGCGGACGTCGTCCGACGGCGGCGCATGGTGCGCGACTACGACCCCGACCGGCCGGTCGCACCCGAGGTGCGGGAGCGACTGCTCGAGCACGCCATCCGGGCACCGTCGGCCGGCTTCAGCCAGGGCTGGGCCTTCCTGGTCCTGGAGACGCCTGAGGAGCGCGACCGGTTCTGGGCGGCGACGACCGACGGCGGCACCCCCGACGGCTGGCTCACCCGGATGCGCCGCGCGCCGCTGCTGATCGTGCCGATGTCGGACAAGAGCGCCTACCTGGAGCGGTACGCGGAGCCGGACAAGGGCTGGACCGACCGCGACGAGTCCCGCTGGCCGGTGCCGTACTGGGACGTCGACGCCGGCATGGCGGCGCTCCTCATGCTGCTGACGGCCGTCGACGAGAGCCTGGGCGCGTGCTTCTTCGGCATACCGCCGGAGCGGGTCGCGGCGTTCCGGGACGCGTTCGGCGTCCCGGGCAGCCACCGGCCGGTCGGCTGCGTGTCCGTCGGCTACCCCGGCGCCGAGGACCGCCGGTCGCCGTCACTTCGGCGGGGCCGGCGCGGCGTCGAGGAGGTCGTGCACCGCGGCCGGTGGTGACCCCGCTCAGCCCAGCGGGGTCGTCGCCGACACCAGGACGAGGTCGGAGCTGTGCGTGCCGGCCGCGTCCACGCCCTCCGGACGGGCCTGGAAGCCCGGCAGCCCGGACAGCCCGTCGCTGCCGTCGATGACCCGCAGGTCCACCGGCCCGTCGCCGTCGACGGTGAACGTGGCCTGCAGCCCGCCCACCGGCGGGGCGTGGAAGGTGATCCAGAGGTGGTCCTCGCCGAGCGCCGCGTCGGGCACTGTCCGGCCGGCGGCCTGGGCGGCGGTCACCGTGCCGCGGTCGACGCTCAGGTCGAGCACCAGCAGTCGGACGCCGGGCCGCTGCGGGGTGATCCGCACGGTGATCTGCCGCTTGCCACCGGTGAGCCCGTCCAACACCACCGCGACTGCGGGCGCAGGGAGGTCCGCGGCCTCGGCGGGACCGGTCGCGACGTCCTTCCCGGCCAGGTAGGGGAAGTCGACCGGCAGGGTCTCGCGGCCGTCGACGTAGCGCGCCGTGTACGCGCCGGGGTCGGCCTCCGTGCTGGCCCACCAGGCTCGTCCGGTGTCACCGTCGAGCGCGTAGACCAGCTGACTCGGCACTGGGTGTGCGGCGTCGAAGCGGTCGCCCGACAGGCCGACCGCTGCGCAGGCCGCGGCGAGGACGACGGCGGCGCCCGGGACGGCGGCGCTGGCGAGCCACGCCCCCCGCCGCTGCTCACCGTCGGGATCGGCGAAGAGCAGCTCGACTGCGGGCAGCAGCGCCACCACCAGCAGCGTGGCGACGAAGGACGGCGCAGCGCTGGTCCGCAGACCGAGCGCGGGGAAGAACAGCGCGACCGTGGGCGCCAGCACGACGACGGCGACCGCACCCGCCACCAGGGCGGCTCCCAGCCGCACTCCGCGGTTGTCGGTGACCGCGGACAGGATCCCGGCGAACGCGCCTGCCAACGCCGGCCAGGCCGCGAGGTAGGACCCACCGGGCGCGACGGCGGCCAGCACGGCGGCGAGGACGGCCAGCCAGACGAGACTCCCTGCGGCCAGCGGCGCGGCACCGATCCGGCGGCGCAGGGACGCATACCAGATCAGCACGACCGCGGCGACCACCGCGACCGTGGCCAGCCGGTACCAGCCCGGCCGCCACGGGTCGAGCATGGAGCCGTAGTCGGGGCGGATCAGCACCAGCACCGACCACAGCCCCTGGGCGGCCAGCGGCGCGAGAGCGAACGGCACGAGGGCCAGCGCGGTGCCGGCCGCCGTCCGGCGCAGGGAACTGATCCCGCGTCGGGGGAGGACCAGGGCCAGGACGGCGACGCCGAGCAGCGCCATCCCCGCGAGCGGCCAGACCAGCTTGCCGGGGTAGCGCACCAGCCGGCCGAGCACGGGGAAGTACGAGGCGTCGTCGGCACCGACTGCCGACAGCGGGCCGAGGTCGCGGCCCCCGAGCTCACGGGCCACGGCCAGCGCGTTGTCCCCGAGCGCCTGCAGGGAACGCCGGTCCAGCCGCCCCGGCAGGTCCTGCGGGGTGTGATACGCGGCGGCGCCGTCGATGAAGGCGGTGTTCAACCCGGTGAAGTGACCGTCGGCGAGCAGCACGCTGAAGTCGGTGTCGTTGGGCAGCGCCCGGTAGACCTCGACGGCGAAACTGCTGGCCACCGGGTGCGGCGCCGCGTCGGCGAAGGCATCGGCGAGGCCGGCGTTGCCGCGCGAGGTCTCGAACATGATCGGCGGCCCACTGGTGCCGCGGGCCTCGAAGTTCAGCACCACGCCACCGCCTGCGGCGAGGGGGTGGGAGGCGGTGAACGCCTCGGCGCCGCAGAGGCAGGCCTCCTCCGCGTCGGTGAGGACGACGACGACGTCGTTGCGCAGCCGCGGGCCGGCGGCCAGGGCGCGCACGGACTCCAGCAGCGCCGACACCCCGGCGGCGTCGTCGGACCCACCCGGGCCGGTCTCCACGGAGTCGTGGTGGGCCATCAGGAACAGCCGGCCGGTCGGGTCGCTGCCGGGCAGGAACGCGACGACGTTGCGCACCCGTGCCATCTCGGTGGAGCCGGCCCCGTACTGCCAGGCGCCCACCGAGTTCTGCACCCGGGTGTCCAGACCCAGGCCGGTGAGGGTGGCGACAAGACCCTCGACCACCCGGTCGTCGGCGGCGCTGCCGGCCACGTGCGTCTCCGCGGCGATCTGCTGCACATGCTCGAACGCTCGGGCGGCGCTGAACTCACCGACCGGCGCGTCGACCGGCTTCGGCGCCGGCGGCTGCAGCGCGGCGACGCTCCACGCCACCAGACCCAGCAGCAGGGCGACCAGGATCAGGCTGGGCAGGCGGCCGGGCCGCCGAGTCCGGCGCCGTCCCCTCCCGGAACGCTCGGCAGGCACCGCGTCACCCTAGGTGAGGGCTCTGACGCCCGAGGGCAGGTCAGTGGAGCGTGTTCAGCCAGTTGGTCAGCAACTGGGCCCCGGCGTCGCCGCTCTTCTCGGGGTGGAACTGGGTTGCCGAGAGCGGCCCGTTCTCCACGCCGGCGACGAACCGGTCGCCGTGCTCGGCCCAGGTGACCTTCGGCTTGGCCAGCGGGCTCGGCGGGCCGTCGGCGGCGAGCGGGAACTCGCGGACGCCGTACGAGTGCACGAAGTAGAAGCGCTCGCCGGCCAGGCCGTCGAACAGCACGGTGCCCGCGGGGGCGTCGACGGTGTTCCAGCCCATGTGCGGGAGCACCGGCGCCTTCAGCGGCTCGACGACACCGGGCCACTCGCCGCAGCCCTCGGCGTCGTGCCCGTGCTCCACGCCCCGCTCGAAGAGGATCTGCATGCCGACGCAGATGCCGAGGACCGGGCGACCGCCGGCGAGCCGGCGGCCGATGATCTTCGGTCCGTCGACGGCACGCAGCCCGGCCATGCAGGCGGCGAAGGCGCCCACGCCGGGGACGACGAGCCCGTCGGCCTCGAGGGCCGCCGGTGCGTCCGCGGTCACGGTGACGTCGGCGCCTACACGGGCCAGCGCCCGCTCGGCGGAGCGTAGGTTGCCCGACCCGTAGTCGAGGATGACGACCTTCTTCACGCTGCCCACGCTACCCACCAGCGAGGACGGCGCCGCCGCTGTTCCCGACATGCCGACCTAGCAACCGAATCGTGCGATTGGCCTGGGGATTCACATTGTCCCGGGCCGCCTCCCGCGATGTGCTTCGTGCACATGTTCGATGAGCCGGGGGGGCGACAGTGGGCGAGTTGCAGTCCGCGCTGGACGCCCTCGAGGTCCTGGACGCCGATGATCTGTTCGCGCTGGGTGCGAGAGGTGGGCTGTACGGGACGTCGGAGGTGGTCGCTGCGCGAAACCGGATCGACGCCTTGCTCGTCCGGACGGTCCGAGTCGGTGATGTCACGAGCACGACGGGCTGCAGACCATGCGGTCCTGGTTGCGGAGCATGCCCGTCTCTCGCGGCGGTGATCGCCCAGATCGTCGGCAACGTCGCGCGTTGAGCGCCTGCCTGTGATGGCGGCGGCGTTCGCCGAGGGCCGGGTGACCACCGAACAGGTCGCCGTCCCCCTCGGGTGGCTGCTCGACGACGACGAGACATCACTGGAGAACTCGGCGTTGGTCTGCGGACGACACCACCGCAAGGTTGACCACGGGTTCGGGTGGAATGACCATCCGACGGCCGATGGCGCACCTACCGACCCGACGGCACCGAGATCCTCATCCCCGGTCCGCTCTGACGTAGGTCCCCTCAGGCGTGCGGGGTCGCTGCTCGCCCGTCCTCCCACGGCAGCACGGTGAGCTCGGGCCACTGCTGCTGCCACCGCTCGGTCTTGGCCTCGTAGACGTGCCGAGGGGCCAGCCGCCGGTTGGGCCGCACCGTCAGCGAGAACAGGTCGTCGAAGCCGTGCGGCGCGTAGACCCTGAACCGCCCGTCCCCGTCCACCGTCACGCCGTAGCAGCAGCAGACCGCCGCGAAGTTGTCGATGGCGTCGGCGCAGTCCCGGAACGCGGGGGCGGGCGTGCCGAACCGGTCGGCGTACCAGAGGTGCACCCGCGCCTCGTTGCGGATCTCCACCGGCACCGGCAGGTCGGCGAACAGCGCCGCCCCGGCCCGGATGACGTCGTCCTCGGCGTCCCAGGACGTGTCCTCGTCGAAGTAGAAGAAGTCGGCGTCCCGGATACCGGTGCCGGCTTGTCGCCCGGTCACGGTGTTCCACACCGTCTGGAAGAGGATCCCGGCGGTCAGCCACCAGTCGCCGACGCCGAGCGCCGGCGCGCGTTCGAGGACCGCCGCCACCGTGGGGTCGGCCGTCACCATCTCGAGGAAGCACTCCTCGGCCTGGTCGGTCACCCGGCCGGCGACGCCGTCGTCGTCGCGCGGCTGCCTGCCGTTCACGGGCTCGGCCAGCGGCAGGCGGCGGCGCGTGGTCGCGGCTCGGCCACGAGGCTGCACGTCGCCACCTGCGGTGCTGTGACCGGTCGGCCGCACGACGACGCCATCACACGCGCCACGCTAGCGAGTGCGAGCCCGTCCGCGATCACGCGCAGAACGGAGCGGCGACTGCCGGCATTCAGCCTTGGACGATCGCCCAGAGGACGCAGAGGGCGAGCAGGACCACGCTCGTCATGAGGGCGGCCGAGGTGGCTTCCGTAGCACGCATGTCAGACCATTCCGAACTGTTCGCTGTGGATGTTGTCGCCGGGGATACCCAGGTCCTGAAGGTCCGTCTCGACCGAGCGGACCATCTCCCCGCCGGCACAGATGAAGTACTCCAGCGAGCGGCGCTCCAGCGGCAGGTGCCGGTCGAGCAGCTCGGCGTCGACGCGCCCCCGCTCGCCGTTCCACTGAGCCGATGGCCGGCTGATGACGTGGACCACGCGCAGGTTGAGCCGACCCTGCAGGCGGCCGAGCTGGCGGATGCCGGTGACCTGGCCCTCGTGCCGGTTCCCCAGGAAGAGCCAGCACGGTCGCTGGTCGCCCTGGTCGGCCAGCGTGGCCAGCATCGACAAGAAGGGCGTCACGCCGACCCCTGCCCCCACGAACACGTAGCCCATGCCCGGGTGGCTCTCCAGGGTGAACGACCCGTGGGGCCCATCCATGTAGACGCGGTCGCCCACCCGGAGCTTCCGCATCGCTCCGGTGAAGTCGCCGACCTGCTTGATCGTGAACTCCACCCGCGGGGCCAACGCGCTCGAGGAGATGGAGAACGGGTGGTAGGTCGGGGTGAACGGGCTCCGGCTCGGCAGGATCCAGGCGAACTGGCCGGCGCGGAACGAGAATCCCTGCCCCGCCTGACGGAAGACCGGCTCCAGGCCGAGCGTGAGACTGCCGCCCGGCTCCGGCCAGAGCTCCACCACCCGCCACGGCCGCAGGCCCAGGCGCAGCGGCTTGACAATCCGCACCCAGACCGCGAGCCACAGGAAGGCGGCCGTGTAGACGATCCAGACCCCACGGACCAGCGGCGCGCTGAAGTAGTAATCGACCATGAAGCCGTGGCCCAGGGCCGCCAGCACGATGAAGACGCCCAGCGCCGAGTGCAGGACGTGCCACGCCTGGTAGCTCAGCCGCAGCGCCCGCCGCCAGATCGACGTCACCATGAGCAGCCCGAGCGCCGTCACGGCGAGCCAGGCCAGCGTGGCGCGCAGCGGCAGGTGCGCGAGATTCAGCAGCGCCCAGTACCGGTCGTCGGCGACGAACAGCAGTACCGGGTGCGCGAATGCCGCCGTCACCCCCAGGAAGGAGATCTGCCGGTGGTAGGTCAGAACGACGTCGATCCCGAACGGCGCCGAGCTCCGGGAGAACCGGGCGGCGAGCGCGAACTGCAGGCCGAGCACCGACAGCGCCACGAATCCCAGGGCGACCGAGAGGTCGATGAGGAAGCCCCGGCCGGGCTTGATCTGCGGTACGCACAGGGCGAGGGGCCCGGCGGCAATGAGCAGGTGCATGCTCAGCCATCCCACACGACGAGCCCCCCTCGCAGGGGCGGCCCGGCGCCTGGCCGTGACACCCGGCTGCACCCTTCGGTGGCCCGTGGGCAGCTGCACCAGCGTGTGGCCGCTCGGGTGCGGGTCGACGAAGACGACACCCCTGTCGGCCGGATCCAGCAGCGAGGTCACGACGGCACCCACTGGGGGGCGTGGGAGGGAGCCGTCCGCGGGCGTCCACGGGCAGGCAGCATGGGAAGGCCTTCCGGAATGCAAGGAAGGGGGTCGGGCGGCGCCGTCGTCGGCGTGCACGGCTCCCGGCATCGAGTCACAAGTCGTTACTGATATGTGACTGAACATTGGCAATCCGTCACCGTCAACCCGTGAAACACGCCCAGACGTGAACGTGCAGGTCACCCATGAGTGTTACTTTGCTTACTCTTCGTACGCACACGCCGCCGCATGCGAGAGACCCTCCCGCCGGGGCCCGGAGCCACCGGCGGAGCGACATGCGCCGCCTCGCCGGTGTGTGCGAGGACCGGGACGGTCGCTCAGACCAGACGCAAGATGCCGGACGCGCTGGCGAGCACCGCGGACACCAGCAGGACGACGGCGATCGCCACCTGCGGGCCGGTGCGCCCCTTGGTGTCGTCGTCGGACCGCCAGATGCTCCACGCACCGCCGAGCAGGAAGCCGCCCAGCACCAGCAGGACCAGACCGAAGTTCACGAGCGTGCCGTGCCCACGGTTACAGGGCGCCCTTGGTGGACGGGACGTCGGTGACCCGGGGGTCGATCGCGACCGCCTGGCGCAGTGCCCGCGCGAGGGCCTTGAACTGGCCCTCGACGATGTGGTGGGCGTCGCGGCCGGCGTAGAGCACCCGCACGTGCAGGCTGATCCGCGCGTTGAACGCGAAGGACTCGAGCACGTGCTTGGTGAGGCTCGTCGGGTAGTCCGGCCCGATCATCGGCGTCATGTTCTCGGGCTCGGAGTGCACGAAGTACGGCCGCCCGGAAAGGTCGACGGCGGCCTGCGCGAGCACCTCGTCCATCGGGATCGTGGCGTCGCCGTAGCGGGTGATGCCCCGCTTGTCGCCCAGTGCCTCGGCGAAGGCCTGGCCGAGGGCGATCGCGACGTCCTCCACCGTGTGGTGGGCATCGATGTGCAGGTCGCCGTCGGCCTGCACCGAGATGTCGATGCCGCTGTGCTTGGACAGTGCGGTGAGCATGTGGTCGTAGAAGCCCACGCCCGTGCTGATCGCGCTGGACCCGGTGCCGTCGAGGTTCAGCTCGACGACCAGCTTGGTCTCGCTGGTCGCGCGTTCGACACGTGCAGTACGGCTCATAGGGTCATTCTCCCAGAGTGGGGCGCTGATCCCGCGCGACCTCACCCAGCGCGGTGAGGAACGCTCCCGTCTCCTCCTCGGTGCCCGCGGTCACCCGCAGCCAGCCGGGCAGGCCGACGTCGCGGACCAGCACGCCGCGGTCCAGCAGCGCCTGCCACGCCGCATGCGCGTCGGCGAAGTGCCCGAACAGCACGAAGTTGGCGTCGCTGGGCACGCTGCTGAGGCCCATCGCCGGCAGCGCGGCCACGATCCGGTCGCGCTGGGTTTTGACCGCATCGACCGTGGCCAGCAGCGCGTCGGTGTGCGCGAGCGCTGTCCGCGCGGCGGCCTGGGTGAGCGAGCTGAGGTGGTACGGCAGCCGGACCAGCTGCAGCGCGTCGACGACGGCAGGATCGGCGGCCAGGTAGCCAAGCCGCAGCCCGGCCATGCCGAACGCCTTGCTCATCGTCCGGCTGACGATCAGCCGCGGCCGGCCGGCCAGCAGGCTGAGCGCCGACGGCGTCCCGGCGCGGGCGAACTCCTCATACGCCTCGTCGACGACGAGGACGCCCCCTGTCGCGTCGTAGAGGGCCTCGACGGTCTCCAGCGCGACGGCGGTGCCCGTCGGGTTGTTCGGGCTCGTGACGAAGACGACGTCCGGGCGGACCTCACGAACCTGCGCCGCGGCCGCCTCGGCGTCGATGGTGAAGTCGGCCCTGCGGTGCCCGTCGACCCAGGCGGTGCCCGTGCCGGCGCAGATGATCGGGTGCATCGAGTAGGACGGCGTGAAGCCCAGCGCCGTGCGATCGGCGCCCCCGAAGGCCTGCAGGACCTGCTGCAGCACCTCGTTGGAGCCGTTGGCCGCCCACACCTGCTCGGGCCTGATGGCCTCGCCGCTGGTGCGACTCAGGTACCTGGCCAGGTCGGTGCGCAGCGCGACCGCGTCCCGGTCCGGGTAGCGGTTGAGCTCCAGGGCGGCGTGCCCGAGCGCCGCGCCCAGGTCGGCGAGCAGCTCCGCCGGTAGCGGATACGGGTTCTCGTTGGTGTTCAGCCGATAGGTGGCCGGCAGCTGCGGGGCCCCGTACGGCGTGCGCCCCTGCAGCTCCGGCCGCAGCGGGAGCTGGTCGAGTGATGCCATCAGCGCTGACGCACCCGGACGGCGGCCGCGTGCGCGGGCAGGTCCTCGGCACCGGCGAGTGCGTCGATGTGCCCGGCTACCTCCGCCAGGGCCCGCTGGTCGTACTCCACGACGTGGATGCCGCGCAGGAACGACTGCACCGACAGCCCGCTGGAGAACCGCGCGCACCCGCCGGTGGGGAGGACGTGGTTGGAGCCGGCGCAGTAGTCGCCCAGGGACACCGGCGACCAGGCGCCGACGAAGATCGCCCCGGCGTTGCGGACCCGTGCCGCGACCTCCCGGGGCTCGCGGGTCTGGATCTCCAGGTGCTCGGCGGCGTAGGCGTCGACGACGCGCAGCCCGGCGTCGATGTCGTCGACCAGGACGATGCCCGACTGGGTGCCGTCGAGGGCGGTGCTGATCCGGTCGGAGTGCTTGGTGGCCGCGACCTGGCCGGGGACCAGCTCCAGGACGGCGTCGGCGAGCGCCTCGCTGTCGGTGACCAGGACGGCGCCGGCCAGCGGGTCGTGCTCGGCCTGGCTGATCAGGTCGGCCGCCACGTGCGCGGGGTCGGCGGTGTCGTCGGCCAGGATCGCGACCTCGGTCGGGCCCGCCTCGGAGTCGATGCCGATCCGGCCGCGCAGCAGCCGCTTGGCCGCCGTCACGTAGACGTTGCCCGGGCCGGTGACCATGTCCACCGGCTCGCAGGAACCGGCGCCGTAACCGAAGACCGCGACGGCCTGGGCCCCCCCGACCGCATAGACCTCGGTCACGCCCAGCAGGGCGCAGGCGGCGAGCACGCCCGGGTCGGGCAGGCCACCGTGGTCGCGCTGAGGAGGTGAGGCGACGGCGATCGACTCCACGCCGGCGATCTGGGCGGGGACCACGTTCATGACCACGCTGGACAGCAGCGGCGCCAGCCCGCCGGGTACGTAGAGCCCGACCCGCCGCACCGGCACCCAGCGCTCGGTGACGGTGCCGCCGGGCACGACCTGGGTGATGACGTCGGTGCGCCGCTGGTCGGAGTGCACCCGCCGCACCCGGCTGATCGCCTCCTCGAGGGCGGCCCGCAGCGTCGGGTCGCACTCGGCCAGCGCCCGGTCGAGGGCCTCCTGCGGCACCGCGAAGTCGACGGAGTCGACGCCGTCGAGCCGGGCGGTGATCTCCCGGACGGCCTGTGCACCGCGGATGCGGACGTCCTCGCACAGCGGACGGACAGTGGCCATGACCGAGTCGATGTCGGTACCGGCCCGGGGCAGTAGACCGGCGAGCTCACGGGCCCCCGGCAGGGCGGATCCACGAAGGTCGATGCGGGCGAGCACGGGATGCCTCCGGAGTGGTGGGGAGGAGGAGCCATGGTGTGGTGCGACGGCGAATCTCCAGGGTAGCCAGCGCCCCGGCGTCCACCCGACGCGCCCCGTAGGCTCGCAGGATGGGCGAGCTGATCCCGTTGTTCCCGCTCGGGACGCCCCTGTTCCCCGGCATCGTCCTGCCGCTGCAGATTTTCGAGCCGCGCTACCGCCGCCTGATGCATGACCTGCTGGCCCTACCGGAGGCCGGTGACCGGCGGTTCTTCGGTGTGGTCGCCATCCGGCAGGGCTGGGAGGTCGAGCAGGTCTCCCCCGCCGCGGCGCTCTACGACATCGGCTGCACCGCCCGGGTCCAGGCCGTGCGCCCGCAACCCGACGGTGGTTTCCGGGTCGTGACCGTCGGCGGCGAACGCTTCCGGCTGCTCGACGTGGTCGTCAGCGAGGATCCCCCCTACCTGCAGGCGGAGGTCGAGTGGCTGGTCGACGAGGAGATGGCCGAGGAGGCCGCCGGCGACCACGACGGCATCATCGCCCCGACCGGGCTGGTCGTGCCGGGCGCCCACGACGCCGGGCTGGACGAGATGGTCGCCTCCGTCGCCCGCGGCTCCATGGGTGTCCTGTCCCGCAACGTGCGTGACCTGTTCACCCGGTATGTCGCCGAGGTCGCGGACCTGAGCGCCGGAGGGGGCGGAGGCGGGGAGCCGTCCGTCGATGCGGAGACCGCTGTACTGCTCCATGCGGTCACCGGCGACCCGACGGCGCTGTCCTACCTGGTGGCGTCCGCCGCTCTGCTCACCACCGAAGACCGCCAGTCCCTGCTCGCCGAGTCCGCGACGCGCCGCCGGCTGGCCGCCGAGTCCCGGCTACTGCGCCGGGAACTGACCTTGCTGCAGACGCTCGGCGCCGTACCGGTCCCGCTGCGCCAGTTCGCCGCCCCGATGACCGTCAACTGACGTCGGGGACCGCGACCGTTCGGTCCAGGGACCGCAGGTACCGCTCGGCCATCAGCCGCTGCCCCACCCCGGCCAGGGGGCCGGCGACCCGCACCGGCCACCGGGCCGGCCGGGAGAAGGCCGTGACCGACAGCACCACCGAGTCATCCGCCCGCAGCTCGACGACGAAGGCCTCCTCGCCCGAGACGGGATGACCCGGCAGGGTCCCGTAGGCGAATCCGCTGCGACGCGGCTCGTCAACGACGTAGACGACCCGGACAGGGGCCGACACCGACAGCCGACCCGGCCCGAACCGGAGCAACGCCTCGGCGCCCTCGGTGACGCCGCCCGCCGAAAGCACACGAGCACCCGAGCGCCGTTGCACCTGCCAGTCGAGGAGCGCCGCGGCGGCGCGGGCGAAGACGTCCGTGCCGGCGCCGATGGTCCGACGGACCCGCAGGTGCCGGTAGCCCGCCGGCAGCGGTCCCGCGGTGGCTCCCACCTCGGCGTATGTCGGGCGCGGTTCGGCGGGTGGTCCGGTCCGTCGCGTCGCGCTCACTGCCCACCGGAGCCGGTCAGGACGGCCGGCCCCAGGAAGTGGCAGACGTTGAGCGCCACGGCGAGGTCGATGCGCTTGGAACTGATCACCGTTTCGCCCTGCTCCAACGCCTTAGCGATCCGGTATTTGACCGTGTTGCGGTGCAGCTTCATGATCGCGGCGGTGTCGGTGTAGCTCTCCCCCGTGAGGAAGAAGACGCGCAGCGTCTCGCGCAGCGACCGCATCTGCTCGTTGTCGACGGCCAGGTGGCCGAGGACCTCGGCCACCCACGAACTCGTGGACTCCATGTCGTTGGCGAGCAAAGAGGTGATCGCGACGCCTTCGTCACCGAAACTGATCACGGGGGTCGTCTCACCGGAGGTGACGACGACGCGGCGCGCGGCCTGGGCCTGGTCATGGGTGCGGCGGAACCCGTCGACGCCGGCGCCGGACAGGCCCAGGGAGGCGCGGCAGCTGCGCGCCTGGCCGACGATCCGCTGCATCTCCTGCATGTCCAGGCCGGACGGTCGGGCCACGAAGGGCAACCACACCCAGGCGGTCTCGCGATCCACCGCGGTGACCAGAGGCGGGCCGGAACAGCGGGCCGCGACTGCCATCTTCGACACCACCTGGGCGAGCATCCGCAGCTCGTCGGGTGCCGGATCGGTCCGTGTGGACCAGACGATCATCCCGATGTGATGGCCGCCGAGCCGGTAGCCGGTCTCCCGTTCGAACTCCCGGGCCGTGACGGTGCGCCGGCCCAGCACGTCGTGGATCAGGGAGGCGCGGACGTTGCCCTGGGTGCTGATCCAGCGCTCACGCTCCTTCTCGTAGACCTCGAAGACGTACTGCGAGATCCAGTCGATGTATCGACCGACCACAGACGACATGTGCTGGAGGACGGCGAATTTGTCTTCCGCCGAGCAGTCCAGCGCCTGCACGTCGGGGAATATCTCCCCGATGAAGTCGTCCTTGCCGACGTTGTAGGCGCGAACCAGCGAGTTGGCCGGGATGTCCCGCTGGGCCAGCCGGAGCGCGTACTCCACCGCCGCCGTCGTCGGCTGCAGCCGTTCGATCGGGATGTCGTTGATCAGGATGTGGGTGATCGTCTTGGTGTTGGCGTCGACGCTGGCCCGCAGAAGGTCGATGAAGGCGCGGTCGACGTCCAGAGACCTGATCTCCCGGGCGATCAGGTCACTCATGTTGCGCGCGATCTGCGGCTGCCGGCGGTCCAGTCGGAGCGCGGCCTCGGCCACGAGCGCCTTCACGCGCTGCGGCGGCGGCCCTTCCCCCTTGCCGACGTCGAACTGTTCCGCCCGCATCTCCACCGTCACCGCGCCAGCCGATCGAGGGCCGAGCGAGCGGCGTTGTAGCCGCACATCCCGTGCGCCCCGGCACCGGGCGGAGTCGCCGCCGAGCACAGGTACACCCCGTCGACGCCGACCGTGTAGGGGTCCAGCGCCAAGCGGGGCCGGAACACGAGCTGCAGAGGGTCGTTGGCGCCCGTGACGACGTCCCCGCCGACGTAGTTCGCGTTGTGCTGCTCGAGGCCGGCGGTCGAGGTCACGTGACGGGCGAGCACCCGGTCCCTGAAGCCGGGTGCGAACCGCTCGATCTGCTGCTCGATCGCGGTGGTGGCGTCGCCGGTGTAGCCGGCCGGCACGTGCGCGTAGGTGTAGAGCGGATGCACACCATCCCGGGATCGCGTCGGATCAGCGACGAACTGCTGTCCGACGAGCACGAAGGGGCGTTCCGGCATCCGCCCCCGGAGCACGTCCTTCTCCGTCCCGGCGATCTCCTCGAATGTTCCCCCGACGTGGACCGTGCCGGCCCGCCGGGACTCCTCGTGCGTCCATGGCACGCCACCCTGCACTGCGAACTCCACCTTGAAGGAGCCCGGCCCGTGCCGATAGCGGGTCAGGGCACGCGAGATCCGCTTCGGCATCCGGTCGCCGACGATGCGAGCTGCAGCAGCAGGTGCGACGTCCAGCATCACGATGTCGGGCGACCCGAGCTCCTCGAGCGACCGCACGGTCACCCCCGTCTCCACCTTCGCGCCGAGCTCGCCCAGCTGTGCCGTGATGGCCCTGCCGATGGAGGCCGAACCGCCCTCTGCCACGGGCCAGCCATACCGGTGCGCCGCCGTGCCCAGCGCGACGCCTATGGCAGACGAGACCGGCGAGCCGAATGGCCGGAACGCGTGGGCCGCGACACCGGCGAACAACGCACGGGCCTCGGGCGTCGACCACCGCCGGGCGAGCACCGCCGCCGGCAGCATCGAGTAGGCGCCGAACCGGCCGAGCTTCACCGGATGCCGGGGCACGTGCAGCATCGGCCGCAGGAAATCCTCGGTGATGTCGTCGAAACGCCTGCTGAGGGGGCCGAAGATGCGGCGCCAGCTCCGGCCGTCGGACCCCAGACGTTCGGCAGTCGCGTCCACCGACCGCCAGACGGCCGCACCGCGCCCGTGGTCCAGGGGGTGGGCCCACTCGATGTCGGCCCAGCGCCAGGTCAGGCCGTGCGACGCGAGGTCGAAGGACCGCGAAAAGGGCGTGTCGACCGCCAACGGGTGGAAGCCCGAGCACTCGTCGTGGACGAGACCGGGCAGCGTGAGTGCGCTGCTGCGGGTCCCGCCCCCGATCGTGTCCGCGGCCTCCAGCACCGTGACCTGCACACCCGAGGCAGCAAGAGTGAGGGCGGCAGCGAGCCCGTTGGGCCCGCTGCCGACCACGACGGCGTCGGTCATGCACTCACACTGGCACGGACCACCGGGTGCGGGTGCTCCCCTGCGGGGGTGTAGCCCGGTGCCCGCCACGTGACGGTGTGCGGGATCGGCCCGTTGGGCAGCCAGGGCTGCTCGTTCACCGCGTCGGCGACCACGTAGTAGCCCCGCTCCACAACGCCCAGGGCGGCGTCGATGACCTTGTACTCCTGCGTCGGGCGGTGGATCGGCTGTGACTCGACCCAGACGATGATGCACTCGCCGGGCTCGAAGGCGCAGCGCTTCTGCACCGCCCGGATCGTCTGCTCGTTGTGCAGGTGGGCGTCGCCGAACTGCCAGCCGACCAGCAGGGTGCACACGAACTCACCCTCGCGGATGCGGTAGTTCTCCAGCCGGTCGAGGTGTCGCATCATCAGCGACATCAGGCCGCGCCCCTGGCTGTGCATCGTCCGCCAGGCCATGGCCTTCTGCATGAAGATCTCCGCGATCTCCTTGCCGAAGGCACCGGAGAGCTGGTCGACCTGGTTGAGGTTGTACTTCACCAGGTGCTTGTTCAGCTTGTCCTCGGCCTCGTCGCCCCGGAAGGCCCACGTCGCCGACGCCCAGTTACCGGCGTACTGCCGCATCGACGGCAGGAAGGACACCAGGTCCGGACGCAGGTTGCCCAGGATCGGGAAGAGGACGAACGCCGCAACGATCGGCAGCAGCAGCCACGGGGAGCTGATGTCCCCGACGCCGTACCCGTCGGCGGCCGAGAAGCCGCCGAACAGCCAGGCCGTGGCGAACATGAAGAAGACGTTCCACTCCAGCGGCACGGCCAGCGGGAAAGTCGACGTGATGAAGACGTGGAACAGGATCATGCCGAGGATGGCCAGCCACGTGATGGTCGAGTTGGGCGAGAAGAGCAGCACCAGCGGGAGCACCAGCTCGACGACCGTGCCACCGATGTGGGCGAAGGCCCAGGCCATCTTCGACGGCCGGAGGTCGTTCGGGAAGTCGCGGTAGAGCGCCCGCTTGAAGCGCAGCGACGTCAGCCACGGCGTGTTGCTCATCATCGGGGGAACGACGTTGGTGAAGTGGTGGCCGAACTTCGAGATGCCGGCGCCCATCCAGATCGTGACCATGGCGATCTTGGCCACCAGGATCATGTCGACGTGGTTGCTGAGAATGCCGAAGAAGAAGATCACCGCGACGTACTGCTCCGACCGTGCTGCCAGGAAGACGACCCGATCGCGCAGGCCCATGACGATGATCAGACCGACGTAGGCCAGCAGCCCCCACTGCGGCAGGAGGCCGGCGTCGCTGCCGGGCAGGGCGTCGGTGCGCACGCCCGGGCCGAGGAGCAGGAAGAGCAGGTCGGCGAGGATGAGGAAGTACAGGCCGACGTCGAAGGCGGTGCGGTGGTCGCCCGCAGTGAACGGCACCTTGCCGGGCCACGGAGGCAGCCGGAGGGTGTTGCGCCGCGACCAGTAGAGGAATCCCCCGATGAACGGCTTGAACTTGAATGCCAGCGGACCCGACGACGAGGCCCAGCCGGTGATCTCGAACAGGACCGTCCAGACCATGAGCTTCTGGTAGACGATCGGCTCACCCCACCAGGACGCCAGGTGGCCCAGGCCGCCGAGCCCAGGCGTGGTCAGGCCGACGACTGCGATGCCGCCGAGCACGTAGGCCGCCAGCTTGTACATGTAGAGCATGTGGTTCTGCTTGGGGCTGCCGAATCCGTACTCGGCCCAGTGCGTCGCCAGCATGCGCATCCGTTCCATGAACGGCATCGACTCGTACTGAGCCGGGTCCACCGGCGGCATGTCCGCGGTCTTGAAACCCATGTCGAGCTCCTATTTCGGGCAGGGGCGTCCGGCACGAGGGGCGCTCGTGCTGAGGACTAGGGAGGGAAAGGGCTGTTCAGGCCGTCTGCGGCTGCAGGGAACGGCGTAGCGCCGGTTTGTCGATCTTGCCGACCGGGTTCTTCGGCAACCCGCTGACGATGTGGATGGTCTCGGGGACCTTCACCCTCGTGAGGTGACGTCGGCAGTGATCGAGGAGTTCTTCCTCGGAGAGCGTGGAACCGGGATAGAGGCTGACGTAGGCCAGCGGTGACTCCCCGAGGATCGGGTCCGGCCGGCCGACGACGGCCGCCTCGAGAACGTCGGGGAGGCCGTGGAGAACCGACTCGATCTCCTTGGGATAGATGTTCTCGCCACCCCGGATGATCATGTCCTTCACCCGGTCGACGATCGTGAGGTAGCCGTCCGCGTCAAGACGACCCACGTCACCGGTGCGCAGCCACCCGTCGACCACGGTGGCGGCCGTCTCCTCGGGCTTGTTGAGATAGCCCCTCATGACGGTGGGACCGGCGATCACGACCTCGCCGATCTCCCCCTGCGGGGCGAAGGACCCGTCCTCGTTCATGATCGCGATGCGCTCGCCCGGCAGGGCCGGGCCGACCGTGCCCAGCTTGCGGACACCCTCGATGGGGTTGCACGCGGAGGCGCAGGTGCCCTCGGTCAGGCCGTAGCCCTCCACCATCGTGAAGCCGAAGCGTTCCTCGCAGCGGTCGAGCAGCTCGGCGGACACCGGAGCGGCTCCGCAGACCACGAAGCGGAGGGACGACGTGTCCGGACGTACGTCCTCGGGCAGGGAGGCGAGCAGCGCGTAGATCGTCGGCACCGCGGAGAAGTACGTCGGGCGGAGGCGCTCGATCTGCTCGAAGAACCGGCTCGCGGAGAAGCTGCCGGCGATGCTCAGCTGCCCGCCGGACCGGAAGCTGGCCAACGCGCTCACCATGATCGCGTTGACGTGGAACAGGGGCAGCACGAGCAGGCAGTGGTCCGTCTGGGTCAGCGAGAAGTGCTTCGCCATGATGCTCGACATCGCTTCGGCGTTGGCGTGGTCGAGCATCACGCCCTTCGGCCGGCCGGTGGACCCGCTCGTGTAGATCAGGAGCGCCAGGTCGTCCGGCGCCAGTGCGGCCGGCGGCACCTCGGTTCCCGAGGGGATGGCGCGGACATCCTGGACGTGGATCACCGGACGTCCCCCGGTGGGCGCGTCCGGGCCTTCGTTCAGCACGACCGCGGCGCCTGAGTCGGCGATCTGGTACTCGGCCTCGCTGGCGGTGAAGAGCGGATTGACGGGAGTCGCCGCACCCCCGAGGCGCCAGGCGGCGAACAACGCCACGAGCAGTTCCACCCGGTTGGGCAGCATGATGGCCAGAACGTCGCCGCGGCCGAATCCCTGCTCGGCCAGCTGACCGGCGAAGGCTGCGATGCGCTCGTCGAACTCCGCGTAGGTCAACTCCACCCGGTCGTCACGGACGCAGGGGGCGTCGGCCGACGTCCGCGGCCGCTCCCATGGCAGATATCCGAAGCTCATGCGCCGCGCACTCCTCGTGTGGCCCTGCTGTGACCCACACCATCCGGGCCCTGTGACGCCTGACACTAGGCAGCGCTGAACGGCGTGCCCACGTCCACGGGTCACCAACTTGGAGCACGCAGTTGTGCACGGTGCATACCCGCGCTGCGGTGCGCCGCCCGCGGGACTCCCCCGGGCGGCCGGGCTCAGGCCGACGGACGGCCGAGGGGCGGGGTCTCCACCAGTGACCGGTCAGCCTCGTCCGACGAGCCGGGGCCGTCCGGTGCTCGCGGCGGCACGGCGTCCTCCGCCGGCGGCGACTCCGGCGTCCGGCCGAGGTCGTCGCTCTGCACGGCGAGGACCGGCACGAGATAGGCCAGGAGTGCCGCGAACGGTGCGATGGCCAGGGCCGGGATCGAGCGGAGCATCAGCGACGTGGTCACGACGGTGCCGACGACGGCCAACTGGGCCTTCGTCGGTCCGGCGCCCAGTAGTTCCCCGAGCTGCCAGGCGATGGCAGCCATCGCGGAGCAGCCGATCGCGAGCGCGAGCACGATCGCGACCCCGCGGCGGCGGCGGAGGAACCAGGCGGCCACTCCGGCGATCAGCCCGAAGGCGGCGAGCACGAGGGCGAAGACGGCGTCGTCGGCGGCGAACAGCTCCTCCGACGGGTTCCCGATCGCCACGGGGCCGGCGTCGGTGATGCGGAAGTCCGCGCGCGGGGCCAGCCACCACCAGACCAGGCCGGCCAGCAGCCCGGCCGTGGCCAGGAGCAGGACCAGCCCGGCAGAGGCACGCAGATCAGCCCGGATCTCCGGCCACCCCCGCCAGTACGCGGCCGCCCAGGGGACGCCG
>JAOPWM010000099.1 GCA_025965695.1 Blastococcus sp.
GCCCTGCTCGGGCCGTCGAGCCCGGTGACGGTCGACGTCGTCCCCGGTCCCACGCTGCCGGTGTGGACCGGTCCCACCGACATCGCGGTGGTCGCCACCCGCACCGGGGCCGGCCGCTACGCGGTGACCCCGGCCTACGAGGCGGCGCGGCGAGGGGTCTCCCTGGTGGGCATCGGCGCGGAGGACGCTCCGCTGCGGGCGGCCTGCTCGAGCGCGCGGGCGCCGTACGTCGCGTTGCCGCGCTCCCGGGTGCAGCACACCACGCTGTGGTCCCTGCTGACCCCGCTGCTGCAGTTGGCGACCGAGCTCGGCCTGATCCCCGAGGGCGTCGCAGACCCGGAGGCGATCGCCGCGGCGCTCGACGAGGTCGCGGGGGAGTGCGGCCCGGCGCAGGAGTCGTTCGTGAACCCCGCGAAGACCCTCGCCCTCGAGCTGCTCGGCGCCCTGCCGGTCATCGCGGCCGAGGGGCCGCTCGCCGGCGCCGCCTCCACCCGGATCGCCGACCAGCTGGCCACGCTCGCGGGGCTGCCTGCCACCGGTTTCCGGCTGCCCGACCAGTGGGTGGCGGCGTGCGCCGTGCTCGGCGGGCCGCTGGCCCCCCGCGACGGTGCCGACGACTTCTTCCGGGACCGGGCCGACGACGCCGGGCGGCGGCTGCGGCTGCTGACCATCCGGGACACCGACGCCGGCGAGCACGACGGCGCGGGGGAGCGCGAGCCGCGATCGGCGGCGACGGCGATGGACGAGGTGCTGGGGACCGCGGCGGCCCACAACGTCCCGGTCAGCGGCCTGGCCGAGCACGGCGACCCCTCGCGGTTCGCCCGCCTGCCGCGCCTGGCCCGGCAGCTGGCGGTCGCCGACTTCACCGCCGTCTACCTGGCGCTGGCACTGGACAACGAAAGGGCACTCCGCTCATGACCACGCACTCCACCCCGTCGACCGAGCCGGCCGCGCACGGTGCCGACGACGGGGTTCACGGGGGCGGTCACGGTGGCACGAAGGCGATCATCGCCGCCCTGCTGGCCAATGTCGGCATCGCGATCGCCAAGTTCGTCGCGTTCCTGGTCACGGGCGCGTCGTCGATGCTCGCCGAGGCGATCCACTCCCTGGCCGACTCGGGCAATCAGGTGCTGCTGCTCGTCGGCGGCCGCCGGGCCGAGCGCGCGGCGACCCCTCAGCACCCGTTCGGCTATGGCCGTGACCGCTACATCTATGCGTTCATCGTGTCGATCGTGCTGTTCAGCGTCGGTGGCCTCTTCGCCATCTACGAGGGCGTGCACAAGCTTCAGCACCCCGAGGAGCTGAACTCGCCGGTGTGGGCGATCGGCGTGCTGGTCGTCGCGATCTGCCTGGAGGGCTACTCGCTGCGCACGGCGGTCAAGGAGACCGCCGCGGTGAAGTCGCCGGGCGACTCCTACTGGCAGTTCATCCGGCACGCCCGTTCACCGGAGCTCCCGGTCGTGCTCCTGGAGGACACGGGGGCAGAGATCGGTCTGGTGCTGGCACTGCTCGGCGTCGGACTGTCCGCCGTCACGGGCAACGGGGTGTACGACGGCCTGGGCACCGTCGCGATCGGCCTCCTGCTGGTGGTCATCGCGGTGATCCTGGCGATCGAGACCAAGAGCCTGCTCCTCGGCGAGTCCGCGACACCGGAGGACCAGCGCAAGATCGTGGCTGCGCTGGAGGGTGGGACGCCCGCACTGTCGATCATCCACATGAAGACGCTGCACCTGGGCCCCGACGAGGTCCTCGTCGCCGCCAAGATCGCGGTCTCCCACGACGACACCGCGGCCGGCATCGCCCGGGCCATCGACGAGGCCGAACGCCGCATCCGCGACGCCGTCCCGATCGCCCGCGTCATCTACCTGGAGCCCGATCTCCGGCGGCCGGCCGCTGTCGCCGGGCCGGGAGCTCCCGGGGCGCACGGGGTCTGAGGGGCGCGACCCCCGTGGTGCCAAGGCGGGTCGCACAACGGCTCGCGTCCGGCCGGGGGACAGTTGAGGGCATGAGCCGGACCATGCTGTCCCCGGCGCGCCGCCGTGCCGACCGGGCCCACCTCGAGGACGAGGTCGTCGACGTCCTCGTGATCGGCGGCGGGGTGACCGGCGCCGGCGCCGCCCTCGACGCGGCCAGCCGCGGGCTGTCGGTGGCTCTGCTCGAGGCCCGCGACTTCGCGGCCGGCACCTCCAGTCGGTCGAGCAAGCTGATCCACGGCGGCCTGCGCTACCTGGAGCAGTTCGCGTTCCCGCTGGTGCACGAGGCACTGTCGGAGCGGGCGCGGCTGGTGCAGACCATCGCGCCGCACCTGGTCACCCCGCTGCCGTTCCTGCTGCCGCTCACCGCACCGGTCTGGCAGCGCGCCTACTACGGCGCCGGCATCGCACTCTACGACGTGCTGGGCGCCGCCTTCACCAGCGAGCGGGAGATCCCGCGGCACCGGCACCTGTCCCGGAAGGCCACCCTGCAGGCGTTCCCGGGGCTGCGCGGCGACGTCGTCCGTGGCTCGATCCGCTACTGGGACGCGCAGGTCGACGACGCCCGGCACACGCTGGCCGTCGTCCGCACCGCTGCCGGCTACGGCGCCCGCGTGCTCTCCAGCGCCCGGGTCACCGGGCTGATCCGGGACGGCGAGGGCGACACGGCGCCCGTGGTGGGGGTCCGGGCCGCCGATCTCACCGACGGGACGTCGTTCACCGTCCGGGCCCGGAGTGTCATCGCCGCGACCGGCGTGTGGAGCGACGACATCGGCGCGATGCTGGGCGTCTCCGCGCCGAGCCTGAAGGTGCGCGCGTCCAAGGGCGTGCACCTCGTCGTGCCGCGGTCGGCGATCGACGCCTCCGAGCTGACGGCCGCGGGCGCACAGCAGGCCGGCCTGATCCTGCGCACGCCGACGAGCGTGCTCTTCGTCATCCCGTGGGGCGACCGCTGGATCGTCGGTACCACCGACACCCCCTGGCGGCTGGACCGCGACCACCCGGCGGCCAGCAGCGCGGACATCGCCTACATCCTCGACCAGGTCAACCGGGTGCTCGTCCGGCCGGTGACCCCCGACCAGATCGTCGGCGTCTACGCCGGACTGCGCCCGCTGCTGGCGGGGGAGTCCGACGAGACCAGCCGGCTCTCCCGCGAGCACGCCGTCGTCACACCCGTGCCGGGTCTCGTGCTCGTGGCGGGCGGCAAGTACACGACCTACCGGGTGATGGCCGAGGACGCCGTCGACGCGGCCGTCGCCGGCCTGCCGGGTGTCCCGGCCTCACGCACCGCGCACCTGCCGCTCGTCGGCGCCCACCAGTGGGACGTCGTCCGGGACTCGGCGCCGCAGCTGGCCGCCGGCTGGAACCTGCCGGAGGAGAGCGTCGAGCGGTTGCTGCGCCGCCACGGCGACCGCATCGGCGACGTGCTGGAGCTGGCCCGCGCCCACCCGGCGCTCGCGCGGCCGCTGACCGGGGCGCCGGGCTACCTGGCCGCCGAGGTGGTGCACGCGGTGACCGCGGAGGGGGCGCTGCACCTCGACGACGTCCTGACCCGGAGGACCCGGGTGTCGATCGAGACCGCGCACCGCGGGGTCGAGTCGGCCCCGGAGGTCGCCGGGCTGATGGCCGAGGCGCTCGGCTGGGACGAGGAGCGCACCGCCCGGGAGGTCGAGCACTACACCGCCCGGGTGGCCGCCGAGCGGGAGTCGCAGCGGATGCCCGACGACCGTACCGCCGACGCGGCCCGGCTGGGTGCCCCCGACGTCCGGGCCGGGGTCTGAAGAAGGACCCCGTCCTCCTCGTGACTCGCAGGCTCGGCACGAGCCTCGGGACGGGGCCGGACGGGGCCGCCTGCCCTCGACGAGTGAGCGTCGTATCCGTGAATGATGGCGAGTGGGTAGCCTCCCAGCCGATGTGGTCCCTGATGAACACCGTGCGTCACTACCCGTGGGGTTCGCGCACGGTGATCCCCGAGCTCCTGGGTGAGACGAGCCCCGCAGACCGGCCGTATGCGGAGCTGTGGATGGGCGCCCATCCGGACGCCCCGAGCGTGCTCTCGACCGGCACGCCGCTGGACAAGGCGATCGAGGAACAGCCGGACGCACTCCTCGGCGCCGCCGTCCACGAGCGATTCGGGACCCGCCTGCCCTTCCTGATGAAGGTGCTCGCCGCCGAGCAGCCGCTCTCGCTGCAGGCCCACCCGACCAACGAGCAGGCCCGGGCCGGGTTCGCCGCCGAGGAGGCCGCCGGCGTGCCGCGCGATGACCCGACGCGGACGTTCAAGGACCCGTTCCACAAGCCGGAACTGCTGCTCGCCCTGACCACCTTCGAGGCACTCTGCGGCTTCCGGCCGGTGGAGGAGTCGCTGCACTGCCTGGCCAAGCTCCAGGTGCCCGAGCTGAAGCCCACCATCGCCGCGCTCGCCCGCGGTGGGCTGCGGGCGGCCATCCCGCAGGTGATCGCGCTCTCCCCGGAGCAACGCGCGGTACTCGTCAGCGCGGTCGCCGAGGCCGCCGCCCGGTTCGTGACCGCTCACGACCCCGAGTTCATCAACACCTACCGGTGGGCGGCCTCCCTCGCGGAGACCTATCCCGGTGACCCGGGCGTGGTCATCTCGCTGATGTGCAACCACCTGAAGCTGGCCCCGGGGGAGGCGGTGTTCCTGCCCGCCGGGAACCTGCACGCCTACCTGTGCGGTGCCGGCGTCGAGGTCATGGCCGGTTCGGACAACGTGCTGCGCGGCGGCCTCACCGGCAAGCACGTCGACCTGGCCGCCCTGCTCGAGGTGCTGGACTTCACCGACGGCCGGGTACCGGTCATCCACCCGGTCCTCGGGCCCGGGGGGCTGCGCTACCCGGTGCCGGTCGACGACTTCGACCTCACCCGCTGCCAGCTCGACGGCCAGTCCGGCACGCTCACCACCCGCGGCCCGCAGGTGCTGCTGTGCACCGAGGGCACCGCCGTCCTGACCTCCGCCGACGCCGAGGTGACCCTCGGGAAGGGCCGCGCGGCGTTCGTGCCCGCGGGCACGCCGGTCACCGCGTCCGGTCCCGCCGTCCTCTACCGGGCGACCACCAACCTCGCCTGACGCTCCGCGCTCGCAGGAACGCACCCGGCACACGCGTACGCCGGGGGGTTGCGCCGTCGTCGTACCCTGGAACACGGCACGAGCCCCGCCGAAGCCTCGGCATGCTCGCTCAATCCGCAGACCGCCGAGACGGCGCTGCTGCGCCCTGCGCAGCCGCCCGGCCCCGCCCCCTGGAGCGACATGACCGCCAGCACTGGCACCCGCACGACCACCCTGACCGACGGTGACTTCAAGGTCGCCGATCTCTCCCTCGCCGGCTTCGGCCGCAAGGAGCTGCAGCTCGCCGAGCACGAGATGCCCGGCCTGATGTCGCTGCGCGCCGAGTACGGCGACGCCCAGCCGCTGGCCGGCGCGCGCATCGCCGGCTCGCTGCACATGACGGTGCAGACCGCCGTCCTCATCGAGACCCTGACGGCGCTGGGCGCCGACGTGCGCTGGGTCAGCTGCAACATCTTCTCGACGCAGGACCACGCCGCCGCGGCGATCGTCGTCGGCGACGGCACGCCCGAGCAGCCCACCGGTGTCCCGGTGTTCGCCTGGAAGGGCGAGACGCTGGAGGAGTACTGGTGGTGCACGCAGCGACTGTTCGAGTTCCGCGACGAGAGCGGCGCGATCGTCGGCCCGAACATGCTGCTCGACGACGGTGGCGACGCCACCCTCCTGGTGCACCTGGGCACCCGGTTCGAGGCCGAGGGGGCGGTCCCCGACACCACCGAGGCGGACTCCGAGGAGTACTCGATCATCCTCGAGACCCTGCGGCAGAGCCTGACCGAGGACGACCGGCGCTGGACCACGGTCGGCGAGAACATCAAGGGCGTCACCGAGGAGACCACCACCGGCGTCATGCGGCTCTACGAGCTCGCCCGTGACGGCCGCCTGCTCTTCCCCGCGATCAACGTCAACGACTCGGTGACCAAGAGCAAGTTCGACAACCTCTACGGCGTGCGGCACTCGCTCGTCGACGGCATCAACCGGGCGACCGACGTGATGATCGGCGGCAAGGTCGCCGTCGTGTGCGGCTACGGCGACGTCGGCAAGGGCTCCGCAGAGTCGCTGCGCGGCCAGGGCGCCCGCGTGATCGTGACCGAGATCGACCCGATCTGCGCGCTGCAGGCGGCGATGCACGGCTACGAGGTGACCACGCTGGACGAGGTGATCGGCAAGGCCGACATCATCATCACCACGACCGGCAACAAGGACATCATCAGCGCCGAGCAGCTGGCCTCGACCAAGCACCAGGCGATCATCGGGAACATCGGCCACTTCGACAACGAGATCGACATGGCCGGCCTGGCCAAGACTCCTGGCGT
>JAOPWM010000115.1 GCA_025965695.1 Blastococcus sp.
GCTCCTGGATGACCTTGCCGTTGCCGCGGACCGGGCCGTCGAGGCGCTGCAGGTTGCAGTTGATGACGAACGTGAGGTTGTCCAGCTCCTCACGGGCTGCCAGGCCGATCGCGCCGAGGGACTCGGGTTCGTCCATCTCACCGTCACCGAGGAAGGCCCAGACGTGCTGGTCGGAGGTGTCCTTGAACCCGCGGGCGTGCAGATAGCGGTTGAAGCGTGCCTGGTAGATCGCGTTGATCGGGCCGAGGCCCATCGAGACGGTCGGGAACTCCCAGAAGTCCGGCATCAGTCGCGGGTGCGGGTAGGACGACAGCCCGCCGCCGGGGTGGCTGACCTCCTGGCGGAAGCCGTCGAGCTGGTTCTCGGTCAGCCGGCCCTCGAGGAAGGCGCGGGCGTAGATGCCGGGGGAGGCGTGGCCCTGGAACCAGATCTGGTCGCCGCCGCCCGGGTGGTCCTTGCCGCGGAAGAAGTGGTTGAAGCCGACCTCGTAGAGGGAGGCCGAGCTCGCGTAGGAGGAGATGTGCCCGCCGACGGCGATCCCGGGCCGCTGGGCGCGGTGGACCATGATCGCGGCGTTCCAGCGGATGTAGGCGCGGATGCGGCGCTCGGTGTCCTCGTCGCCCGGGAACCACGGCTCCCGGTGCGGCGGGATGGTGTTGATGTAGTCGGTGCTGCGCAGCGACGGGACGCCGACCTGCTGCTCCCGGCTGCGCTCCAGCAGCCGCAGCATCAGGTAGCGGGCCCGGTCGCGGCCGGCGTGGCCGACGACTGCGTCGAGGGAGTCCAGCCACTCCTGCGTCTCGTCCGGATCGATGTCCGGAAGCTGGCTCGGCAGCCCGTCGGTGATGACCGCCCGAGGGGCGCTGGCATCTGGGGCTGTGCCGCGGGCGGGGTCGCCGTCCGTCTGCTGCGGTGCGCTCATGCCTCCATCGTCTCTCTTCCTGGTCACCGGCGTCACGTGGCCCGGCCGTGCCCGCGCGAGACTGCCGCAGACAGTTCTGGACGGACGTGGTCAGAACCGAGTGCTCTGCGCGCTTGCGTCAGGCGCGCCATGCCCTACGCTTCCGCCAGCGGTGGCCTGGTGTGACGGGTTCCGTACCGGATGGCCGACGACGGCCGGGCGGCGAACGTTCGGCAGAGGTTGTCGACAACGCGAGAGGGGTGACATGACCGGGGTGCGGGTTTCCCTCCCGCTGGTCGTGTCCGTCATCAGCGCCCGCCGCATCTCCCCGGTCACAGGTCACGTCTGTGGATGTCCGTGACGCCTCCGCGCGCGTCGGACGCCCGGACAGGGCAGCATCCACCCCACTATCAGTCAGCACAGTCACCTATGGAGGAGCAGCAGGGATGAGCGTCGACAGCGCCGGCATGGCGGCCCGGCTGGGCATCAAGCCGGGCATGGTCGTGCAGGAGCTCGGCTGGGACGAGGACGCCGACGAGGACCTGCGCGACGCGATCGTCGACCTCTCGGGCGGCGAGATGGTCGACGAGGACACCGACGAGGTGGCCGACGTCGTCCTCCTCTGGTGGCGTGAGGACGACGGCGATCTCGTCGACGCTCTCGTGGACGCGATCGCGTCCCTCGCCGACGAGGGTGTGGTGTGGCTCCTGGTCCCGAAGTCGGGGCGCCCGGGTCACGTCGAGCCCGGCGACGTCACCGAGGCCGCTCCCACGGCGGGCCTGGCCCAGACCAGCAGCATTTCCGCGGCCAAGGACTGGTCGGGTATCCGTCTGGTGACCCCGAAGGCGGCCCGCTCGCGGCGCTGAGGGACGATCGGGGCATGACGCTCTCCGTCGGTGACCGCGCGCCCGAGTTCAGCCTTCCCGACCAGGACAAGCAGGTCGTGTCCCTCGCGGACCTGCGCGGCACCCCCGTGCTGCTGGTCTTCTACCCGTTCGCCTTCTCCGGCATCTGCACCGGTGAGCTCTGCCAGCTGCGCGACGAGCTGGCCGCGTACACCGACGCCGGGGTGACGGTGCTCGCCGTCAGCACCGATCCCGTCTTCAGCCTCAAGGCCTTCAAGGCCCAGGAGGGCTTCGACTTCCCGCTGCTGTCGGACTTCTGGCCGCACGGGGCCGTTGCCCAGGCCTACGGCGTCTTCAACGAGAAGGCGGGCATGGCCGTGCGCGGCACCTTCCTCATCGACGCGGAGGGTGCCATTGCCTTCGCCGAGGTCAACCAGCCCGGCGACGCCCGCGAGCAGTCCGGCTGGAAGGATGCGGTCAGCAAGCTGGCCGCCTGAAAAGGACCCCTCCTGAGCCCCCTCGCACGCTCGGGGACGTCCTGGAGGGGGCCGGGCGCCCGGGGCACCTACCCTGGGCGCGCCGGGCGCGTAGCTCAGCGGTAGAGCTCTCGCCTTACAAGCGAGCGGTCGCAGGTTCGAAACCTGCCGCGCCCACTTCCTGTCCCGTCGGCGTCTTCGTCGTCGACTGTCGGGTCGCCGTCGTCTCGACGCCGGCGAGGCGACCACAACCCGACACTCGGCACGTGCGGTCCAGGACCCGGCTCCCGGTAGCGGTCGCAGGCGCCCTGCCTCGCGTCAGGCCGGGCCGTAGAGCTGTCCGGGCGCGCCGGGCGGCTGCGCGATCGCGACCGGGACGCCCACGATGCTCAGCGTGTCCGTGAGCGGCAGCGGCTGCCTGCTGCGATCGAAATCGGTGTGCTCCCACTTCCACCGCGCGATCCGCGGACCCACCCGGAAGAGATGGATCCCGAGCGTGATGAACGACAGAAACAGCCACTTGATCCAGTTGCCGAACAGGGCGGTCGCCGAACCGGTGAACACCAGCTGGTACCCATCGATGGAGGAGTGCTTCGCCCGCCACCGCTCACGGAGCACGAGCGCGAACGGATAGCAGATGCCAACCGTCGCGATCGTCACCAGGGCGGCAAGAATCCCTGTCCCCACATAGGTGGCCGCACCACCGTCGAACCGAAGTCGCCCAGACTTCGCCACTGTCTCCCCGTCGTGTCCGGCGATCTGCTGGTGCAGAACGCAGCCGCGAGGATCAGTCGGCAGCGAGTCCGGGACGAGGTCAAGCGGCAGGGTCCTCCCCGGCGCAACGCAATCTCCGAAGTCGAGGAGCGAGACGCTCAGGCCGCGGAGGTCTCCGGCGCGAGCGGGCCGGCGGGGGCCGGCTGGGCGGGCTTCGGGAACGCCGGCCGCAGGAACAGTGGGGCCTTGAACGGCTTCCAGCTGCCCTCGGGCTGGGCCAGTCGGTCGGCGACGGCCCAGATCGCGGCGGGGTGGTGGCCCAGACCAAGGTGGCTGGCCATGACGGCGATGTTCTCGCACCGCTCGCCGGGGGTGTCCAGGCAGGTCTGCCAGTGCACGATCCCGTCGAAGTGTGAGTAGATCGAGGTCGCGGGCACGTCCAGCGGCAGGTTCTCCGACTCCAGCGGCAGCGTGCGGTGCTCGACGTGCAGGTGCGAGAAGCGGTCGAAGACCCTGGTGGCCCGGCTCTGGCTCTCCCGCGCCAGGCGGAAGGGGCTGCCCAGCGTCACCACCTGGCGGACCGAGCCCGGGGAGCGGCGGCCCAGGTCGCGGGCGAAGATCCCGCCCAGGCTCCAGCCGATCACCGTCACCGGCTTGCCGGAGCTGTCGTTGAGCCGGTCGAGCAGGTCGCGGGTGCCCTTCACGCAGGCCGCGGTCGGGCCGATGTTGCGGCCCAGTCCCCAACCGTGGACGTCGTAGCCCAGCTTGCGCAGGACGAGCCGGAGCGTGCGGGTGGACACGTCGTCGGCGAGCAGGCCGGGGAGGACGACGACGGAGTGGCCGTCGCCGCGCGGGAGGCGCTGCATCAGGGGCCGGGCGGCAAGGTAGAGGCCGTAATCCGCGACGGCGCGGCCCGGCTCGCTCAGGTAGAGCGGGAGCGCGGGACCGTCGTCCTGCCGTAGTGCCACATCGTCCTCCGTGTGCCGACCCTCGTTGGTACGGACGTGTACCAAGATGGCGCTCGGCTCACACTCCGTCGAGACCACTCGCGGGCAGATGTTGCCCAAATGTGTTCTGGGCCATATCAGCCGTTCACGTTCCGCGGGTACGGGCGTCGGTAGATGTACCCGAGACGGCGGTGGGATTACGGACGTGTCACCGTACGGACGCTGGAACAAGAGCAACGAAAGGTCTGGACGTGACCAACGCGGAGCGGGCGACCAACGGCGAGAGCCGGATCGTCGACCTGGACGGGCCGGTGCACTACCTCGACTTCGGCGGCCCGGAGGACGGCCCGGCCGTCGTCCTGGTGCACGGTCTCGGCGGCTCGCACCTGAACTGGGACCTGTTCGCCCCGCTGCTCAACGAGCACGCGCGGGTCTATGCGCTCGACCTGCCCGGCTTCGGGCGCAGCGAACCCGGCGCCCGGAAGGCCAGCGTGTCGGCCAACGCCGATGCGCTCGCCCGCTTCCTCACCGAGGTCGTGGGGGAGCCGGCGGTCCTCGTCGGGAACTCGATGGGCGGGATGCTCTCCATCCTTGCGACCGGGGAGCGCCCCGAGGCGGTCACCGGCCTGGTGCTCCTCGACCCGGCGGTTCCCGGCCCGCGGCGGGCGCTCGACCCGCTGGTGGCCCTGATGTTCGCCATCTACGCCGTCCCGTTCGTCGGCGAGCGGTTCCTGCGGATGCGCCGCACCCGTCAGTCCGAAGTGGTCCGCGTGCGGGAGATGCTCACGCTGGTGGGAGTCGATCCGGACACCGTCCCGCCGGAGGTGATCGACCGCTCGGTCGCGCTGCTGCAGGAGCGGGAGGACATCGAAGGCATGGACCGGGCCTTCCTGGCCGCGGCCCGGTCGCTGCTGCGTGTGCTCGTCGACCCGCGGCGCTACCGCACGGCGATGGCGTCGATCCGGGTGCCGGTCCTGCTCGTCCACGGCGACCGCGACCGGTTGATCCCGGTCGCGGCGGCCCGGGACATCGCCCGTCGTCACCCCTCCTGGCGCTACCTCGAACTGACCGACGTCGGACACGTCCCCCAGCTGCAGGTGCCCGAGAAGCTCGCGAAGGCGGTCCTCAGCTGGCTGGCCGAGCTGCCGCCGCACGCGAAGGGGTAAGCACCCGCCTCAGAGCGTCGCGCGCAGCTCGGCCTTCAGGACCTTGCCGCTGCCACCCTTGGGCAGCTCGCCGAGCACGACTACTTCGCGCGGGTACTTGTAGGCCGCCAGCCGCACCTTGCAGAAGTCGACCAGCTCGGCCGGGGCCACCGATGCACCCTTCTTGAGCGCGACGAAGGCGACGACCTCCTCGCCGAGCCGCTCGTCGGGGCGCCCCACGACCGCTGCCTCCAGGACGGCGGGGTGCTGGTGCAGCACCTCCTCGATCTCGCGCGGGTAGACGTTGAATCCGCCGCGGATCACCAGGTCCTTCGTGCGGTCGACGATGTAGAAGAAGCCATCCGCGTCGCGGTAGCCCAGGTCGCCGGTGTGGAACCAGCCGTCGCGGATCGCCTCCGCGGTCGCTTCCGGGCTGCCCCGGTACCCCTTCATGACGTTGTGCCCGCGCAGCACGATCTCTCCCACGGAGTCGGGGCCGGGCGGGAGCTCGCGGTCCTCTCCATCGACGACGCGGACCTCCACCCCCCACATCCGCTTGCCGATGAACATGACGCGGCGGTCGTCGGCGCTCTGGTTGAACGTGGCCAGCGCGCAGGTCTCCGACAGGCCGTAGCCCTCGAGGATGGGCGCCCCCGCATACACCGCCTCGAAGCCCTTGAGCACCTCCCCGGGGATGGAGGCGCCGCCGGAGACGCAAACCCGCAGCGAGGAGACGTCCCGGCCGATGAGGTCGGCGTGCAGCAGGGCGACGAACATGGTCGGCACCCCCGCGAAGACGGTCACCCGGTGCAGCTCGATCGCGTCGAGAACCGTGCCGACCTCGAACCGCGGCACCAGCACCGCGGACGCGCCGAAGCGGACGACGCAGTTGAGCACGCTGGACAGGCCGAAGACGTGGAACAGCGGCAGGACGGCCATGGTGACGTCGTCGGTGCGGTATCCGAACGTCTGGCCGGCGACCGTGCAGGCCATGTACATCTGGAAGTGCGTGAGCTCCGCGCCCTTCGGTCGGCCGGTTGTTCCGCTGGTGTAGATGATCACTGCGGTGTCGTCGCTGTTCATCGGCTCGACATCGCCGCTGTCCTCATCGGCATAGAGGTCGTCGAAGGACGACGCCCCGTCGACAGGTGCGCCGACGACGTAGACCGGCACGTTGCCCGCCTCGGCCGCCCCGCGTGCCGCCTCCCCGGCGAAGGCCTCGACGGTGACGAGGATCCGCGCCCCGCTGTCCTGCAGGTGGTAAGCCACCTCCGGCGCCCTGAGCAGCGGGTTGAGCGGCATCAGGGTGATGCCGGCCTTGAGCGCGCCGAAGTAGGCGAACACGAACTCGGGCAGGTTCGGCAGCTGCACCGCGACCGTGTCACCGCGCGTGAGGCCGGCGGCGCGTAGCCCGGCTGCCACGCGCCCGGAGGCGATGTCGACGTCGTGATAGGTGAACTGCATGTGGCCGAACCGCAGCAGCGGCCGGTCGGGTGCCGCCAGTGCGGACTCGCGCAGGATCGTTGCCAGGTTGAAGCTCATGCGCCCACTCCTGGGGACGTTCCGTCAGGACTGCGGTGGCTCGCTGCGCACCGTGTCGCGGAGGGCCTCGAGGCAGCTGTACCGCGGCCGCCAGCCCAGCTGTTCGCGCGCGCGGCTGGTGTCCATGATCACCGGACGGCTGGCTGCCTCGACCCACTCGGCGACCGGCGGCAGGAACGGCACCCGGGACACCGCGCGGGCCACGGCCTGGCCCGGGCCGGCCGGGAGCGGGATCGGCAGCGCGCCGAACTCGCGGGCGACGTCGACCGCGGTGACGATGCCGTCGCCGGCGATGTTGTAGGCGCCCGGCGGACCGGCGGCCACCACGCAGAGCAGCAGCGCGCGGCCGACGTCCTCCTCGTGGATGAACTGCATCGGGTGCTGCGGCACGAGCACCGGTACCGGGAACGGCAGCCGCCGCGGCCGGCCGAACAGCCGCCGTCCGAGCGGGGCCAGTGGCCAGGGCAGGACATCCTTCCCGCCGACGGCGTTGGGGCCGAGCACGATCGGCGGGCGGAGCAGGTAGAGGGCGAGTTCGGGATGCTCCTCCGCCTCGGTCTCCAGCAGCGACTCGAGCTCGGCCTTCTCCTGCGCATAGAAGAGCCGGTCGGCCGGGCGCGTCGGCCAGTCCTCGTCGATCTTCTCCGGGATGTCGGCGTGGAAGCCGTACGCCGCGACCGACGAGGCGTAGACGAACCGCTGGACGCCGGCAACCGCCGCGGCGCGGAACACGTTCAGCGTGCCCTCCACGTTGATCGCCCGGGTCGTCTCCCGGGAGGCGTTGCCGGTGATCAGGAACGCCAGGTGCACCACGACGTCGGCGCCGGCGAACGCCTCCCGCAGCGCCTCGGGGTCGCGGACGTCGCCCTGCCGGTACTCCATCTTCGTCCAGCCGCGCTCGGCCGGGTCGAACCGACGTCGGGCGATCCCGATGATCCGCGCGATCCGGTCGTCGTCCTGCAACTGGGGGATCAGGCCCGCGCCGAACGTGCCGGTGGGGCCGGTGACGGCGACGGTCAGCCCTGGCTCGGGCGTGGTCGGCTCCTCCTCGAGCCCGCGCGGACCCTCGCCGAGCGCGCCTGCACCGCGCCGTTTCGCCGGGCTCACCGGGCGGCTGCTGAGGAGGACTTCTCCTTCGGGGTCGCGCTCTGCTGCTTGGCCAGGGTGAGCAGCTCGTCCAGGCCGCGCCGGATGCCACCGGAGAGGACGTCGATGTCGGGGTAGCCGTCGAAGTCCGCGTTGAGGCCGAAGGTCATCGTGTTCAGGTAGGAGAAGATCCCGATCGAGCAGCGGGTGCCGCCGGCGATCGGCACGTAGGCGTAGGCCGAGCTCATCCGCCTGCCGAGCACGTAGAGCGGGATTCGCGGCCCGGGCACGTTCGTCGTCACCGCCTGGCACCAGAACTGACCGGCCGACAGGGCGGCACGGACACCGAGCGCCAGCAGCGTCGGCGCGACGTAGTTGCCCATCTCGATGATCGAGTTGGCGTCGACCGCCGACATCGCGCGCTTGTACTCGTCCATCTGCCCGCGGATCGCCGTCAGCCGGGCCACCGGGTCGGGCAGTCCGACCGGGAGGTCGACGAAGACCGCCGACACCTGGTTGTTCAGGGAGCCCTTCTGGTCTGCCTTGCGCACCGAGACCGGCACCATCGACCGGACGACGAGCTTCTCCGACGACAGTTCGCCGCGCCCCTTCAGCAGATCGCGGAAGCCGCCGGTGATCGCGGCGAGGACCACGTCGTTGACCGTGCCACCGAATGTCGTCCGCACGGCCTTGAACTCCTCGAACTTGCCTTCTGTCCAGGCCCACCGCCGGTGCGGGCCGATCGGACCGTTCAGCGAGCGGGCGGTCGGGGTGACCGCCTGCTTGGCGAGGGAGGGCACGGTCTTGGCGACGGTCCTGCCCTGGTCGGCCAGCGCCTTCGCGCCGCGAACCGCCGTGCCCACGGTGGGCAGCGACGAGAGCTGGCGGAGCGGGTGGGCCACCGTCTCGGTGACGGCCTCGGCCACCATCGACAGGCCCGACGGGGTGCGTCGCGGCGTCCAGTCCTGGGGCTCCTCGTGCTTTGCGTCCGGCTCGAGGTCGAACATCAGCTGCATCAGGTCGGTGCCGGCGACGCCGTCGACCATGCAGTGGTGGACCTTGGAGATGATCGCCCAGCGGTTGTCGGCCAGGCCCTCGACCAGCCACAGCTCCCAGAGCGGCTTGGCCATGTCCAGGCGCTGGCCGAGCACCCGGCCGGCCAGGTTGCGCAGCTGCTCGTCGCTGCCCGGGCCGGGCACCGCGGTGTGCCGCACGTGGTAGAGGATCTGGAAGTGCGGGTCGTCCACCCACACGGGCCGGCCCAGCTGCATGGGCACCTCACGCACCCGCTGGCGGTAGCGCGGCACGAGTGGCAGCTTGCTCAGCAGCAGCCGCACCACGTCGCCGTAGGTGGGTGCCGGCCCCTCGAAAACGGCTACCGACCCCACATGCATCGGGGTGTTCTCGCTCTCCGCGAAGAAGAAGCCCGAGTCGAGGGCACTCATCCGGTCCACGTTCTGCTCCTCGCCGCCGCGGTCGCACTGTTCGGACCGGGGCCGTCACACGTCGTCGGGTGGCCGCCGAAGTTATGCGTGTCAGCCGGTTACTGCAACATGATCTTCGTGGTCGTCGTCACACTGACGTGCCCGGGCGGGGCCCTGCTCAACCGGCTTTTCGCAGACTGTCCTCGACGCGGTCGAGCAGGGCGGCGAATGCGGCGTCGACGACTTCCGCCCTGGTCAGGTTGACCGAGTGGCCTGCACCGGGGACGACGACGAGCTCGGCGTTGTCCCCGATCTGCGCGGCGATGTGCCGACCGTGCGCGGCGGGGGTCAGCCGGTCATGGGTGGCGGCGATCACGGTCACCGGCACCCGGCGCAGCACGTCGAGGGCCGCCGTCTCGTCGTGGTCGAGGAAGGTCGCGTAGTAGGCCATCGCCACCGGAAGGGGCGTTTCCTCCAGCAGTTCCTGCACCACCCGGACGTTGGCCAGGTCGGCGTCATCGGCGCCGAACAGCAGCCGTCGGGTGATCCGTCGGCCGAGCCGGGTGCCACGCCGCCGGAACGTCTCCAGCAGTGGCGCGATGAGCTGCAGGAACCGTAGGTACAGCGACAGCAACCGCAGCTTCCGGATTGCCTTGATGAGCAGACCCAGGACACCGGTCTGCACGAGCCCTCCGGCCGAGGTGGCCAGCAGGAAGACGCCGACGACGCGGTCGCCGAACAGCTCCGGTCGCTGTCGGGCCAGCGCGAGGACGCTCATCCCGCCCATCGAGTGCCCGGCCAGCACCACCGGCCCGGTCGGCGCGGTGGCGTCGAGGACCTCGCCGAGATCGCGCCCGGTGCGATCGATGGTGGCCGCGGTCAGCTTCGTCCAGCCCGAGCGGCCGTGCCCGCGCTGGTCCCAGAGGACCAGCCGGGCCCGGTCGCGCAGCGCCGCCCGCTGCAGATCCCACTCGACGAGCCGGGCGGTGAAGCCGTGCGAGAAGACGACGGTGAGCTGAGCATCCGGATCGCCGTCCACCTCCACGTGCAGCGGGACGCCGTCGTCGGTGGTCACCGTCCGGGAGCCGGGGGGCGGTGGGCCGGTCGGCGCGGGCAGGGAGAGCGGCGGCTCATCGGTCGGCACGCCGCCCATCCCAGGGGGACTCGGCTCCAGACGCAACCGGGAGATCAGCTGCCTGCGCGACGTCCGGGGGCGGTCTCGCGGACCAGCCGGCGGGCGGCGTCCACCTCGCGGGCGACGGGGGCGAGAACGCCCTCGGCGTAGATCTCGGCGTCGTCGTCGTGGGCGGCGCCGTGGGTACGGACGTCGTCCTCCAGTTGGCGGATCGCCCGCCGCAGGACGGCGACCTGCGCCAGGTCGGGCGCCGGCTCCCCGGCCCGGGTCGCGATCACGGCCTCGGTCACGGCGTCCGAGGTCCGCTCGAGCTGCACGATCACCGGCCACCAGGCGGCAGCACGGGTGCTGATCGGGGGTGGCTCGGCGAGGCGGCGCTGCAGCTGGGTCTGGAGCTCGGTGAGCGCCCGGTAGTTGCGCCGGCGGGCGCGGCGGCGCTCGGCGGGGTCGCCGGTGAAGGCGGCCTCCACGAAGGCGTCGAGAGCCAGGGCCGAGTCGCGCAGCGCCTCGTCGAGGGGCGCCCGCCAGGTCTGGGGCCACAGCAGGTAGCCGAAGACGAGCACGATCCCGCAGCCGATCAGGGTGTCGACCAGCCGCGCGCCGACCAGGCCCGGGCCGCCGGGGAAGACGAGGTCGAGCAGCAGGATGATCAGCGGCGTCTGGAAGACCGAGAAGAGCCCGAAGTTGGCGTTGCGGGCCCAGGGCAGGATTGCGGCCGAGATCGCCATGGCCAGCAGCAGCCAAGGGCTGCGGGGCAGGACGGCCAGCAGCGCCGAACCCAGGAGCACCCCGAGCAGCGTTCCGACGCCGCGCTGGACGGCGCGGGTGAAGACCGACCCGAAGTCGGGCTTGAGCACGATCGCGACGGTGAGCAGCACCCAGTAGGGCCGTTCGGTCGGGACGTTCTGCCGCGCGATCTCGGCGACGGTCATGCACAGCGCCAGGCGGACGGCGAAGGACCGGCTCTCGGCGCTGGCCAGCGTGCGGTCGGCCAGCTCACGCAGCCGCACTCGCCGGTCCTCCTCGGGACGGAGGGCCGCGGCACCCGCCCGCTCCTCGGGATCGCCCACGACGTTCCAGACCAGCCGGACGCCGTGGCGCACCGCCCGCGCGGCGGGATGGCCCTCCTCCCGCTCGGGCGGCCGTTTCCCCGGCAGGTCGTCCGCGCCGCTGAGTGCGGCCGCGATCGCCTGGATCGCCGCCAGGTCCTCCGGATCGGCCGGGAGTCCTGCGCGGGCGGCGGCGACAGCACCCTCGACCAGCGGCGCGGCGGCGTTCAGCACGCCGGCCAGTTCCGACAGCTCGCGGGTGCGTCCGGCGGAGTGGCTGCGGCTGCGGATGACCCGGTCGTAGGCGGCATTGAGTGCGGTGGTGAGTTCCCGGCGGGCGTCCTCGGCCCGGGGTGTCCCGGCCGCACTCAGCAGGTCGGCGATGCGGGTGAAGACGGCGGCGACAGCGGAGCGATCGGGGTCCAGCGGCTCGGCCCAGTACTGCACGAGGGCAGTGAGGGTGGCCCACGCCGCGCCGGCGAGGAAGAACGCCAACTCGGCCCATTCCGGCAGTGGCGTCACGAGCCCGGAGGCCAGCGCGGTGTAGACGAGCAGCTGCAGCGAGCCCAGGGAGAGGGCCGCGTTCACCGCGCTGATCAGGGCAGCGGCGGCCGAGATCAGTGCGATCAGCACGACCGGCTGCCAGCCGCCACCGGTCGCGTACTGGCCGATGACGAGGCCGATCCCACCGAAGCCGATGGCCGCGACGATGCGGCGCAGCCGGTCCCGCAGCGGCGCCGGCTGGGGGGCCAGGCTCGCGGCCAGGGCCCCCATGGTCGCGAAGACACCCGCGCCCAGGGCCGGCCCCGGTTGCACACCGCCGCCCACCGCGACGGCGACGGCCAGCGGCGCGGGGATGGTCACGGCGAAGCGGACGACGTCCCCCCACGGCACCGGCGGCCGCGTGGTGCGCACCAGTGCTTCCAGCCAGGCGGGCGCCCTCAGGCCCCGCTCCCGAAGCTCACCGTCCGCCACGCCCGGAAGCTTGTCATCGCGGTCCGGCAGCTGTGCGGGAAGTGCCTGGGTGTCGCGGGTTCGGGGGGGCTTTCCGGGTGGTCCTCGCGCTTCGGGGGTTCTGCCGAACCCCGAAAGCGCGAACAACACCCCGGAAGCGTGGGTGCCGGACTCACCTACAGTCCCGACCGTGTCCGTGCCCCTGCGCGAGGTGCTCGCCGCGCTCGATGCCCGCTATCACCCCGCCCTCGCCGAGAGCTGGGACGCCGTCGGGCTGGTCTGCGGGGACCCGGACGAGCCCGTGCGCCGGGTGCTGTTCGCCGTCGACCCGACCACCGCCGTCGTCGACGAGGTGCTGGGGACCGGCGCGGACCTGCTCGTGACCCACCACCCGCTGCTGCTCACCCCGGTCCATGGCGTGCCCGCCGACGACCCGAAGGGCCGGCTCGTCCACCGCCTGATCCGCGGCGGCGCGGCGCTGTTCGTGGCGCACACCAACGCCGACCGGGCGCCCGACTCGGGCGTCAACGACGCCCTGGCCGGCGTCCTCGGGTTGCACGACGCCGTCCCGCTGGAGCCGGCCGATACCGATCCGCGGGCCGGCCTCGGTCGGATCGGCGAGCTGGACCGGGCGATGACGCTGCGCGAGTTCGCGGTGCTGGCGGCCGCCGCCCTCCCGGCCACGGTCGGAGGGGTCCGCGCCGCCGGGGACCCGGACCGGGTCGTGCGGCGGGTCGCCGTCTGCGGCGGCAGCGGTGGGTCGCTGACCGGCGTCGCGGCGGCCGCAGGCGCCGACGTCTTCCTGACCAGCGACCTCAAGCACCATCCGGTCTCGGAAGCGATGGAGTCGAGTGGCCCGGCGCTGTGCGACGTAGGACACTTCGCCACCGAGTGGCCCTGGCTGCCGGTCGCGGCGGGCGTGCTGCACCGCGACCTGTCCGGGCGGGTGGAGGTGGCCGTCTCACGACGGCGCACCGACCCGTGGACGTGGCACGAGGGGTCGATCGGGGTTCCGGCCGGGCAATCGGCCGGCTGAGACCCGGGGGCCGGTCCCCGGGGAAGGGGGCAGCGATGTCCATCGCATCCACGCCACCGGGCAGGCCTGTCACAGACGAGGTCGCGCCACAGCGCAGCGACCGCAGCCCGTGGAACTGGCTGCTGCTGGTCCCGATCGTGGTGGTCCTGCTCGTCCCGCTCTACAACAGGGTCGAGCCGACGCTCTTCGGCTGGCCGTTCTTCTACTGGATGCAGCTGGCGTTCGTGGCCCTCGGTGTGGCGACGACCTCGATCGTCTACCGCATGACCCGGCGCAGCCCGGCCGAGCAGCAGGCGGCCCGCGACGCCATCACCCGGGATGCCGACGCCGGAAGGCGGGAGGACTGAGCCGTGGACGGCATCAATGTCGTGGAGCTGACGATCGTGATCGTCCTCTTCCTGCTGGTCACCGTCCTGGGCTTCGCGGCGTCGCGCTGGCGGCGGGCGGAGGACCTCATGCACCTGGACGAGTGGGGGCTGGGCGGCCGGAGCTTCGGCTCGTGGATCACCTGGTTCCTGCTGGGAGGTGACCTCTACACGGCGTACACGTTCGTCGCCGTCCCGGCGCTGATGTTCGGCGCGGGTGCGGCCGGGTTCTTCGCCGTCCCGTACACGATCATCATCTATCCGCTGGTGTTCCTGGTCGTGATCCGGCTCTGGTCGGTGAGCCACGTGCGGGGCTTCGTGACGCCGGCGGACTTCGTCCGGTCCCGGTTCGACTCCCCGACGCTGGCGCTCCTGGTCGCGATCACCGGGATCGTCGCGACGATGCCGTACATCGCGCTGCAGCTGGTCGGCATCGAGGCGATCCTCAAGGCGATGGGCGTCGAGGGCGACCTGCCGCTGATCGTCGCCTTCGTCATCCTGGCCATCTACACCTACAACTCGGGCCTGCGGGCGCCGGCGCTGATCGCTGTCGTCAAGGACACCCTGATCTACCTGACGATCATCGTCGCGGTCATCGTCATCCCGTCGAAACTGGGCGGCTGGGATGCGATCTTCGGGGCGGCGGAGAAGAAGTTCTCCACCGGAGCCGGCGTGATCCTCCCGGCGACCGGCCAGCTCGGATACGCCACGCTCGCCCTGGGCTCGGCCCTGGCGCTGTTCCTCTACCCGCACTCCATCACCGGTGTGCTGGCCGCCAGCAACCGGGACACGCTCAAGCGGAACATGAGCGCGTTGCCGATCTACAGCCTGGCCCTGGGCCTGATCGCGCTGCTGGGGTACATGGCCATAGCGGCGGGCACGAAGCCGATCGGCACCGATGGCAACACGATCGTGCCGGTGCTGTTCCAGCAGATGTTCCCGAGCTGGTTCGCGGGGATCGGCTTCGCCGCCATCGGCATCGGTGCGCTCGTGCCGGCCGCGATCATGTCGATCGCCGCCGCCAACCTGTTCACCAGGAACATCTACAAGGAGTACCTGAGGAAGGACGCCACCTCGCAGCAGGAGGCGAAGGTCGCCAAGATCGCGTCGCTGGTGGTCAAGCTCGGGGCGGTCCTGGCCATCCTGGGTCTCAACCCGCAGTTCTCCATCGACCTGCAGCTGATCGGCGGCGTGATCATCCTGCAGACGATGCCCTCGGTGGCGCTGGGCCTCTACACCCGCTGGCTGCACCGCGGTGGACTGATCGCCGGCTGGGTCGCGGGCATGGCGGCCGGTCTGCTGATGGTCTATGACATCCCGAAGCTGAACCCCGACGGCACCGTGGCGCGGCAGCACTTCGGTGGCTCGTCGTTCGCGCTCTCCAAGCTCGGCTTCGACACCAGATCGGCGGTCTATGCCGGGCTGCTGGCGCTCCTGGTCAACCTCGTGGTCGCCCTCGTGGTCACCGCGATCCTGCGGGCCATGAAGGTGGACGACGGCGTCGACGGGACGGCAGTGAGCGACTACACCGCCGAGCGCGAGGACCCCACGGTGCGTGACCTGCCCGACCCCCTCGCGTCCGCGCCGCCCGGCCTGGACGGGACGGTGCGCGGCCGGACGTAGTCCCCTCTCGGACGCTCGTGCTCTGCCCACCCTGGTGGGCGGAGCACGAGCGTCCGGAGCACCGGTCGCGCGCAGGTAGGTTGACCGCGTGAAGGCCGACCATTTCGAGCAGCAGAAGCTCCTGGACCTCGCCGCGGAGGACGTCGCTCTCACCCAGCTGGCGCACCGCGGTCGCACCCTCCCCGAGGTCGCGGCGGTGGAAGCTGCCGAGGAGGCCGAGCGGAGCCTCTCCGGCGACGTCGTGCGGGCCGAGACCGAGACCCGTGACCTCGGCCGTGAGGTCAAGCGGCTGGAATCCGATGTCGAGACGGTCCGGGCGCGCGAGACCAAGGACCAGCGGCTCCTGGACTCCGGCAGCGTCGCGGCCAAGGAGATGACCAACCTCCAGCACGAGCTCGAGTCGCTGAAGCGGCGACAGTCCGACCTCGAGGACCAGGAGCTCGAGCTCATGGAGCGGCTCGAGGTGGCCGAGACCGCGCTGGCCGCTGCCCAGCGGGGGCTGGAGCAGGCGCGGGCGGACCGGGAACGGGCCGCGCAGCTGCGCGACGACGCCCTGGCCGACATCGCCGACGGGACGAGGAAGCACCAGGCCGCCCGAGACGAGATCGCTGGCGGGATCTCGGCGCCGCTGCTGACCCTCTACGACCGGATCCGCACCCAGACCGGCAGCACCGGTGCGGCGATGCTCAGGGCGCGCCAGTGCCAGGGCTGCCGCCTCGAGCTGTACGGCAACGAGTTGGCGACCGTGCGCAACGCCGACCCGCACGAGGTGGTCCGTTGCGAGAACTGCGGCCGCATCCTCGTTCGGACCGCCGAGTCAGGACTGTGACCCCCGCAGCGGCCACACTGGCCATTGTGGCCGTTCGGGCCCACGCGTGACTCGCCGGCTCATCGTCGAGGCGGACGGCGGTTCGCGGGGCAACCCGGGGCCGGCCGGCTACGGCGCTCTCGTGCGGGACGCGGAGACGGGGCGGGTGCTCGCCGAGCGGGCCGCCTCGGTCGGGCGGGCGACGAACAACGTCGCGGAGTACGGCGGTCTGGTCGCCGGCCTGCAGGCGGTGCTGGACCTCGACCCGACCGCTGAGGTCGAGGTGCGGATGGACTCCAAGCTCGTCGTCGAGCAGATGTCGGGCCGTTGGCAGATCAAGCACCCCGACATGCGGCAGCTCGCGATGCAGGCCCAGAAGATCGCGCGGCAGCTGGCCCAGGTCCGCTACACCTGGGTGCCGCGCGCCCAGAACGGCGCCGCCGACGCGTTGGCGAACAGCGCCATGGACGGCAAGCCGGTGCACCGCGATCCCGCCGTTGAGGCCGTCGTCCTGGAGGACGACGTCCAGCCCACCGCCGAGCCTGCGCCGGTCGTCACGACCGTCACCCACCTGCTGCGGCACGGGCAGACCGAGCACACCCCGGAGCGCCGGTTCAGCGGGCGCAACGAGCTGCCGCTGTCGCTGACCGGGCGGGCGGAGGCCGAGGCGGCCGCGGTCCGGGCCGCGGGCCTGGGCGTCGAGGTGGTCATCGCGTCCCCGTTGCTCCGGACGCGGGAGACCGCCGAGATCGTCGCTGCCGCACTGGGGCTGCCGGTCACCTTCGACCGGGACCTGGTCGAGCTGGACTTCGGCGACCTCGAGGGGCTGACCTCCGACGAGGCGCAGGCCAAGCACCCGCTGGCCGCCCGCCGGTTCATGACCGACATCAGCGTGGCCGCACCGGGCGGGGAGTCGATCGCCGACGTCGCCACCCGGGTGGCGCGGGCGCGGCGGCGGATCCTCTCCGACCACGCGGGCAAGACGGTGCTGATCGTCAGCCACGTGACGCCGATCAAGCTCTTCCTCGCCGCCGGCCTCGGGGTGGGTGACGAGGTGGTGCACCGGGTGTTCCTCGAGGCCGCCTCGCTGTGCACGGTGACGTGGTCGTCGGACGGCCGCTCGTCGGTGCGCCTGGTCAACGACACCGGTCACCTGCGCTGACCGGTCTGCGGCCGCTCGCGCATCCCCTTGACGACCTGCAGGGACACCCGCGAGAGTGCTGGCGTCCGGCGGGTTCCCTCGGGCGCTCCTCCCGACAGGAGCACCCGCTGAGCAGCGCTGCGCCCGGCGTCGACACCCGCGAGATGATCGCCGTCCACCCGGCCTTCTGGCGCCGGGGCTGGTCCGCGCGGTCGCCCGGGTGGTCATGAAGGACGCCGACCCCGAGGTCATCCGAGGCATGCTCGCGGAAGCGCCGCTGGTGCCGCGGCTGATGCTCCCGTTCGTGGGGGGCTATGCGCGCTACGCCCGCCGAATCCACGGCGCGGCGGCGACCTGACCGTCACACCTGCAGTGCGGCCCAGAGCGCGGTGGTCGCGGCGAGCAGGGTGAGCGGCACCGTGGCGAGGCCGACGGCGCTGTGCCGGACGGACGTGGGCGCCTCCGGGCCGAGCACCCGGCGCCACAGCAGATTGGCGAGCGACCCGACGTAGGTCAGGTTCGGGCCGACGTTGACGCCGATCAGCATCGCCAGCACCGGCGCCGAACCCCCGACGGCGGCGACCGGCAACAGCGCGAGCGTCGCCGGCAGGTTGTTCAGCAGGTTGGCCAGCACAGCGGAGATGGCGGCGACGGCCAGCAGGGGAAGCAGCGTGTCGCCGTCCGGGAGCACGGCCTGCAGGAACGACTCCACCCCGTTGCGCAGGACGGCGAGCACGACGACGGCCAGGGCGAGGACGAACAGCGCGAACGGCAGGTCCGCGGCCTGGACCAGGTCGGCGACCCGGGTCGTGCGGCCGACCAGCTGCCGCACCGCCAGGACCAGCACGCCGATGACTGCCGGCCAGACGGGGGAGACCCCGACCAGCGAGGCGATGCCGAACCCGACGACGACGAGGCCCACGACGGCGACCGCGACTGCGGGCAGCGGCGGCACCGTCGTCACCGGGTCCCCGGCCGGTGTCGCGAGCTCGGCACGGAACAGCCAGCGAAGGACGGCGAACTCGACGGCCACCGCCACCAGCCACGGGGCCAGCATCAGCCCGGTGAAGTGCAGGAACGACAGCCCGGTCGCGGCGAAGGCGAGCAGGTTGGTCAGGTTCGAGACCGGCAGCAGCAGAGAGGCCGAGTTCGCGAGGTGCCCGGCCGCGTAGGCGTGCGGCAGGGGCGACACCCGCATACGGGTGGCTGTCGCGACCACGACCGGGGTGAGCAGGACGACGGTGGCGTCGAGGCTGAGCACCGCCGTCACCACGGCCGAGAGGACGGCGACGCGGGCCAGCAGCCCACGTGCGGACCTGCCCGAGCGCTGCGCGGTCATGGCCGCCGCCCACGTGAACAACCCCTCGCGGTCGGCCAGGTGCGACAGCAGCAGGACGACGACGAGGAAGGCCACGGTGGGCGCGATGTCCCGGACGGCGCCCTCGGCTTCCGGCGCACCGACGGCGCCGACGAGCACGAGGAAGGCCGCGCCCGGGAGCGCGACCGCGACCGGCCGGACCCGGTGGTGGCCGGCGGTCGCGGCGATCAGCGTCGCGAGCAGGACGATCCCGGAGACGCCGAGGGCGAGCAGGTCAGCCGAGCCGCCGGGAGGGAGCAGCACGGCGCCTGCTCAGAGCCGGCCGGCGTCGATGACCCGGGCCAGGAACTGGCGGGTGCGGGCCTCGACCGGGTCGCCGAGGACCTGGGCGGGCGGACCGGACTCGAGCAGGACGCCGCCGTCGAGGAAGGCCACCGTGTCGGCGACCTGGCGGGCGAACCCCATCTCGTGCGTCGCCATCACGATCGTCATGCCCTGGGCGGCCACCTCCCGAACCACGGCGAGCACCTCACCCACCAGTTCGGGGTCCAGCGCGCTGGTGATCTCGTCGAGCAGCAGCACCCGCGGGGGCACCGCCAGCGCGCGGACGATCGCCACCCGCTGCTGCTGCCCGCCGGAGAGGCGGTCGGGGAACTCGTCGGCCTTGTCGGCCAATCCGATACGGGCCAGCAGCGCCTGCGCCTCCTCCCTCGCGTCCGCCTTCGAGCGGCCGTGCACGACGGTCGGCGCCAGGGTCACGTTGTCGAGCACGGACAGGTGCGGGAAGAGGTTGTAGGCCTGGAAGACCACGCCCATCCGCCGGCGCACCCGGTCGGCGTCGATCCGCGGGTCGGTGATGTCCTCGCCGTCGAGGAGGACCTGCCCGTCGTCCACGGCCTCCAGCAGGCTGGCGCACCGCAACAGCGTGGACTTGCCCGAGCCGGAGCCGCCGATCAGTGCCACGACCTGGTGCTCACCGACCGCGAGGTCGACCCCGCGCAGGACGACGTTGTCCCCGAAGGTCTTGACCACGCCGCGCACGTCCAGGACAGGGGCGCTCACAGGAGGTTTCCCGACTGCTGACGGCGGCGGGCGCGGGCGCTGACCGCGTCGGCCAGTCGCGCGGAGGGGATTGCGAGCAGCACGAACAACAGCCCGGCGACGACGTAGGGCGTGAAGTTGAAGCTCTGCCCGACCAGGATCTGCGCCGACCGGACGGCGTCGACCGCGCCGAGCACCGAGATCAGGCCGACGTCCTTCTGCAGGGCCACGAAGTCGTTGAGCAGGGCAGGGGTGACCGTCCGCAGCGCCTGGGGCAGGACGACGATCCGCATGGTCTGCCGGTGGTTCAGGCCGAGCGAGCGGGCGGCGGCGCGCTGGCTGGGGTGCACCGACTCGATGCCGGCGCGGAAGACCTCGGCCACGTAGGCGCCGTAGACCAGGACGATGGCCACCGTCCCCAGGACGAACGGGGAGGTCGGCATGCCCTGCAGGCCGAGCGCGGGGAAGCCGAACCCGACCAGGTACAGCACGATGATCAGCGGGATACCGCGGAACAGGTCGACGTAGGCGGTCGCGACGATGCGCAGCGGCGCGAACGCCGGGCCGCGCAGGCTGCGCGTCAGGGCCGCGAGCAGGCCGACGACCATGACGAGGAAGCCGCCGACCAGCAGCACCTGGAGGTTGAGCCAGAGCCCCGCGCCGATCTCGGGCAGCGAGTTCCACGCGACGGTGGGGGAGAAGAACGTCGTCCGCACCCGGGGCCAGCCAGGCGCGCTGGTGACCACCAGGTAGGCGACGATCGCGAACAGCAGGGTGGAGAGCAGGGCCACCAACGTCGAGCGCCGGGCCCGGCGGCGACGCCAGGCCCGGCGGAAGAGCTCGAGCTCGCTGGGTGCCCCCAGAGCGACGCCGGGGGTCACGGGGTCAGGAGAGGACGGGTGCGTGGGCGACCTCGGAGAGCCACTGCTTCTCGAGGTCGGCCAGCGTGCCGTCGTTCCGGAGAGCGTCCACGGCCCGGCTCACGCAGTCGGTGAGCGGGCTGTCCTTCTCGAGGAGGAGGCCGAACTGGTCGCCGCCCTTGCCGGAGTTCGCCAGCTGCCCGACGATCACGCCGTTGTCGAGCTCGGCGGCGGTGATGTAGAAGGCGGTCGGCAGATCGACCACGATCGCGTCGACCTGGCCGTTCTGCAGGGCCAGCTTGGCGTCGTCGTTGCTGTTGAACACGACCGGCCCGGCGGCGGGATCGATGACGTCGGTCAGCACCTGCAGGCTGGTCGTCGCCACCTGCGCGCCGACCCGCAGGCCCTTGAGGTCGGAGACGCTGGTCGCGCCGTCGGCAGCCGAGCCGGCCGTGGTGATGACCGCCTGGCTGACCGAGTAGTACGGCGAGGAGAAGTCGACGGCCTGCTTGCGCTCGTCGGTGATCGAGAACTGGTTGATGTCGATGTCGAACGGGCGCGCGCCGGGCTGGATGGCGGCGTTGAACGGCACCCGGGTCCAGGTCACCTGGTCCTTGGAGTAGCCGAGCTGGTCAGCGACGGCGTAGGCGACGGCGGACTCGAAGCCCTTGCCGTTCTCGGGCTTGTCGCCGGAGAACCACGGCTCGTAGGCGGGCTGGTCGGTCGCCACGGTCAGCGTCCCCGACGTCAGCGTCTGCAGGCTGTCCGGCGTGCAGGTCCCGGCGCCGGAGGAGCCGCTGGCCGCGCCGTTCGACTGGTCCTGCGGGGCGCAGGCGCTGGCGGCGAGCGTGGCCGCGGCGAGCACGGCGAGAGTGAGCGGGCGACGGCGCATCGGGTGAGTTCCTCGAGGTAGGTGCTTGAACGTCGAACGACCAGATCCTAGGGCGGCCCCTCAGGCGCGGATGAACAGGTAGACCGAGACGGCGACGCCGAACGCGACGATGAAGATCCGCAGGGGTGTGGCCGGGATCCGGGTGGCGATGCGGGCGCCGAGGAAGCCGCCGACCAGACTGGCCGGTGCGGCGACGGCGATGACCAGCCAGTCGATCGGGCCGAACAGCCCGAAGACGACGAGCGTCACGGTGGCGGTGACTGCCGAGAGCGCAGATTTCAGGGCGTTGGCCAGCTTGAGCCGATGCAGTCCGATGCCGAGGACGCCCACGAGGATCACGCCCAGCGCGCCACCGAAGTAGCCGCCGTAGACCGTCGCCAGGAAGAGGGCGACGTACAGCCAGACCGGGTCGCGCCGGGGGCCCTCGTGTTCCTCCGTGCGGAGCCACCGAGACAGCAGCGGCTGCACGGCGAGCAGCAGGCTCGCCAGCAGGACCAGCACCGGGACGACGACGTCGAAGGCCGCGGACGGCGTCGTCAGCAGCAGCACGCTGCCTGCCGCTCCGCCCAGGACGGCGACGACGCCGAAGCGGACCAGCCGGCCGCGCTGGCCCGCGTACTCGGCGCGGAACCCGGCGATGCTCCCGAGGTACCCGGGCCACTGGGCGACCGAGTTGGTGACGTTCGCGGCCACGGGGGGCAGCCCGAGCGCCACCAGGGTGGGGAAGAGGATCAGTGAGCCGCCGCCGGCGATCGAGTTGATGACCCCGGCCACCAGGGCCACCCCCGCAGCGATGAGGAGGTCGACGGCGGACACGACCGGCGAGCCTACGGTGGGCGGCCGGGCTGCTGCTGGCCGTCGTGCCGGCGCACCTGCACACGTTCCGGGTGATCCCGAAGAAGCCGGTGTGCTGCTGGTGCTCAGCGCATCGCGGGTGGCCCGTCCGCGTTGACGTCGACAAACCGATTCATCGACACATCGACATGGCGACTCGGGGGCTGAGGATGACCGACGTCTCCTCCGCCGATCGGTTGCGCACCACACGACCCGGGCATGCTGGGTCCGTGCGCAAATGGCTCCCGCTGGTCGCGATCTGCACCGGCACCTTCATGCTCCTGGTCGACGTCACGATCGTGAACGTCGCGCTGCCCGACGTCGCGACCGACCTGGGGACGACGTTCGGGCAGTTGCAGTGGGTGGTCGACATCTACGCCCTCGCGCTGGCCGCTCTGGTGCTGGGCGCGGGCTCGCTGGCCGACCTCTACGGGCGGCGGAAGCTCTACCTGATCGGGCTCGTGCTGTTCGCGCTCGCGTCCCTCGCGTCGGGGCTGGCGCCGAACGCCGGGGCGCTGATCGCAGCTCGCGGCCTCCAGGGGATCGGCGGCGCGATCATGTTCGCCACCACGATCGCGCTGATCAACACCAGCTATGACGGCCGCGACCGCGGCACCGCCTTCGGTGTCTGGGGTGCCGTCGTCGGTGCGTCCGCGGCCCTGGGCCCGATCCTGGGCGGCGCGCTGACCGAGCTGTCGTGGCGCTGGATCTTCTACGTCAACCTGCCGGTCTGCGTGCTGGCCGTGGTGCTGACCCTGACCGCGGTCGAGGAGGCCCGGCAGCCGCACGCGCCGCGCCCGGACGTTCCGGGCATCGCGCTGTTCACCCTCGGCGCGGGCTCGGTGGTCTTCGGGCTGGTCAGGGCGGCGGCCGACGGCTGGGGTCGGCCCGAGGCCTGGGCTCCGATCGCCGGTGGCCTGGTCGTGCTCGGCCTCTGCGCGGTCGTGGAGCTGCGCCACCGGGCCCCGATGCTCGACGTCCGGCTGTTCCGGTCCCGCTCGTTCACCGGGATCATGCTGGGCGCGCTCCTGCTCAACGGGGCGGCGTTCGCGGCGCTGATCTACACCTCGCTCTGGCTGCAGTCGATCGGCGGGTTGTCACCGCTGCAGACCGGCTGCGTCTTCATCCCGTTGTCGGCGCTGAGCTTCGGGGTGGCCGGGGCCGGCGGGCGGTTCCTGCAGACCCTGCCGCCGCGATTCGTGCTCGGCGGCGGGCTGCTGCTCATCGGCGTCGGGGGGCTGCTCATGGCGCTGGTCGACGCCGACTCGACATGGCGGGTGCTCGTCGCGGGAATGGCGGTGCTGGGCGCGGGTGTCGGCATGGCCAACCCGACGCTGGCCTCTGCCGCGCTGGCGGCCGTCCCCCGGGAGCGCAGCGGCATGGCGTCGGGTGCGGTCAACACGGCCCGGCAGCTCGGCTTCGCCGTCGGGGTGGCGGTGCTCGGCACCGTGTTCACCACCGGCGCGGCCGCCGCGTTGCGGGACGCCGGTGCCTCCGACCCCTCCGGGCTGGCCTCGGCGCTGTCGGCAGGTCAGGCGCCGAAGATCCTGGCCGCGGCCGATCCCGGGGCGCGCGGACGGCTGGCCGACGTCCTGGCGTCGGGGTACGCCGACGGCCTGCGGGACGTGTTCCTCGCCTGCGGCGTCGCCGGGATCGTCGGCGGGCTCCTCGTGCTGTGGCTGGTGCGGGCCGCCCCGCCGGGCGAGAAGAGCGCCGAACGCGCCGAGTCGGCCGAGCCTGTGCCGGCCGCGCGCTGAACCGGTCACCGATTCCCGACCACATCGGTCGGCCCGGCGACAGATTCCGGGCATGCCGACGAGCTCCATGCCCGGCGATTGGCAGCGTGTGCTGGTCGTCGCGGCGCACCCGGACGACATCGAGTACGGACTGGCCGCTGCGGTCGCGGTGTGGACGGCGGCCGGCAAGGAGGTCCACTACCTGCTCGCCACCCGCGGCGAGGCGGGCATCGCGGGCATGCCGTCGGCAGAGGCTGGTCCGCTGCGCGAGGCCGAAGAACCGGCGTCGGCCGCCGTCGTCGGGGTGAGCGAGGTCGGGTTCCTCGACCAGCGGGACGGCGTCCTCGTCGCCGGTCCCGAGCTTCGGCGGCACCTCGCGGGCGGGATCCGCCGGCACCGGCCGGAACTGGTCGTCACGACCTACGGCGGGGACACCTGGACGCCGCCCGGGGTCACCCCGGCGGCCGTGAACTCACCCGACCACCGGGCGCTGACGCGCTGTGTGCTGGACGCGGTCGGCGACGCCGGCAACGAGTGGATCTTCCCGGACCTCGCGGAGGCGCCGTGGAGGGGCGTGCAGTACATCGCCGTGCAGGCGATGGGGGACCCGCCGCACACCCTGGACGTCAGCGCAGGCGTCGAGGCGGCCGTCCCGAGGACGGCGCCCGTCAGGTGGGCTTCCGGCTCTACTGGGGCTGACGCCCGGGAGCATCGTCGGTCGTCCTCCGTCCGGATCACCGTCGGACGTCGTGGACCAGGTGAATGACCCGACTGCCCTGCAGGGTCCGGGGATCCCCGAACAGGACCGGCTCGGCCATGCCGCCCTCGCCGAAGAACGGTCTGGTGGATTGCCGTCTTGATCCCGGTCCCACGGGAGAGCAAGGTGCCGCGCAGCCCGCGACGATGCGGTGCCGAGTGGAAGGGAGACGCAGCATGAACCGGTTCGAGCAGGCTGTGTACGACGTCATGAAGCCGACGGCTGAGCTGCTGGAGCAGACGACCAAGCCGCTGCACCGGGCAATCCTGCTCAATTGGTGGCGGCACGTGCTGCTCGAGGGAGCCGGCGACTTCGACCGCATCACCGCACCCGACATGATGGTCGACAACCCCGTCTACCGGGTGACCTGGGGCGCGAACCCGGCAGTGATCGAGGGCAAGGACGGCGTGGTCGCCTTCTACACGAGCGTCGGCGACTCGGTGCTCTGGCACTCGGACGACCGGCTGGCCGTCGCCGACTGGGGCATCAGCAACGAGATCACGTTCCACCAGCTGGCCCAGGGCGCAGCCCTCGCGGCCATCGGCTACGAGGTCCCGGACCCGGCGAAGCTGTACCACGTGTCCAGCCGGCAGTCCTTCATCTGGCCCTATGACCACCAGGCCCGGCTCGCCGGAGAGCACCTGTACGAGGACAAGACGAGCCTGCAGTTGGAGGAGGTGGACCCGAGCGAGGCGATCACGCCTGCGCGGGTGCGCGAGATCAACCGGGAGCAGCTGGCCAAGCTCGAAGCCGAGCGCGGCGAGAACTTCTGGGTGCTCGGGACTGCCTGACCTGCGCGCTCGCGACCGGTCGTATCCGTAGACTGCGCGGTACGACGGACGAGTCGGCTGGGCGGCCGCGTCGGCGGGGGAGACCCCGTCGCCGAGGAACGTCCGGGCTCCACAGGGCAGGGTGGTCGTTAACAGCGACCCGGGGTGACCCGCGGGACAGTGCCACAGAAAACAAACCGCCAGTGCGTGCACTGGTAAGGGTGAAACGGCGGTGTAAGAGACCACCGCACACCGGGCGACCGGTGTGGCTCGGTAAACCCCACCCGGAGCAAGGTCAAGAAAGGACGGCGGTTCGCCGCCGTCCCGCGCAGGCGTTCGAGGGCTGCCCGCCCGATGCCTGCGGGTAGACCGCTCGAGCCTGCTGGCAACGGCAGGCCTAGATGGATGA
>JAOPWM010000134.1 GCA_025965695.1 Blastococcus sp.
TCATGACCTCCCTCTTCGACCCGGCCGTCCCGGCCGGCGCGTTCGACGAGTTCCTGCCCGAGGCGTCGGCGGCCAGCGCGGCCCAGCGACCGTGGGCGCCCGAGGACGGTGCGCTGCCCGCGCTGTATCTCAGCCACGGCGCCCCGCCGCTGAACGACGACCCGGAGAGGATGCGGCAGCTGTTCGCCTGGGCGCAGACGATGCCCAAGCCGAAGGCCGTCCTCATCGTCTCCGCGCACTGGGAGTCCGCGCCGCTGAGCCTGTCCAGCACCGCGGCGCACACGACCCCGGTGTACGACTTCGGCGGGTTCGCCGCGCGGTACTACTCGATGCGCTACGACACCCCCGACGCCGGTGACCTCGCCCGACGGGTCCTCGCGGTGCTGCCCGACACCGAGACGGTCCACGAGTACAGCGGCCGCGGGCTGGACCACGGGGCCTGGGTGCCGCTGAAGGTGATGTATCCGAACGCCGACATCCCGGTGCTGCAGATGAGCCTGCCCACCCAGGACCCGGCCCGCCTGCTGGCGCTGGGTGCCCGGCTGCGGAGTCTGCGGCAGGAGGGTGTCCTGGTGATCGGCTCGGGCTTCATGACGCACGGACTGCCGTTCGTCACCCGCGAGATGGTGATGGGGAACGTTGCGCCGTCCTGGTCGGCCGACTTCGACACCTGGGCCGCGCAGGCCCTGGCCACCGGGGACGTCGAGGAGTTGTGCGCCTACCGCTCGAAGGCGCCGGGGATGCCGTACGCCCACCCCACGGTCGACCACTACATCCCGTTGTTCATCACCCTCGGCGCCGCCACCGACCCGGAGGCTCCGGTGCGTACCGCCATCGACGGCTACATGATGGGGCTGTCGAAGCGGTCCTTCCAGGTCACCTGAGCGATCAGGCGGCGGCGGCCCGAAGCTCGGCGTAGCGAGCGGCGCACTGCTCCATGGTCGGCAGGAGGCCCTGCTCGCGCGCCTCGGCGAGCGTCGGGGCCGCCTGGTCCTTGGCGGAGAACTCGAACTCGAGGTCGGTCGGCCAGGGCAGGTCGAGTTCCGGGTCCATCGGGTTGACGCCGAACTCCCGGCCGGGCGAGTAGCCGGTGGACACGAGATAGGCCACCGAGCTGTTGTCGGCGAGCGATACGAAGGCGTGGCCCAGGCCCTCCGCGAGGTACACAGCCCGGGGCTGTTCGCTGTCGAGGACCACCGAGTCGTGGACACCGAAGGTCGGGGAGCCGACCCGGATGTCGACGATCACGTCGAGCACCCGGCCGGCCGGGCAGTACACGTACTTCGCCTGGCCGGGCGGCACGAGCGCGAAGTGGACCCCGCGCAGTGCACCCCGGGCGGAGACGCTGTGGTTTGCCTGGGCGAGGGTCAGGCCGAATCCGGTGGCCCCACTGAGCACGTCGGCCCGGTACCACTCGGTGAACCGCCCTCGCGAGTCCCCGTGCGGGACCAGGTCCAGCACATAGCTGTCCGGCACGGCGAGTTCACGGATGTCCACGCCACGACGCTATCGAACGGCGCCGGTCAGGTCGGCGGGGTGCCCAGCCACAGCCTTCCGACGAGTGAGGTGCCACCCGGTGTGCCGACCGGCTCCCAGCGTGTCGTCCAGCCCTCGGCGTGCAGCTGGACGATCGCGGCACCGAGCAGCGCGCCGAGGTTGACCGCCGTCGTCGTGGTGACCGCGTCGGTGAGGTGGACGTCGACGACGCCGTCCCCCTCGCCGCCGTAGCGGAGGACCACCGGGAACTCGGGAAGCGCGGCGCTGGCGATGCAGAACGCCTCGGCGACGGCGTCCAGTTCACCGGCCCGTGGGACGAGCTCGGCCCCGGGCTGGCGGGAACCCACCAGGTCGCGGGCGCCGTAGGGGAAGAGGTCGTCGGCGGGCAGGCGCACCAGCGGGCGGGTGCCCGTGTCGGGGGTGGGCCGTTCGGCGGTCAGCCCGCGGATCACGGCGACCGGGACACCGCCGAGCTTGCCCTTCACCAGGTCGGCGGCCGACGCCAGCTCGTCGACCACCGCCGTGCGGGTCGTCTCCAGGCGGTTGCCGAAGCCGTCGACCGCGCCGCGGTGGTCGATCAGGGCCGGGATGCCCGCGGCGCCGACCGCCACGTCGGTCAGCCCCTCCCGCCAGGTCCGGCCGAAGGTGTCGCTGACCACGACCGCGACGTCCACGCCGAGCAGTTCGCCCAGCCGGGCGCGCAGCGCGCGGGCCGACGCGTCGCCGTCCTCGGGCAGGAGGACAAGGGCGTCCTGACCCACGTTGGAGGCGTCGATGCCGGCCGCGGCGACGACCCAGCCCTGCCGGGTCTGCACGATCGCCAGGGGCCCTCGGCGGGCCACCACGCGGACCGCCTCGTTCTCGACCGCCTGCAGCCGCAGCTTCTCCCGGTCTGCGCCCGGCGGGACGTGCACCAGCCGTCCCTCGGCCTTCGACACCACCTTCGAGGTGACGACCACGACGTCGCCGTCGGCCAGCCAAGGGGCGGCGGCCGCGATCGCCGCTGCGAGATCGTCACCGGGACGGAACTCGGGCAGACCGGCCACCGGCAGGACCGAGATCCCCACCGGTATCGCGGCCCCGTCCCGGGACCCGCCCTGAGCTTGCGAAGGGTGGGGAGGACGGGGTCCTTTTTCAGACACCGGCCGCCTCCAGCGCCGCCCGGGCGAGGTTCGCGGTGGCCTCGGGGGAGCTCATCAGCAGCGGCACCTGCCGGACGTCGACGCCCGGGACGGAGGCATCGTCGTCGGGGGCGACCAGCCAGGCGTCGAGCAGACCGTCGGCCGAGCGGGCGCCGTAGTGCCGGCCGACGCCCTCCGCGCTGACCTCGATGCCCAGCACCGGCAGGCAGCGGTCCGCCATCCCGCGCACGACGGCACCGCCGACGATGGGGGAGACCCCCGCGACACGGGCCGGGGACGCCAGCAGCGCCTCCCGGAGGCCGGGCACCCCGAGGATCGTGCCGATGGAGACGACCGGATTCGACGGCGCCAGCAGGACGGCGTCGGCGGCCGCGAAGGCCTCGGTGACACCCGGGGCCGGCCGGGCGGCGTCGACGCCCACCTGGACGAACGCCGACGGGTCCGGCGCCGCGCGGTGGCGCACCCACCACTCCTGGAAGTGGATCGCCTGCTGGCGGCCCGTCTCCGGATCGGGGATCACCACGTGGGTCTCCACCCGCTGGTCGCTCATCGGCAGCAGCGTCACGCCGGGCTGCCAGCGGTCGGCGAGGGCGGTGGTGACCGCGGACAGCGGGTAGCCGGCGTCGAGCATGCGGGTGCGGATCAGGTGGGTGGCGAGATCCCGGTCACCCAGCCCGAACCAGGAGGGGTCCGCGTCGTAGGCCGCGAGCTCCGCCTTGACCGTCCAGCTCTCCCCGGCCCGGCCCCAGCCGCGCTCCTCGTCGATGCCGCCGCCGAGGGTGTACATCACGGTGTCGAGGTCCGGGCAGATGCGCAGTCCATGCATCGTCACGTCGTCCCCGGTGTTCACCACGACGGTGATCTCCGCGTCGGGCGCCGCGGCGCGCACTCCCCGGAGGAAACGAGCCCCACCGGTCCCTCCGGCCAGCACCACGATATGCACGAAAGACATCGTGCCTGATAGGCAGTTGTCGACTGTTCTGCGGGCGTGTCGAGGGTTGGGGCGAGATCTGACGAACGGCTGTGACGCGTGTGACTGGTGTGGCGTGTCGCTTACACCGGGCGAAGTTGACGGCCGGGCAACGACACGCGTGTAATTCCGGCGATGTCATCGAGTGCAGAGCGGACCGGGATCGTCCCGGGGACCGCGCATCGGGACAAGAGCGAGAGGGGACGCATCGTCATGGCGGAGGTGTCGTGGTTGAGCGATTACGTCAGTTCGAACGACCGGTCTGCGGACCGGTTCGGGACGGGCGCCGGCCAGGGCACGGGCGGTCAGACGTTCGGCGGTCCCGGTTTTGGTGGACAGGGCTTCGGGGGCGGGCAGGGCATCGCCGGCCTGCTGGGGATCGGGACCGAGGGGGACGCCCAGTCCTGGCAGGAGCAGGCGCTGTGCGCCGAGACCGACCCTGAGGCGTTCTTCCCCGAGAAGGGCGGCTCGACCCGCGAGGCGAAGAAGATCTGCACCGGGTGCGAGGTCAAGGCCCAGTGCCTCGAGTACGCCCTGGCCAACGACGAGCGTTTCGGTATCTGGGGCGGGCTGTCGGAGCGTGAGCGCCGCCGCCTGCGCCGCCGCGCCGTCTGAGAAACGATCCCCGCCTGCATCCCCTCGCAGGCTCGGGGACGCCACGGAGGGGGCAGAAGCACTGCCGAACAGCCGCCGACGGTTCCCGTCGGCGGCTGTGGTGCGATTCGGGTCGTGTTCACGCGGATCGCCGTCGGACGCGCGCGGGTGGCCCGAGAGGTCCGTGCCGTGGGACCGCTCATGGCGGCCCTGCGCGCGCCGGTGACCGCGCGCGGGCCATGGCTGACCGCCGTCCTCAACGCGGGGGCCGCCCACCGCTTCTCCGGGCGGCCGGTCGCCGTGGTCGTGGAGGGTCACCGGCAGGGCCGCCCGGACGCCGCGGCGTTCCTGCTCCTGCGGCGCCGGGGACCGGCCACCGTCGTCACGCTGCTGGGCAGCGACATCGCGCCCTCGCCCCCGGGTGGTCCTCCGGCCCGGCTCCTGGCCCGTGACGAGGAGATGGCCGGCCTGCTCGCGGCGGGGATCTCCGACCTCGTGCACTCGCTGCGGCGGCCGCGGCAGCTCCGCCTGGCCGGACTCCCGCTGGGTGACCCCACGGCGCGGGAGCTCGCGGCCCGGCTGCCGGACGGCGTCATCGCCACCGCACGCACCCAGCGCCTCGTCGACGACCTGGACGACGTCGGGCCCGTCGCGCGCAACTGCGACCCCCGCGTGCTCGATCGGTGGCTGCCGGTGCTGACGGCGCGGGAGACCGATCCCCGCGGCCGGGACTTCCTGCGCGCCGCCGCCCGCCTGCACGCCGCGATCGGTCAGCTCGAGCTGGCCGTGGTCGCCGACGGTGAGGTGCCGCGCGCCGCACTCCTCACGCTGGTCGACGGCGCCGACCGGCGGCCCTGGTGGGGGTTCGGGGAGAGCGCGCCGCTGCGCACCGAGCTCGGCTTCCCCACCGTGAGCCTGACCGCGCCGGCCCGGGACTGGCCGCCGGTGCCGCGGCTCCGGAGCCAGAGCCCGTGGCTCAGGAGTCGGAGCGCAGCACGCTGACGCCGGGCTCGGTGACCGTCGCCGCGCGCCCCGAGCCCAGTTCGAGCACTCCCTCGGCGGGCCGCCACCCGCGCCCGGACCCGCCGTCCGCCGGGGCGACGGTGATCAGTAGCTCGTAGACCCGCCCGGTCGGCACCGGCGCGCTGCCGTTGGGCCGCAGCTCGGTGGGGAACCGGCCGGTGATCCGCAGCCCGTCCCCGTCCCGGGCGACGACGACGTCCGGGGAACCCAGGTCCGCGTACTCCGTCACCGAGCGCGTGCAGCCCGCTGCGACCGGGTCCGCGGGCGCCTCCCCGGTCAGGCAGTTGAACGTGGGGAACTCCACGTGCGCGCGGGCCTGCCCGCCGTCCGTCCCCACCTCGACGACCGGATAGGTGGCGGTGACCCCGACCGTGCGCGGCTCCAGGACCACCCCGCCGAAGGTCAACCGCGCCGCGTCCCCGTCCCCGTCCCGGGCGCGGGACGAGGACGCGTCGGCCGGAGGGTGGTGCCCGGGCCGGC
>JAOPWM010000145.1 GCA_025965695.1 Blastococcus sp.
CGGCCAGGTGCACATGTACGCGGACAAGATCACCCCGTCGATGGCCCAGGCGATCGAGGAGACCGACCGGCGGCGCGAGAAGCAGATCGCCTACAACCTCGAGCGCGGCGTGGATCCACAGCCGCTGCGGAAGAAGATCGTCGACATCCTCGAGGGCATCTACCGCGAGGCGGAGGACTCCGAGTCCACGGAGCTGCTGGGCGGTTCGGGCCGGCAGCAGTCCCGCGGGAAGGCGCCGGTGCCCGGGCTGTCGTCGAAGAAGGCCGGCGCCAAGGCGAAGGCCGGGTCGATCGACGTGCAGGGCCTGCCGCGCAACGAGCTGGCCGACCTCATCACGCAGATGAACGAGCAGATGCTTTCCGCTGCCCGGGAGCTGCAGTTCGAGGTGGCCGCCAGGCTGCGCGACGAGTTGCAGGAGCTGAAGAAGGAGCTTCGCCAGTTCGACGCCGCGCACGCGTAGCCGAAGGGGCCCCATGAAGCGCGACGAGCTGGTCTCGTACTGCCTGGGCAAGCCGGGTGCGGAAGAGACGTACCCGTGGGGCGAGGGCGAGCTCGTCGCCAAGGTGGGCGGTAAGGGCTTCGCGTTCATCGGGCTGGACGGCGGCACGGTGAGCGTCAAGTGCGGCCGCGACGCCGCCGAGGCGGCCGAGTGGCGCGACCGGTATCCCGGCGCTGTCACGTCTAGCCACTACACGGGGCGGTACGGCTGGAACTCCGTCGACTGGACCGGCCCGGTGCCCGACGACGAGGTGCGTGAACTGCTCGACGCGTCCTACGACGCGGCCGTCGCGGCCCTGCCGAAGAGTCGGCGCCCCCCGATGACGCCTGGCGGCTGAGTCCACCGCCGGCACCCATCTCCGTGCGTGGTGCCGGTGCCCGTCACAGGGAACGGCGGGCGCCCAGACGGATCTTGGCGAGGCTCGCAGTCACCGTCACGGCGAGCGTGAGCAGGATGAAGGCCAGCGACGTCACGATCCCAATCTCAGGGATCGGGATGGACCCGATCTCGTCGATGTGCGAGCCGTGCAACGCCTCGATGACCAGCTTGACGCCGATGAAGGCGAGGATCACCGAGAGGCCGACGTTCAGGTAGATGATCCGCTGCAGCAGTCCGCCGATGAGGAAGTACAGCTGGCGCAAGCCCATCAGTGCGAAGGCGTTGGCCGTCAGGACGATGTAGGGGTCCTGGGTGAGTCCGAAGATCGCGGGAATGGAGTCGAGCGCGAAGACGACGTTCGCGACGCTGATCGCCGCGATCACGATCACGAGCGGCGTCACCATCCGCCGGTTGGAGACGCGGGTCGTCAGGTTCGATCCGACGTAGTCCTGGGTGATCGGAAGAACGCGCCGGAGGCCGCGCAGCAGCGCGTTCTCGCGGAAGTCCTGCTCGTCGTTCTCGCCGTCGAGAGCGAGCTTGACCGCGGTGTAGATCAGGAAAGCTCCGAAAATGTAGAACACCCAGCTGGCGGCCGCGATCGCCGCCGCTCCGGCGGCGATGAAGACACCCCGCAGCACCATCGAGGCGACGATCCCGATGTACAGCACCTTGTCCACGGCCAGCGCCGGAACCGCGAACCGCGCCATGATGATGATGAAGACGAAGAGGTTGTCGACGCTCAGGCTGTACTCGGTGATGTAGCCGGCCACGAACTCGCTGCCGGATGTGCCCGACCGGAAGAGGAAAAGACCGACGGCGAACAGCGCGGCCAGGATGACGTAGAAGATCACCCACAGGGTGGCCTGTCGCATCGTCACCGCGGTCTTCCGGCGGGCGATGACGACCAGGTCCAGCACGACGATCGCCACGAATCCGAGGGCCGTCAGGATCCAGACGGCGGGGGATACGGCCGTGAACACGAAAGATCCTCCGAGCGTCGTGTGGGACGACAATTCCGAAGGTCTCTTCCGTCCCGCGCTGGGACCAGCGGAACCGGGGACACCGCCGAGGTGTTCCGTGATGACGACACCGCTGCGAAGGAATACTCCCCTTCAAGCGCGGGAAGCCTAGCCGACGCGGACGGGCTGTCCGCTCGAGCGCAGGACGCGGCTCGGAACACCGCAGCGGGTCGGTGCGTTCCCGCAAGCAGGACGTCGTCTAAGGTGTCCAGTGGACGCCGTTGCTCTGCAGGGGCGTTCGCTTGTGGAGGGGAGTATCCCACCGCGGCACGGTCGTCAACACGAGCTCGGAACTGTTCGGTTCTTCGCTCCGGCTGTGTCGGTCGTCGGCTCATTGCCCTCGGCGGGAGAGACCTCCGGTACTGACTCATGCCAGTGACCGGAGGTATTGCTGTACATGGACGTCCCCTTCTGGGTCTGGGCTCTCACGATCACCGCGATCGTCGGGATGCTGATCTTCGATTTCGTCGGCCACGTGCGTACGCCGCACGCGCCGTCCCTGCGTGAATCCGCGACCTGGTCGGCGGTTTATGTCGGCATAGCGGTGGTGTTCGGGCTACTGATCTTCTGGTTCTACGGGGCGGAGTTCGGCGGGGAGTACTTCGCCGGCTACATCACCGAGAAGAGCCTGTCGATCGACAACCTCTTCGTCTTCGTGCTGATCATGGCCGGGTTCGGCGTACCCCGGCCAGTACAGCAAAAGGTGCTGCTCTTCGGCATCACCTTCGCGCTCGTGCTGCGGACAGTGTTCATCCTCGTCGGTGCCGCGGCGATCGAGAACTTCAGCTGGGTGTTCTACCTGTTCGGCGCGATCCTGATCTACACGGCCTGGGTACAGGCGCGCAGCGGCGGCCACAGCGGCGACGAGGACTTCAAGGAGAACGCCGTCCTCCGGTTCGCCCGGAAGATCCTGCCGACGACGGAGGAGTACCACTCCGACCGGATGGTCGTGAAGGTCGAAGGAAAGCGGTTCATCACGCCGCTGGCCATCGCACTGATCGCGATCGGCACCGCGGACGTCATCTTCGCCGTCGACTCGATCCCGGCCATCTTCGGCCTGACCCAGGAGACTTACCTGGTCTTCGCCGCCAATGCGTTCTCGTTGCTCGGGCTGCGCCAGCTGTTCTTCCTCATCGACGGGCTGCTCGACCGGCTGGTCTACCTGGCCTACGGCCTCGCGGTCATCCTCGGGTTCATCGGCGCCAAGCTGGTCATACACGCGCTGCACACCAATGAGCTGCCGTTCATCAACGGCGGCGAGCACGTGACGATCGTTCCCGAGATCCCCACGTGGCTGTCCCTGACCGTGATCCTCGCGACGCTCGTCGTGACCACCGTGGCGAGCCTGCGCAAGGACCGGCGGGACAAGGCCTCCACCGGCTCGGCGCGATCAGCATCCGACCCGGCCGCGCCCCGCTCCACCGACTGACCGCGTGTCGACCCGGCCGGGTCGCCATGCGGCCCGGCCTTCCAATCTGAGGTGGATTCCGTGCAACTACCCCTGTGGTTCTCGATCGCGACGTTCGTGGGATTGACGGTCCTGCTGCTCGCCGATCTGGCGATCGTGGCCCGCCGTCCCCATGAGCCGTCGGTCAAAGAGGCGTCGCTCTGGGTCGGCTTCTACGTGGGCCTGGCTCTGCTCTTCGGCGTCGTGCTGCTCGCCGTGACCGACGCGGAGTCCGCGACCGAGTTCTACGCGGGCTGGCTGACCGAGTACTCGCTCTCGGTCGACAATCTCTTCGTCTTCGTGATCATCATGGCCCGCTTCAAGGTGCCGCGGAAGCTGCAGCAGGAAGCGCTGATGGTCGGCATCATCATCGCGCTGGTCCTGCGGGGGCTGTTCATCCTGGCGGGCGCGGCGGTCATCGAGCGCTTCGTCTGGGTCTTCTACCTCTTCGGCGTCTTCCTCATCTATACGGCGATCAACCTCGTGCGGAACCACGACGAGGAAGACGACTACGAGGAGAACGCCTTCATCCGGCGGATGCGCAAGGTCCTGCCAATGACGCCGGACTTCCAGGGCAGCAAGATTCGCGTCACCGAGGGCGGCAAGAAGCTCTGGACGCCGATGATCGTGGTGTTCCTGGCGCTGGGCACCACCGACCTGCTGTTCGCGCTGGACAGCATCCCGGCGATCTTCGGGCTGACGCGCGAGCCGTTCATCGTCTTCACCGCCAACGTGTTCGCCCTCATGGGGCTGCGCCAGCTGTACTTCCTGCTCGGGGGCCTGCTCAAGCGGCTGGTCTACCTGTCGACAGGCCTTGCGGTGATCCTTGCCTTCATCGGCGTCAAGCTGATCCTCGAGGCGGTCCACGAGAACCAGCTGCCGTTCGCCGGGCACCGGCCGCCGCTCGAGAGCGTCCCGACGATCCCGACCTGGCTCTCGCTGACGGTCATCCTCGGCGTCCTCGTCGTCGCCACGGTGGCCAGCCTGCTAAAGACCCGGGGCGACCTGGCCGCCACGGACGAGCAGGCCCCGGACACCGGTGCCGCCCCCGCGGCGGCGAGCGGCACCCGGGAGCCGGAGGCGGGCGAGCCCGGCCGGGCCGCCGTGGGCGATCGGCCCGTCGGCGGCCTCGGCTAGCGTCGGCGTTCATGCGGCCGACCGACCTCGCGCTCCTGCGCATCCCCGGCGTCCCGGCCGTCTCCCCGGACGGGCGGATGGCGGTCGTCGCCGTCACCCGTCCCGACCTCGAGGCCGACGAGTACCGCAGCCAGCTGTGGGCGGTGCCCACCGATGCGTCGGCAGCGGCACGGCCGCTGACCTCCGGCCACGTCGACAGCACGCCCGCGTTCTCCCCGGACGGCCGCTGGCTCGCCTACCTCAGCGCCGAGCCGGGCGGGCGGCCGCAGGTCTGGTTGCTGCCGACCGCGGGGGGCGCGCCCCGGCGGCTCACCGACCACCACCTGGGGGCCGGCGCGCCGGTCTGGGCGCCGGACTCGCGGCGGCTGGCCTACGTCGCCCGTGTCCCCGAGCACGGGCGCTACGGCACTGTCGACGGCGTCGGACCGGGCGCCGAGCCACCACGGCTGATCACCACTCTGAAGTACCGCCTGGACGACGTGGGCTTCCTCGGGGACAAGCCGAGCCAGGTCTTCGTGCTCGACCTCCCCGCCGACTTCGAGGACGACACCGCCCCGCTGCCGGAGCCGGCCCAGGTGACCACCGGGACGCCGGACTGCGTCGACGTCACCTGGCGTCCCGACGGCGGCGAGCTCGCCTTCGTGTCGGCGCGGCACCCCCGGGCCGACGTCGACCTGGTCCGGGACGTGTACGCCATCCGGCCCGACGGCTCGGGTCTGCGGCGGGTCACCGAATCCCGGGGCGACTGTGCGCTGCCGGCCTACGAACGGACCGGCCGGACGCTGTACGTCACGGCAGTCCCGGACCTCGGGCCGGAGGGCCTGGACTTCGTCGCCCGGCAGGCAGTGCCGTGCCGGGTGGACGCCGCGGGAGGTCCGCTGGAGTCGCTGCTGGATCCGGCCCAGCACCACCGCGGTGACGAGACGCCGGCGACGGTCGTGGTCGACGGCGGCGTGCTGGTGGGCGTGCAGCGCGAGGGAGCGGTGGAGCTGCTGCGGGTGCCGGCCGACGGTGGGGCGCCCGAGGTGCTGGTCGACGGGTCGTTCACCGTGCGCGGGTTCGCGGCCGCCGGCGGTGTCGTCGTCGCCGTCGTCGCCCACGACCGGTCCGCCGGCGAGCTGATCGCGATCACGCCGGGGCGCCGGCGGCTCCTGACCGCCTTCGGGCGCCGGCTGGGGGAGACCGGCCGCGTGCACCGGATGCGCGAGCGGACGGCGACGGCTCCGGACGGCTACCCGGTACACGGCTGGGTCACGATCCCGCCCGGGCCGGGCCCGCACCCGGTGCTGCTGACCGTCCACGGCGGCCCGTTCGCTCAGTACGGCTGGACCCTGTTCGACGAGACCCAGGCCTACGTCTCGGCCGGGTACGCCGTGGTCCAGTGCAATCCGCGTGGGTCCTCCGGCTACGGGGCCGAGCACGGGCGGGTCATTCGCGGGGCGTGGGGCGGGCACGACGTCGACGACGTGCTGGCCTTCCTGGACACGGCGCTGACCGATCCGCGGCTCGACGCCGGCCGGGTCGGCGTCATGGGCGGTTCCTACGGGGGTTACCTGACCGCTCTGATTATCGGCCGCACCGGCCGCTTCTCGGCTGCCGTCGTCGAGCGGGCGTTCACCGACCCTGTCAGCTTCGTCGGCACGGCGGACGTCGGTTCGTACCTGCCCGACCAGTACCTGGGCACCGATCCCGAGCGTCTCGCCGCCCAGAGCGTCATGACGAACGCTCCGGCGATCACCACGCCGACGCTGGTCATCCACTCCGAGGAGGACTGGCGGACCCCACTGGAGCAGGGGACGCGGCTCTACGTGGAGCTCAAGCGCCGCGGCGTCCCGTCGGAGCTGCTGTTGTTCCCGGGGGAGGGGCACGAGATGTCCCGTTCCGGCCGCCCCAGGCACCGCGTGGCCCGGCTCGAGCACGTGCTGCGCTGGTGGGCGCGGTGGTTGCCGACCACGGAGAATCCCGGTTGCGCGACGGCGGAACCGGTCTACGACGGCGTCGAGCCGGTACCGCACGGCGACGGCGTCGACGGCGAGCAGCCCAGCGGTGAGCCGCTGACGGTGCGGGCGACACGGGTGAACTGACTCCCGCGGCGCTAGCGTTCCCAGCCTGTCGAGAACGGCTGTCAGCAGAGGAGGGCCTCTCGTGGTGGAGCGCCGGATGCCCCGGTGGTCCGAGGTGCGGGAGCTGGTCCGGCCGCGCCGTCCGGTCGGCGACCCCGTCGCTCGGCGACTGGCCCGTGCGGCGACCATCGGGGACCTCCGCGAGGTGGCCCGGCGCAGGGTGCCGCGGGCGGTGTTCGACTACACCGACGGCGCCGCCGGGGCGGAGATCAGTCTCCGTCGCTCCCGGGAGGCCTTCGAGCGAGTGGAGTTCCGGCCCAGCGTGCTGCGGGACGTCTCGGTCGCGGACCCGTCGACGCACCTGCTCGGCTCCCCGTCGGCGCTTCCCCTGGCGTTCGCGCCGACCGGGTTCACCCGGCTTCTGCACACCGACGGCGAGTCGGCGGTGGGCCGGGTCGCCGAGCGGGTCGGCGTGCCCTACGCCCTGTCGACCATGGGCACGACCTCACTGGAAACGCTGGCGACGGCGGCTCCCGGCGCCCGGCGGTGGTTCCAGCTGTACCTCTGGCGGGATCGCGACGCCAGCGCGGCACTGGTGGAGCGAGCCCGGGCGGCGGGTTACGAGGCGCTGGTGCTCACCGTCGACACCCCGGTCGCCGGGCCGCGGCTGCGCGACGTGCGCAACGGGTTCACCATTCCGCCGGCGCTGTCCCTGCGGACGATGGCCAACGCGGCGGTCCACCCCCGCTGGTGGGTGGACCTCCTGACCACCGAGCCCCTGGAGTTCGCGTCCCTCCGGTCCTGGGAAGGCACGGTCGCAGAACTGGTGGACCGGGTGTTCGAGCCCGCGGCCACGGTCGCCGACGTCCGTGCGCTTCGTGCGACCTGGCCGGGCTCGCTGATCGTGAAAGGAATCCTGGACGCCGACGACGCGCGGGCCGTGGTCGACGCGGGCGCCGATGCCGTGGTCGTGTCCAACCACGGCGGCCGCCAGCTCGACCGTTCCCCGACACCGCTCGAGCAACTGCCGGCGGTCGTGGCAGCCGTCGGGGACCGGGCCGAGGTGTACCTGGACGGGGGCATCCTCGACGGTGCCGACGTCGTCGCTGCGGTGGCGTTCGGCGCCCGAGCCTGCCTGATCGGCCGCGCCTACCTCTACGGGCTCATGGCCGGGGGTGAACGGGGCGTGCAGCGGGCCGCCGACATCCTGAGCCGGGAGTTGACCCGGACGATGCAGCTGCTCGGCGTCGCTTCGGTGGCCGAGCTGACGCCGGAGCGTGTTCGGCTGCGGGACTGACCGGGGGCACCGAAGAACTTGCCCGCCGACCTGCGGGTTCCTAGGGTGCGGCATGGACGTCGTGGAGGTCGTACCCAGCGTCGAGCAGTACGCGTTCACCTTCGGCGGTGTGGCCCCGTTGCGCCGGGTCGTGCCGGGGACGGCGTTGCGCCTGTGGTCCGACGACGCGTTCTGCGGGGCGCTTCGCTCGGTCAAGGACCTGTCGAGCGAGAAGGTCGACCTGCGCTTCGTCAATCCGCAGACCGGGCCGTTCCATGTCGAGGGTGCCGAGCCCGGGGACACCCTGGCGCTGCACTTCGTGGCCATGGAGCCCGCGCGCGACTGGGGCGCGTCCGCCGCGATCCCGTTCTTCGGCGGCCTCACCAGCACCGACCGGGTCGCCACCCTGCAGGACCCACTGCCCGACACCACCTGGATCTACGAGCTGGACCGGGCCCGGAACACGGTCACCTTCGCAGCCCAGCACACCGATCTGCGGATCGACCTCCCGGTCGAACCGATGCTCGGCACGGTCGGTGTCGCGCCCGCCGGTGGGGAGGTGCGCAGCTCGCTGGTGCCCGACCGCTTCGGCGGCAACATGGACACCCCGCAGATGCGCGCGGGCTCGACCTGTTTCCTCGGGGTCAACGTCGAGGGTGCGTTGTTCTCCGTCGGGGACGGCCACTACCGGCAGGGCGAGGGCGAGGCCTGCGGCACGGCGGTCGAGGGTGCGATGACGACGACGCTCATCGTCGAGCTGATCAAGGGGGGCGCCCCCGCCTGGCCGCGGATCGAGGACGACACCCATTGGATGACGGTGGGGTCGAGCCGGCCGCTCGAAGATGCCTGGCGGATCGGGCAGACCGAGCTCGTGCACTGGTTCCGTGAGCTCTACGGCCTGCACGCGATGGACGCCTACCAGCTCCTCTCGCAGATCACCGAGGTGCCGATCGCCAACGTCGTCGACGCCAACTACAGCGCCGTCGTGAAGGCCCGCAAGTCCCTTCTGCCTCCGGCCACGGCCTACGGCGGGCTGCACGACGAGCTGCGCAGCCGCGCAGCGTCCCTGCTCTGAGCTCCCGGGAGAACTGCTCATGGATCTACAGCTGAACGGCTCGCGCGTGCTCGTCACCGGCGGAACCCGCGGCATCGGCCGGGCGATCGTCGAGGCGTTCGTCGACGAGGGGGCCGTCGTGGAGTTCTGCGCGCGTGATGCCGCCGAGATCGAGGCGACCGAGAAAGCCGTCGCCGAACGGAGCGGGGGGCGGGCCACCGGCGTGCAGCTCGACGTCGCCGACGGGCCGGCCCTCGCTGCCTGGGTCGAGGCTGCGGCCGAACGCATGGGCGGCCTGGACGGCGTCGTGGCCAGTGTCAGCGCGCTGGCGGTCCCGGACACCGAGGAGAACTGGCGGCTTTCCTTCGAGGTCGACCTCATGCACACGGTGCGACTGGCGAAGGCGGCGCTGCCGCATCTGGAGGCGAGCGGCAGGGGTTCGATCGTCGCGATCTCCAGCGTCACCGGGCGTGAGGCGGACTTCGCCTCCGGGCCCTACGGGACCGTGAAGACGGCGATCGTGGGCTACATCTCGGGGCTCGCGTTCCAGCTGGCCGGGCGTGGTGTCCGGGCGAACGTCGTCTCGCCGGGCAACACGTTCTTCGAGGGCGGGATCTGGGACGGGATCCAGCAGGGCAACCCGGAGCTGTTCGCCGACTCCCTGGCGCTGAACCCGACCGGCCGGATGGGGACGCCCGAGGAGATGGCCCGGGCCGTCGTCTTCCTCACCAGTCCGGTCTCCAGCTTCACCACCGGCACGAACCTGGTGGTCGACGGAGCGCTGACCCGCGGCATCCAGCTCTGACGCTCCGCGGCTCCGTGGTGCCACCGGAGAACCCGCTCGGCTCGGGACCGCCTGAGCCGCGATCCCGCAGGCTCGAGGACCGGGCGAAGACCCCCTCGCGGCAATAGCGTCTCCGCATGGCGCTCATCTATCCCGTGCTGGCCGATTCCCCGGAGCCGGAGGAGGGGTCGATGCCGGACGTCGGCGAACTCGCCGCGGACCTTTCCGACCAGTGGCTCGTCGAGGTGGCCGTCGGTGACGACGGCGACGACGCGTGCTTCGGCCCGCTCGCCGCCCGCATGGCGTGGGACCTGGCGGTCGGGATAGTCGACAAGCGACCGGAGTGGACCGTGTCGGTGGTCCCGCTCTACGTCGCTGAACCGGCCGACACGATCATCGCCCTGTTCGAGGAGGACTAGGGGGCGGTCCGTCCGGCGTCTTCGGCCGGGGAGACGTTCCCGCGGGAACGTCGAGGGCGGCGGAGGAAGCCGGCGGTGTTGGGCGGGGGATGCCGATCAGGGGCCCGGTGGACGCGGGGCCCGGGTCGTTCAGTGGCCCGGCACGGTGAAGTCGCTCAGCGTCGCCTGGCCCGGTGCGATAGCGGCGAACGGCGTGGCGAGGATGAACACCGCTATGCCGCCGGTCGGGAACCCGGCATCGACGTCGCGGCGGGCCGCAGGGCTGCCCTGGCCGTCGTCGAGGACGGCCGCGAGCTCCCCGATCGACGGGTTATGGCCGACGACGGTCAAGGTCCGCGTGTCCTCGGGGGTTTCCCGGATGGCCGCGAGCACTGCCTCAACGGTGTTGTCGTAGATCCGCGAGTCGACGATCTGCGGCAGGTCCGGTCCCAGCGCCGCGCCCGCCCGCTCCCAGGTCTGTGCCGCCCGGCGGGCGGGGGAGACGAGCACGCGGTCGGGCACCAGCCCGGCCTGCGCCAGCCAGGCCCCGATCGCCGTGGCACGCCGCTCGCCCCGCGCCGTCAGCGGCCGGTCGACGTCGATGGGGCCATCGGCGGCCTTCGCGTGGCGGACCAGCAGGAGTCGACGCTGCACCGGCCGAGTCTGGCACCCGCGGCACACAGTTCTCCCGCGGACCGCGTCCAAGGGGCCCGGGATCCTTGCTTGCGCAGTGGCGCGATGGAGGTGTTGCGTTCACCGTCTAGGACACGTCCGCAGGAACTCGTGGACAGCCAGGAGGCCCCATGAGCACGTCCACACCCGACTGGCCGGGCCCTTCCATGCCCAACTATCGGAAGCTGGCGGGTGAGATGGGTGGCCTGATCGAGTCCGTCCGGAATCTGACCGGCCGCGTCGGGGAACTGGAGCGCCCGGGGGCCGGACTGCGCACGAATGACCCGCGCCACGGGGCTGCGATCAGGAAGCCGAGGGACCTGGCGCACTCAGAGCCGCAGAGGTGGCGCCGGATCGGACTTGACCCTTCGCCCAGGGAGGGAGTGGAGGTGTGAGCGCTGAGGTCACGGACCACATGGGTCGTCCGTTACACGTCGGCGACCGAGTTCGGCAGGTCGGATATTGGCACGGCGGTCGGCTGGCAGACGTGGGTCGGGCAGGCGTCATCACCGATTTCACCCGGCAAGGGCGTGCGGAGGTCTCGCTTGACGGCATGACCGAGTCCCGCAGGCTCGGCGGGGTGATTCTGCGGCGTCTGGACGACCACCACGAGCCGGTCGAGCCGGAAGAGGCTGAGGAGTAGTTCTCAGCTCCAACCAGTCGAGTCGCAGGCTGAGGCTGCTCTACGACGGCTGCCTGGTCGGCCTGGGCCCGGCTCTGGAGCCGCCTTCCGGGACTACCAGCCGCGGGCGCGCCACTCGCCCAGGTGTGGCCGCTCAGCCCCGAGCGTCGTGTCCTTGCCGTGGCCGGGATAGACCCAGGTCTCGTCGGGCAGCGTCCCGAACAGCCGCTCCTCGACGTCGTCGATCAGGCTGGTGAACCGGGCGGCGTCCTTCTGGGTGTTGCCGACGCCGCCGGGGAAGAGGCTGTCGCCCGTGAAGGCGTGCACCCCGGCGTCGCCGGGGCCGCGCCAGACCAGGGCGATGCTCCCGGGTGTGTGCCCGCGCAGGTGGATCACCTCGAGGGTTTGTGCGCCGACCGTCACGGTGTCGCCGTGCTCGACGGTCCGCTGGACGGGCACCGGCAGGTCCGGGGAGTCCGCAGGGTGGGCCACGGTCACGGCACCGGTCGCCTCGACGACGTCGGGCAGCGCGCGGTGGTGGTCCCAGTGCCCGTGCGTCGTCACGACGGTGCGCAGGTCGGCGTCGCCGATCAGGGCGCGGAGTGCCTCGGGATCGGCCGCCGCGTCGATGAGCAGCGCTTCCCCGCTCGCGGTGTCGCGCAGCAGGTAGGAGTTGTTCGCCATCTCGCTGACGGCGAGCTTGCTGATGGTCAGCCCGGGCAGCTCGCGCACGTCGGCCGGGCCACCCACCTCGACGTCACCGGTGTACGGGGAGGCGCTCATCCAGGACTCCGATCGGAAAGTGTCAGCGACCGCCGTTACGGTCCATGCATGGACGCTAGCGGAGCTCCCGACGGTGCTCAGGTCGCTGCCGGGACGGTCGGCCTGCCGGCCACCGAGATCGCACGACTGGTGCGCTCGGGTGAGGTGACGGCGGTGGCCGTCGTCCGCGCCCACCTCGCCCACATCGATGAGGTGGATGCCCGGGTCGGGGCGTTCCGGGTGATCCGGCGGGAGGCGGCCCTGGCCGAGGCGCACGCCGTCGACACCGCACTCACCCGGTTCGCGCTGCCGCTGGCGGGCGTGCCCATCGCGGTGAAGGACAACGTGGCGGTCGCGGGGGAGATCTGCACCGACGGGTCCCCGGCGTACACCGGCAGCCCCGCGTCGCGCGACCATCCCGTGGTCGCCCGCTTGCGCAAGGCCGGCGCGATCGTCGTCGGCATCACACGCGCGCCCGAGCTCTGCCTCTACGCCGCGACCGACGGCCCCGGCACCGTGAGCCGCAACCCGTGGGACACCGCCCGGTCCCCGGCGGGCAGTTCCGGCGGCAGCGGCGCGGCGGTCGCCTCGGGCTCGGTACCGCTGGCGCACGGGAACGACGGCATGGGCTCGCTCCGGCTGCCGGCGGCCGCCTGCGGGCTGGTCACGCTCAAGCCCGGGAGGGGCGTGGTCCCGGCGGAGATCGGTGCGGACAGCTGGTCGGGAATGGCGGAGAACGGAGCCCTGACCACGACGGTGGCCGACCTCGCCGTCGCGCACGCGGTCATGGCGGGGGAGGAGCCCGGCCCCCTCGTCGAGCCCGGCCGGCCGCTGCGGATCGGGATCTCCACCCGGTCGCCGTTGCCGGGGGTCCGCGCCGACGCCGCCACCCGGGCGGCCGTGGACGCCGTCATCGCCCAGCTGACGGCGGCCGGGCACACCGTCGTGCGGAAGAACCCGCCGATCACCCCCGGCGTCGCCGCCGGGGCGATGACGCGCTGGATGGCCGGCGCCGAGGACGATGCCGAGCACCTGGGCATCGACCGGGCGGCCCTGCAGCCGCGCAGCCGGACGCACGCCCGGATCGGCCGGCTCCTCCGCCGGGTCGGGCTGCTGCGGCCCGCCACCGCGGACCGGTTCCGGCAGCGGATGGTCGACTTCTTCGACGACGTCGACGTGTTGCTCAGCCCGGTGACGACGGGGCCTCCGCTGGCGGCCCGGCCGTGGCACGAGCGCTCGTTCCTGGCCAACGTCACGGCCAACGCCCGGTGGGCGCCGTGGACCGCGGCCTGGAACCTGGCCGGCCTGCCGGCGCTGGTGCTGCCGGCCGGCAGCCAGCCCGACGGTCTTCCCGTGGCGGTCCAGTTCGTCGGCCCCCCGGGTGCCGAAGGGCGACTACTCTGGCTGGCTGGAGAGCTCGAGCGCCTGCAGCCATGGCGCCGTTACGCACCCGTCTTCGATCCCACCGTGCCCCCGGTCGCGGCGCCCGTCTGAGTCCTCGGCCGGGCGGCGTCGCGACCTCCCGGCACGCGTGACGGGGGTGACACGGGGACGCGCGGTGGCGGGGAACAGTGACCCGCAGCAGCGCCTTGGCTCCATGGAGACACCGACGCCAGCACGACCGACCCACGCACGACCGCATTCCAGCCACAGCGACTGACAGGGATCACATGGACCGCCTCGTCGTCCGCGGCGCCCGCGAGCACAACCTCAAGGACGTCCACCTCGACCTGCCCCGCGACGCACTGATCGTCTTCACGGGGCTGTCCGGCTCGGGCAAGTCCAGCCTCGCCTTCGACACGATCTTCGCCGAGGGGCAACGCCGCTACGTCGAGTCGCTGTCGGCCTATGCGCGGCAGTTCCTCGGACAGATGGACAAGCCCGACGTCGACTTCATCGAGGGCCTCTCGCCGGCCGTCTCGATCGACCAGAAGTCGACCAACCGCAACCCGCGGTCGACCGTCGGCACCATCACCGAGGTCTACGACTATCTCCGGCTGCTGTCCGCCCGCGCCGGCCAGCCGCACTGCCCCAACTGTGGCAAGCCGATCTCCCGGCAGACCCCGCAGCAGATCGTCGACCAGGTCCTCGACATGCAGGAGGGCACCAAGTTCCAGGTGCTCGCCCCCGTGGTGCGGGCCCGCAAGGGCGAGTACGTCGACCTGTTCAGCTCGCTGCAGACCCAGGGCTTCTCCCGCGTCCGGGTCGACGGCGTCGTGCACCCGCTCACCGAGCCGCCGAAGCTCAAGAAGCAGGAGAAGCACACGATCGAGGTGATCGTCGACCGGCTCACCGTGAAGGAGAGCGCCAAGCGCCGCCTCACCGACTCGGTGGAGACCGCGCTGGGGCTGGCCGGTGGCCTCGTCGTCCTCGACTTCGTCGACCTCGCGGAGGACGACCCGCACCGCGAGCGCACCTTCTCCGAGCACCTGGCCTGCATCGACGACGGGCTGTCCTTCGAGGCGCTCGAGCCGCGCTCGTTCTCCTTCAACTCGCCGTTCGGTGCCTGCCCCGAGTGCACCGGCATCGGCACCCGCAAGGAGGTCGACCCCGACCTCGTGGTCCCCGATCCGCAGAAGAGCCTCGGCGAGGGTGCGATCGCCCCGTGGGCCGGGTCGATGAGCAATGAGTACTTCCAGCGGCTGCTGGGCGGGCTGGCCGACATGATCGGCTTCTCGATGAAGACCCCGTGGGAAGAGCTGCCGGCCAGCGTCCAGAAGGCCGTGCTGCACGGCTCCCCGGACCAGGTGCACGTCCGCTACAAGAACCGCTACGGCCGCGAGCGCAGCTACTACGCCGCCTTCGAGGGCGTGCTGCCCTTCCTCGAGCGCCGCCACGAGGACACCGACAGCGAGTTCATGAAGGACAA
>JAOPWM010000215.1 GCA_025965695.1 Blastococcus sp.
CCATGACCGGCAACCTGAGCCACCAGGTCGAGCACCACCTGTTCCCCGACCTGCCGAGCAATCGGTACGCCGAGATCGCCCCGCGGGTGAAGGACATCTTCGACCGCTACGGGCTGACCTATCACTCCGCCCCGCTCTACAAGCAGGTCGCGAGCGCGTGGCACAAGGTCATCCGGCTCTCGCTGCCCAACGGCTGGCTGGCCGAGACGACGCCCGCCAACGCCCCAGCCCAGGTTCTCAAGCTGGTGCGCATGACGACCGGCGGCAAGAAGGTCCGCCGCGAGCTGTCGAAGGCCGCTGCCTGAGAAAGGACCCCGCCCCTCTCACCCTTCGCAAGCTCAGGTGAGCCTCCGGGCGGGGCCTGTGAACCGCAGAGGCCCAGAACCGCGATGGTTCTGGGCCTCTGCGGTTCACTGCTCCTCCGAACAACTCGATTGCCGTGGCCGGTGCGGGGTGTTCGGATGGTTCAGTGGATCTCCCTGCCGTGCTGACGGCCTTCGACGAGCAGATGCGCCGCCATCCGGTGCCCGGACCGGGCGTCCTGATCGAGGTCGAGGAGCGCGTGACCCGCACCGTCGGTAGCGACGGGTCGTGGTCAGCCGTCGTCTGGAGTGACCTCACCGCCGCGGACGCCGACGAGATGATCGCTGCGGAGGTCGCCCGGTCCGCGGGCTCCCTGGAGTGGAAGCTGTACCCGCACGACCAGCCCGCGGACCTTGCCGAGCGGCTGAAGGCGGCCGGGCTGCACCCGGAACCGGTCGAAACCCTCATGGTCGCCGAGATCGTCGACATCGACCTGCCGGTGGCAGAGCCCGCAGGCGTGCGAGTAGTGGGCGTGGACGACTCGAGTGGCGTGGAGACGATGCTCGGGCTGCACGATGCGGTCTTCGGTCCCGGTTCCGTGTACCCGTCGGTGGTCGAGGCGGTGCGGACGGCGCTGGAGCTGCGGCCCAGGCCGATCGAGGCGGTCGTGGCCTGGGCCGGCGAGGTCGCCGTCTCGGCGGGACGGGTCGAGTTCCACGAAGGCACCGACTTCGCCAGCCTGTGGGGCGGTGGAACGCTTCCGGCCTGGCGTGGCCGCGGGGTGTTCCGGGCCCTGGTGGGACACCGCGCAGTGCTGGCGCGGGACCGCGGCTTCCGATACCTCCAGCTGGACGCGATGCCCGCCAGCCGCCCCATCCTGGAGCGCATGGGCTTCCACCCGCTCGTGGAGACGACGCCCTGGATGTACGACCGCGGCGCACGCTGATCTGTCGGCGCACGCTGATCTGTCAGGGCACCGTCGTGGACCGGGCCGGGCCGATCAGCCGCTCGATGATCCGACGGTCGCCGGGCCAGGCGTCCAGCAGGATGTCCCGCGGGATCCGCCGGGCCGCGTAGCGGAAGGCCAGCGCGACCACCACGGCGTCGTCGAGCGGGCCGATCACCGGGAGGAACTCGGGGATCAGGTCGATCGGCGAGAGCACCCACAGCCCGGCGAAGCCGACGGCGAGCTTGGCCCGTCGGGGGACGTCGGGGTTGCTGCGCAGCCGGCCCACGGTGGTGATGCAGGCCGGCAGGAACCGCGCCAGTTCCTTCGCCGTCCCCTCCGGCAGCCGCCGGGCCAGCAGGATGAGCACCAGCCAGCTGAGCACCATCACGGCCACCGCGATGCCGAGGCCGATCAGCCATTCACGCACGGACCGACCGTACGACCGTCGAACCGGAGAGCCCCGGAACTACGGACGTTCTGAGTCTTCGGTTCACGGCTGCCCGACCTCGTTCGGTTCCGAGCGCCAGACGAGGTTGTCCAGCCTGCGCCCGACGACGGCACCGGCGGGCAACCAGGGGGCGACGTCAGCCATGTCCTCCACCGTCGCGGACACCGCCTCCGCGAACTCCGCTGGACCGATGACGTCGGGTCCCATGCCGGCGGCGGCGTAGTAGCTCTCGACGGCGAGCCGGACCTCGTCGATCGAAAGGTCCAGGTCACGGACCAGGGCCGTCGTGGTGGCCCGCAACGAGCTCATGCCGGAGAAGGCCCGGCCGCAACCGCAGCCACCGTCGGGTTCCGCCTCGTCCGCAGCGCAGACGAAGCCGAGGAGGACGAGTTCGCCCTCGGTCGCGAAGCAGAAGTCGCCGGCCTGCTCACCCTGTCGTTCCCGCGTCGCCGTCAGTAGCTTCATGCCGGCAACGTCTCAGCCAGGTCCGACAGTTTCCGGCGGGCGTGAGACCCGAAGAGGCCCGGAACCATCGCGGTTCCGGGCCTCTCGGGCTTGTCGCAGGGAGTCCGCCTAGTTCGCCATGTCCACGAAGCGGCTGTAGTGGCCCTGGAAGGCGACCGTGACGTTCGCGGTCGGGCCGTTGCGGTGCTTGACCAGCATGATGTCGGCCTCGCCGGCCCGCGGCGACTCCTTCTCGTACATGTCCTCGCGGTGGATCATCATGACCATGTCGGCGTCCTGCTCGATCGAGCCGGACTCACGGAGGTCGGACAGCATCGGCTTCTTGTCCTGACGCTGCTCGGAGCCACGGTTCAGCTGGCTCATCGCGATGACCGGGAGCTCGAGCTCCT
>JAOPWM010000232.1 GCA_025965695.1 Blastococcus sp.
CCTCGGCCGACGCACCCCCGGACTTTCGGCGCCGAAAGTCCGGCCCGGCTGCGGACTTTCGGCGCCGAAAGTCCGTCAGGGGGCGGAGCGGGCGGCGGCCTCGGCGTCGAGCTCCCCGGCATAGCGGCGGACCGCCTCGCGCAGCGCGTCCTCCACGTCCCAGCCCCGCTGCTCCGCGGCCGCGACGACGGCGAACAGCCGCTCCCCCAGCTCCTCGGGGCTGTCGACCTCGAGCTCGGCCGCCGCCGGGGTGGACAGGCCGGCCCGGCCCGCGCGCCGGACCAGGGCCGCACCCCACGCGGCGGCCGGTTGCGAGCGGGAGACCCCCTCGGTCGGTGAGCGACGCTGCTTCTCGGCCTGCTTGATCTCCTCCCAGCCGGCCTCGACCTCGGCGACGTCCCGGGGGCCTGCGTCGCCGAACACGTGCGGATGCCGGCGAACGAGCTTGTCGACGAGGTCACCCGCGACGTCGTCGACGTCGAACCGGCGGTCCGGCGCGGCTTCGGCGGCCACCCGCGCGTGGAAGACCACCTGCAGCAGGACGTCGCCGAGTTCCTCGCGCATGGCCGCGGGGTCGTCGTCGACGATCGCGTCGTAGGCCTCGTGGGCCTCCTCGAGCAGGTAGCCGCGCAGCGAGGCGTGCGTCTGCTCGGCGTCCCAGGGGCAGCCGCCGGGCGAGCGCAGCCGGTCCATGACGGCGGCGACGTCGAGCAGCCGCGCCCCCGCGGGCTCCGGGGCGCCGTCGACGACGTCCGGAGCGTCCGGGGTCTCCCCGACGGTGGCGAGGACGACGACGTCGTCGGCCAGCCCGGCCGCCGCGGCCACATCGGGCAGATCGGTGACCGCCCAGCCGTCGGCGCGCAGCGCGGCGGCGGTGGCCGCGGCGCCCGGCAGGGCGACCAGCGGCCGCCCACCGGAGACCGCACGCCAGCCGGCCGGGCTCAGCAGGCCGGGCAGGCGGGAGCTGACGGTGACGACGGAGGCGACGGGCACGCGATCAGTCTCCGCGACGACCGCCCTCGTGCCCTACCCGGCCGGGGTGGTGGACGGAGAGGTGGCCGGGGCCGCGGCCGAGGCGGCCGCGTTGTCCCCCAGGATGTCGACGACGCCGCCACCGGGCACGAGCGTGCCGTCCTTCAGGACGCCGTAGCGGGGGTTCACGGTCACGCCGAGGTTCTTGCGGACGCCGTCGACGATCGAGGTCCCGGCGGTGTCGGCCTGAGAGGCGGCCTCCTTCTCCAGGTCCGGCCGCACCTCCTCGAACGTCGGATAGACCGTGCCCGCCACGAACGTCACGACCACGCCTCCGGCTTCCGGCACAGCGGTGCTGAAGCCGGTGTTGGGCGCCGCGGCGGTGATCCCCTGAGCGAGCACCGACGGAACCTTGTCCGGGGCCCGCGTCTCGAGCGCGGCCAGGGTGTACGGGCCGGCGTACGCGGCCGCCAGCGCGGCGTAGCTCGTGGGATCGGCCGTCAGCTGGGCCAGCACCGCCGCGGCCGTGGCGTCGTCCGGGACGGTGATGTAGCCGAAGGAGACCTTGCCGAGGCTCTCGCGAACGGCGGCGTACCGGGCCTGCAGTGCAGCAGTGTCCAGCCCGTCGGCCTTGCCCTCGGCCGCGGCGATCCGCTGGCGTACGAGCTGCTGCCGCACGTTCTCGAAGACGTCCTCGCGGCCGATGCCCTGCTTGGCGAGCTGGCTGTAGACGTCGTCGGGGTTGTCGGCGCCGAGCAGCTCGGCGATCCGGGCGCGCACGTCGTCGTCGGAGACCTGCACGTGGTAGCGCTCGGCCGCGGCGGCGTAGACGTCCTCCTGCACCAGGAGGGACAGCACGCGCCGGGTGAACTGGTCCTTGTTCCCGTCGGCGTAGGCCGAGATGTCCTTGTCGGCCAGCCGACCCTCAACGGCGGAGTCGAGCTCGGTGACCCTGACCTGCGCGTCGCCGACGTACGCGGCGACGTTCGGGGAGGTGCGGCAGGCGGACAGTCCCGAGACCGCGACGGCAAGGAGGAACCCGGATACGAGCACCCGGGGAACTCGATGTTTCAGCACGTCCGGAGACTCCCACACCCGCTGTGACCGAGGACGCACGGCGCCCCGTTGCGCTCGCTCATGAGGCGGCGGCCACCGGCTGCTCGATCACGGCGCGGAGCACCGACTGCACGTTGTCCAGCAGGGCGTTGTCGCGCAGCGGGGTCCGGCGGTCGGGCGCGACCGGGACCTTGAGTGAGATCGTCTCGACGGCGGCCTTGTAGGAGGCGCCGTCGGCCAGCCGGGCCAGCCGCATCTGCTGGGACTCCCGCAGCGGGACCGGGCTGATCCGGATGGCGCGGCCCTGGAGCGACACCTCGGTGATCCCGAGTGCGCGCATCGCGGCGCGGAAGCGGGCCACGGCGAGCAGGTTGAGCACCGGGGCCGGCGGCGCCCCGTACCGGTCGGTGAGCTCGTCGAGCACGGCCTGGGCCTGCGCGTCGTCGTGCACCGCAGCGACCTTCCGGTAGGCCTCCATGCGCAGCCGCTCGCCCGGGATGTAGTCGTGCGGCAGGTGCGCGTCGACCGGCAGGTCGACCCGGACGTCGGCCGGCTCGACCGCCGGGGATTCACCGGTGGCCTGGGCCCGGTAGTCGGCGACCGCCTCTCCGACCAGCCGGACGTAGAGGTCGAAGCCCACGCCCGCGATGTGCCCGGACTGCTCGCCGCCGAGCAGGTTGCCCGAACCGCGGATCTCGAGGTCCTTCATCGCGACCGCCATGCCGGCCCCGAGGTCGGTGTTGTGCGCGATGGTGGTCAGCCGGTCGACCGAGGTCTCGGTCAGCGGCCGGGTGGGGTCGTAGGTGAAGTACGCGTAGGCGCGCTCGCGGCCACGGCCGA
>JAOPWM010000040.1 GCA_025965695.1 Blastococcus sp.
CGGCAGCCTGAACGGGCTGTTCGACTTCGGAGCCAAGCGCGGGCAGGGGAACGCCTACGGCAACGCCCCGAACGCCGCGCCGTTCCTCCTCAACCCGTCCACGGGCCGCCCGACGGCCGGATGACATCCACCCGATAGTGAGCCTGGGGGTCGGTGGGCGCAGGCCCACCGACCCCTGCGGTCTGTCCGGGGCGAATATTGCGGACGGTTATCAGGTGCAATGACCTCCGGCATGCGGCCCGAGGACGCGCGGCCCTGTGGGACTCCCCATGGCGTGTGCGATGAGCTCGTCGGGCCCCCGAGCCATTGATCGTCGTCTCGACCGCCCACCTGCCTTTTGAACCGCCTTGTCGACGTGCCGATGCCTGCCGTAGCACGCGCCGAGGACAAGGCGAGGGTTCACCCGCAGTTATCCGACAGACACCTGAGCTGGCCATCCCTGACCGCTCTACTCCGCTTGAGCCATCCCCATCCAACTGGGGGCAACCAGGCGTCCCTGCGGGCCCCTGCGCTTCGGTGGTGCCCGGCGCCGGCGCTAGCCGCCGTTCTCGCGTGACTTCGCTGAAGGGTGTGAAGGCGCGAAGCGAGGTCAAGCAGTGTTCCAGGAGGCTGTGGAACTGCCTGCGACGCGCTGGTGGGAGGGGCGCGGCGGCGACCGATGCCGATCTGTGATGCGGCAGTCGCGGGGCCCCCGACGTGCATCGCCGCGCCCGACGTGAACTATGGGTTTTCTATGGGAAGGGGGCCCTCGGGTCCGACGGCGAGACTCTCTAGTGGCCTCCTGACCAGGCCTTATTCCCTCTCTGGTGCGCCATCAGGGACTCGAACCCCGAACCCGCTGATTAAGAGTCAGCTGCTCTGCCAATTGAGCTAATGGCGCGTGTCGCCCGGCCTGCTGGGCGACGAGGGAGAACGATACCAGCGCCGCCCCGGCCCGCTCCGGGGACCCGGCGTGATGCTCGACTCGCCTGGCTTCGTCGTCCGGACATGGACACTGGTGTCCCGGCGCACGTCAATCGGGCGCAGCCGTACGAGGGGAGTCGGGCAAGTGCGACGGACAGCCGCAATGATCGCCGCGGGGGCGCTGGTGCTCCTGGCCGGGTGCCAGGGGAACGATTCCGGTGGATCCCAGCGAGCGGCCGCAGCCGGCCCCCCGGCGCAGATCTCCCTCGCCGTTGCCGACGGCTCGACCGACGTCTCTCCCGTGGTGCCTCTGGAGATCGCCGTCACCGGCGGGAAGCTGGGTGACGTGAAGGTCGTCGACGGGGACGGCGCCGAGGTCGCCGGCACGGTCGCCGACGTGGCCCAGCAGGCGGGCACCTCCGTCTGGACCCCCGAGGGGCAGTTGGCCTACGGCACTCGCTACACGCTCACGGCCGCGGCGGTCAATGCAGACGACAAGAAGGCCACGACGTCCTCGACGTTCACCACGGTCAGCCCGCACGCGGCGTCCACGCCGTCGATCGGCCCGCTCGACGGCACGACCGTCGGGGTCGGCATGCCGATCCGCGTGTACTTCGACGACCCGGTCGCCGACAAGGCCACCGTCGAGAGCCACCTGCTCGTCACCTCGTCCACCCCGACCGACGGCACGTGGAACTGGCTGAGCGACTCCGAGGTCCACTTCCGGCCTTCGCAGTACTGGCCGGCGAACACCAAGATCACGCTCGACGCCAACCTCTACGGCGTGAACTTCGGCGCGGGGATCTGGGGCGAGAAGAACCGCTCGGTGTCCTTCACCATCGGCGCCAAGCACGTCTCGATCGCCGACGCGGGCACGCACACCCTCACGGTCTACGACGGTGACCAGCCCGTGCAGACCTACCCGATGAGCGCCGGCAGCGGCGACAACCCGACCCGCAACGGTGCGCACGTGGTCATGGAGACCTACCGGAACATCACGATGGACTCGAGCACCTTCGGTCTTGCCGTGGACGCCCCGGGCGGCTACCGCTCCGACGTCGAATACGCCGTCCGCATCTCCAACAACGGGGAGTTCGTGCACGGCGCACCCTGGTCGGTCGCCCAGCAGGGGAACAGCAACGTGTCGCACGGCTGCATCAACCTCTCCACCGAGCGCGCCGCCTGGTTCTTCGACTTCTCCCGGCCCGGCGACGTCGTGGAGGTCCAGAACTCGATCGGCCCGACGCTCTCGCGGGCCGACGGCGACATCTACGACTGGGCGATCCCGTGGGACCAGTGGCAGGCCGGCAGCGCCCTGAAGTGAGCGGCTGAGCGCCTAGGGTCGGCGCCCAGCGTTTCCGTCGCGCGCCCGGGGGCACCCTCACCGGGAGTCCGAGGAGGGGATGTCATGGACGCCTGGGTCATCGTGTTGATCGTCGTCGTCGCGGTGGTGCTTCTCGCCCTGCTGGCGCTTGCTCTGGCCAAGCGGTCGCGCGTGGCACAGCTCCGCAAGCGGGAGCAGGCACGCGAGCACCTGCACGAAGCTCAGGTCCGTGGGGCCCGGGCGGAGAGTGAGCAGGCGCTCGCCGAGGAGCAGGCCGCTCGGGCCCGGCGCGAACGCGCCGAGGCCGAGGAGCGGATGGCGCTGGCCGAGCAGGAGGCCCGCGAGCGCGCCGCCCGGGCCGGTCAGGAGCAGTCGGCCGCCGACGAACTGCGGGCGAAGGCCCAGAAGCTGGCCCCCGATCTCTCCGCCGACGGGCGTGGCCGGCGCGAGGCCGGCGAGACCTCGTACCCCGACCAGCCGGAAGGTGGCGGCGCCACCCGCCGCTGAGTTCCGGCGCCCCGGACGGTCTACCTCTCCGTGAGGCGCCGGCCCGGGGTCGGACCGTGCCGAGAGGTCTCGATCCTGTCGGTCCCCGGTCCTACGGTCGCCCTCACGTCGATCCGTCGACCCGGAGGGGACCGCCATGACAGACCTGCTGGCCATCGGAACGCGCAAGGGGCTGTGGCTCGCCCGCAGTGACGACGAGCGCCGCACCTGGACGCTGGACGGCCCGCATCTGCTGGCGCAGGAGGTCGCCGCCGTCTCGATCGACACCCGCCTCCCAGCCCCTCGGGTGCTGGCCGGCATCCAGTACGGCCACTGGGGCCCGACCGTCATGTGGTCCGACGACCTGGGGACGACGTGGCAGGAGACCGACCACGGCGCCATCCGCTTCCCCGAGGGCGCCGGCGCCGCCCTCGCCCGCGTCTGGCAGCTGCGCCCCGACACCGCCGACCGGCCGGGCGTCGTCTGGGCAGGCTGCGAGCCGCACTCGCTGTGGCGCAGCACCGACGGGGGCTGCAGTTTCGAGCTTGTTCGCGGCCTCTGGGACCACCCGCACCGCAAGACCTGGGAGCCCGGCGGCGGGGGAGGAGCGGTGCACACCGTGCTGCCCGACCCGGCGTCCGAGCGTGTCACGGTCGCGATGAGCACCGGCGGCGTCTACGTCAGTGAGGACGGCGGCAACGAGTGGGAGCCGCGCAACCACGGCATCACCGCCGTGTTCATGCCCGACGAGCTCCCCGAGTACGGGCAGTGCGTGCACAAGGTCGCCGTGGATGCCAGTGGCCCCGACCGGCTCTACGCGCAGAACCACTTCGGAGTCTTCCGCAGCGACGACGCCGGCGGCTCATGGACGTCGATCGCCGGAGGGCTCCCCGCCGACTTCGGCTTCCCGATCGTCTCGTCGCCCACCACCCCCGGGACGGCGTGGGTCGTCCCGCTGGTGGCCGACATTCAGCGCGTGCCGCCGGACGGCCGCCTGCGTGTCCACCGGACCCGCGACGCCGGCGGGACGTGGACGGAGCTGGGCGCCGGCCTGCCCGACGCCTCGTGGACGGCGGTCATGCGCGACGCGTTCTGCTCCGACGCGGCCGATCCCACCGGGATCTACGTGGGCACCCGCGACGGCTGCGTCTACGCCAGCGCCGACGAGGGCGACAGTTTCACCCTGATCGCCGACCACCTGCCCGACGTCCTCACCGTCCGTGCCGTGAAGCTCCCGTGACAGGGGGCAGGCCATGACCGTGCAGGTGCTGCTGCCCGGGGTCCTCGCAGCCCTGGTCGGGGGAGCGAAACACCTGGACGTCGAACCGACCGGTGGCACTCTCGCCGACCTGCTGGACGCGCTCGCCGCGGAGCATCCGTTGCTCGGCCGGCGGATCCGCGACGAGACCGGGCAGGTGCGGCGCTTCGTGAACGTCTACGTCGACGGGGACGACGTCCGGTTCGAAGGTGGGCTGGCGGCGAAGGTCCGCGACGGCGCGGAGGTGCACGTGCTGCCCTCGGTCGCCGGAGGCTGAAGCGGGGGCTCGACGGAGGGAATTGTCAGAGCGCGGCGAGGGTGGCGCAGTTCTCGCAGAGCTGCTGGTCCTCGTAGCCCTCGGGCGGCCAGGGCAGCTGCTCGTCGATCGAGACGTAGGCGCCGCACAGTGCTTTGCGGCTCTGTCCGCTGACCCGGCCGATCGTGGCGTGTGCCGGACCGATCTGCCGCGGCTTGAGACCTTCGGACCCGAAGGACCCGACCATCACGACCGCGTGAGCTGTTCCGTACGCGTAGACGCTGGTCATGTCCCACAGAGTCCGAGCCTTGGGGGCGCCGCGCCAGCACCGCCGGAGGCGTGTTCGGCGCACCCGCCACATCCGTCTCACCCGTTGCCGATTGCGCCTGAAAGGCCC
>JAOPWM010000292.1 GCA_025965695.1 Blastococcus sp.
TGGCCAGCATCGAGTCGAACGCGCCGGCGACCTCGCCGCCGGTCTCGACGCCGGAGTCCCAGCGCACGCCCGGGCCCTGCGGGATCTCCAGGCGCTCGACCGGACCCGGGGCCGGCATGAAGTTGCGGCCGGCGTCCTCGGCGTTGATCCGGAACTCGATGCTGTGTCCACGCGGGATCGGGTCCTCGTCGATCTCCAGTGGCAGGCCGTCGGCGATCCGGAACTGCTGGCGGACCAGGTCGATGCCGCTGGTTTCCTCGCTGACCGGGTGTTCGACCTGCAGGCGGGTGTTGACCTCGAGGAAGGAGATCGAGCCGTCGGCACCGACCAGGTACTCCACCGTGCCGGCGCCGACGTAGCCGGCCTCCTTGCAGATGGCCTTGGCCGAGGAATGGATGCGCTCGCGCTGCTCGTCGGTCAGGAACGGCGCGGGCGCCTCCTCGACCAGCTTCTGGTTGCGCCGCTGCAGCGAGCAGTCACGGGTGCCGACGACGACGACGTTGCCGTGCGTGTCGGCCAGGACCTGGGCCTCGACGTGCCGGGGCTTGTCCAGGAAGCGCTCGACGAAGCACTCGCCGCGGCCGAAGGCCGACACGGCCTCGCGGACGGCGGAGTCGAACAGCTCGGGGATCTCCTCGATGGTGCGGGCGACCTTCAGCCCGCGCCCACCGCCGCCGAACGCCGCCTTGATGGCGACCGGGAGACCGTGCTCCTCGGCGAAGGCGACCACTTCGTCGGCGCCGCCGACCGGGTCCTTGGTGCCGGGGACCAGCGGCGCACCGGCCTTGGTGGCGATGTGCCGCGCGGCCACCTTGTCCCCCAGGTTGATGATCGCCTGGGGGGAGGGGCCGATCCAGGTGAGACCGGCGTCGATGACCGCCTGGGCGAAGTCGGCGTTCTCCGAGAGGAAGCCGTACCCGGGGTGCACGGCGTCGGCGCCGGACTGCTTCGCCGCGTCCAGGATCTTGTCGACCACCAGGTAGGAGTCGCCGGGCGTGGTGCCGCCGAGCGCGAACGCCTCGTCGGCGACCCGGACGTGCAACGCGTCCCGGTCGGGCTCGGCGTACACGGCCACGCTGGTCAGCCCCGCATCCTTGCAGGCACGTGCCACGCGCACCGCGATCTCACCGCGGTTGGCGATCAGGACCTTCTGCACCGGTTTCTCCCTCTCGAGTCCGAACGGTCGGACTGTAGTTCGCAGGTCGCGATCGGCACGCGGGCAGGTCGCGGACGGCAGGACGACGGTCAGCGGCGCCAGAGATCGGTGATCGCCAGGCCCCGCTTGGCCAGCTGGGTACGGAGCACCGTGAGCGACAGCCCTACGACCGCGGCGGGGTCGCCCTCGACGCGGCGGACGAACGGGGCACCCAGACCGTCGAGGGTGAAGGCACCGGCCACGGCCATCGGCTCCCCGGTGGCCACGTAGGCCTCGAGCTCCTGCGGGGTCGGGCTGGCGAAGTACACGACCGTGGACGCCACGGCGATGTCCCGGCCGACGACGGCGCCGTCCTGGACGTCGAAGAGCGCCTGCCCGGTGTGCAGCACACCGGAACGGCCGGCCATGCGGTGCCACCGGTCACGTGCCTCGGCGGCGTCGGCGGGCTTGCCCAGCGGCTTGCCGTGGAACTCCAGCAGGGAGTCGGCGCCGATGACGAGCGCGTCGGTCTCCTGCCTGGCGACCGCGGCGGCCTTGGCCGCGGCCAGCAACGCGACCTGCTCGGCGACCCGCGGCGCCCGGACGGTCGACTCGTCGACCTGGCTGATGACGACGTCCGGCGCCAGGCCGGCCTGCCGGAGCAGGGACAGGCGAGCAGGGGACGCCGAGGCGAGCACGAGGCGACGGTCGGAGGGACGGCGGTCGGACGTCATGCCTGCCACCCCGCGGCCTGCCAGCCACCGGGACCCGGGTGGAGCGGCCGGCGGTGGGTGCGGGCGAAGGAGGCCCAGACACCGACCGGCGTCGGGCGTCGTCGGGACCGGCGCTGCGACAGAGCGGCGACGACGACGGTCAGCGCCGCCAGTTCCTCGGTGGACGGCTCCCCACGGACGACGCGGAGAAGGGGTCGGCCGGAGTGGAGGTCCGAAGGGTCTCCGGGATCGGACGACGAAGCGGCTGCACGCGAGTCGGGGACGGCACCTGGCCGCGGTGGTCGTCCGGAGGACGACGGTGTCGTCGTCACAGGGGGATGTTCCCGTGCTTCTTCGGCGGCAGGGTCTGCCGCTTGTTCGCCAGCACCCGCAGCGACTTGGTGATCTGGACCCGCGTGTGCGACGGCGGGATGACCGCGTCGACGTACCCGCGGTCGGCGGCGATGTAGGGGTTGGCCAGCGTGTCCTCGTACTCGGCGATCAGCTCCGCGCGGCGGGCGTCGGGGTCGTCTGCCGCGGCGAGCTCCTTGCGGTAGAGGATGCCGACCGCGCCCTGCGCCCCGACGACGGCGATCTGCGCCGTGGGCCACGCCAGGTTGACGTCGGCCCCCAGGTGCTTGGAGCCCATGACGTCGTAGGCGCCGCCGTAGGCCTTGCGGGTGATCACGGTGACCAGCGGGACGGTGGCCTCGGCGTAGGCGTAGATGAGCTTGGCGCCGCGGCGGATAATTCCCTCCCACTCCTGCGACGTCCCGGGCAGGAAGCCGGGGACGTCGACGAAGGTGAGTACCGGGATGTTGAAGGCGTCGCAGGTCCGCACGAAGCGGGCGGCCTTCTCGCTGGCGTCGATGTCCAAGGTGCCGGCGAACTGGGTGGGCTGGTTGGCCACGATCCCGACCGGGCGCCCCTCGACCCGGCCGAAGCCGATGAGGATGTTGGGCGCGAACAGCGGCTGCACCTCGAGGAACTCGCCGTCGTCGAC
>JAOPWM010000294.1 GCA_025965695.1 Blastococcus sp.
TCTCCAGGTACGGGGTGAGCTCGGCCTTCTCGTAGTAGTCCATGACGACCTTGGACCCGGGGGCCAGCGTCGTCTTCACCCACGGCTTGGTGGTCAGCCCGGCCTCGACGGCCTTCTTGGCCAGCAGTGCCGCGCCGATCATCACCTGCGGGTTGGAGGTGTTGGTGCAGGAGGTGATCGCGGCGATCACCACGTGCCCGTGGTCGACGAAGGTCTCCGTGCCATCCTCCATCACCACCGGGGTGCGCTTGGAGGCGCGCTCGGACGCGGAGCCGGAGACCGCGGTGTGCGGCTTCCCGGACTCGCCGTTGCCGTGCGCGAACGGGCTGGCCGGGTCCGAGGCCGGGAAGGTCTCCTCGACCGCCTCGTCGACGAGGGACGCGGCGTCCCGGGGCGCGTCGTCCTGGTCGTCCTGCATCTCGTCGACCGGGGCGTAGGTCGGCAGCGCCTCGCGGAACGCCTCCTTCGCGTCGGTCATCGCGACCCGGTCCTGCGGGCGCTTCGGACCGGCGATCGAGGGGACGACGGTGGACAGGTCCAGCTCGAGGTACTCGGAGAAGGCCGGCTCCCGGTCGTCGTCGTGCCAGAGGCCCTGCTCCTTGGCGTAGGCCTCGACCAGCGCGACCTGCTCCTTCGAGCGGCCGGTCAGCTCCAGGTAGCGGATCGTCTCCCCGTCGATGGGGAAGATCGCGGCGGTGGAGCCGAACTCCGGGCTCATGTTGCCGATGGTGGCCCGGTTGGCCAGCGGGACGGCAGAGACGCCCGCGCCGTAGAACTCCACGAACTTCCCGACCACGCCGTGCTGGCGGAGCATCTCGGTGATCGTGAGGACCAGGTCGGTGGCGGTGGCGCCGTCGGGCAGCTCGCCGCTGAGCTTGAAGCCGACGACCCGGGGAATGAGCATCGAGACCGGCTGGCCGAGCATCGCGGCCTCGGCCTCGATGCCGCCGACGCCCCAGCCCAGCACGCCGATGCCGTTGACCATGGTCGTGTGGCTGTCGGTGCCCACGCAGGTGTCGGGGTAGGCCAGGGTGCGGTCACCCTCCTGGCGCGGGAAGACCACGCGGGCCAGGTGCTCGATGTTCACCTGGTGGACGATGCCGGTGCCCGGCGGGACGACCTTGAAGTCGTCGAAGGCGCCCTGGCCCCAGCGCAGGAACTGGTAGCGCTCGCCGTTGCGCTCGTACTCGATCTCGACGTTGCGCTCGAAGGATTCGGGCGTGCCGAAGACGTCCGCGATCACTGAGTGGTCGATGACCAGCTCGGCCGGGGCGAGCGGGTTGATCTTCTGCGGGTCGCCGCCGAGGTCGGCCATGGCCTCGCGCATGGTGGCCAGGTCGACGATGCAGGGGACGCCGGTGAAGTCCTGCATGACCACGCGGGCCGGGGTGAACTGGATCTCCTGGTCGGGCTCGGCCGAGGGGTCCCAGTTCGCGATCGCCCTGATGTGGGCGGCGGTGATGTCCGCGCCGTCTTCGGTGCGTAGCAGGTTCTCCAGGAGGATCTTCAGACTGAAGGGCAGCTTCTCCGCGCCCTCCACCGCGTCGAGCCGGAAGATGTCGTAGTCGGTGCCGTCGACCGTGAGCGTCGACCGCGCCCCGAAGCTGTCCTTGCTGGCTGCCACTGCTCTGCGCCTACCCCTCGCTGGTTCTGCCACATAACGCCATGGCACTTTCTCGATCGCGCTCTTCTCGTTCCCGATCATCCCAGTTCAGCGACCGGGGCATCGGGTGAGGCACCCCTTCCTTCACCCGGTGACCTCGATCACGGTCCGGGAAACGTCCGCGGGGCACCTCCTTGGCCGTTTCGGACACGACCGCCGCACGTGGTCCGGCCGGGCTGACGCTGCGGCGAGTCGTGCACGGGGGTTCCCGATGAGGCCCCGACGCCGATAACGTCCCCGGCGTGACCGCGGCCGAGCCCACGGCGCTCATCCCGGCGCTGTCCTCCCTCCCCGCGCCCGTCGCCGTCCGCGCATCCCGGCGGGTCCCGGTGCGGATCCTGCTCTGGACCGGGCTGGCGCTGGCCTTCGTCACCATGTGCATCGTCCACGGACTGCCGACCGACCGGGTCGTGCTGCTGGGCTGGGTGCTCACCGGCCTGGTCGCGCACGCGGCCGTCGACGGCTGGCGGCGGATCGTCCGCCTGCTCGCCGAGTGGGTCCCGGTGGCTGCGCTCCTGCTGGCCTACGACGCGACTCGTGGCCTCGCCGACGGCCTGGGCATGCCCGTGCACGTGACCGAGCTCGTGGCCGCGGACCGGTGGCTCGGGGGAGGGGTGCTGCCGACCGTCTGGCTGCAGCAAACCCTCCAGGCCGACTGGTGGAAGGCGCTGGCGGCGCTGGTCTACGGCAGCCACTTCGTGGTCACCCCCCTGCTCCTCTGCGTCCTGTGGATCCGGAACCGGCGCCTCTGGGGGCGCTACGTCCGGCTGGTCCTCGCGCTGTCGGCCGCCGGCCTCGTCACCTACGTCCTCTACCCGGCGGCGCCGCCCTGGCTGGCGGCCAAGGACGGCGTGGTCGAGCCGATCCGGCGGCTCAGCGCGACGGGCTGGGACGTGCTGGGTCTGCCGCACGCAGGGGCGCTGCTGGCCGACAGTCAGGGGCAGGTGAACAAGGTGGCGGCCGTGCCGTCGCTGCACACGGCCTTCGCCGTGCTCACCTGCCTGGTGCTGTTCCCCGTCGCCCGCCGGGTCTGGCAGCGGGCGGGGCTGCTGGCCTACGCGGTGATGATGCCGCTCGTCCTGGTGTGGGCGGGGGAGCACTACGTCGTGGACACCCTGCTGGGCGCCGGCTATGCCGTGGCCGTCGTCCTCCTGGCGAAACCGGTCCGGCGGGCCCTGGAGCGGACGAGCCGACGCGCGGCACTGGCGCCGGACGGCCGGGCTCCCGCGCGCATACCGTGACCGGGTGACCGACGCCGTCCCCGACTGGCTGACCGCCGCCCGGCGGATCTGCGTGCTCAGCGGGGCGGGCATCTCCACCGACAGCGGCATCCCCGACTACCGCGGCCCGAACGGCGTGTGGACCCGCGACCCGGACGCCGAGAAGCTCGTGACGCTGTCCTACTACCTGGCCGACCCCGACATCCGGCGGCGGGCCTGGCTGATGCGCCGCGACCTGCAGGCCGGGGAGGTCGTGCCCAATGCCGGGCACCGGGCGCTGGCCGACCTCGAACGGCAGGGCCGGCTGCTCGCGCTGGTCACCCAGAACGTCGACGGGCTGCACCAGGCCGCCGGTTCCACCCCGGACCGGGTCCTGGAGATCCACGGCACCGTGCACGAGGTCGAGTGCCTGTCCTGCCGTGACCGGACGACGATGCGCAGCGCGCTCGCACGTGTCGACGCCGGTGAGCGCGACCCCGCATGCCTGGTCTGCGGCGGCATCCTCAAGTCGGCCACCGTCAGCTTCGGTCAGGAACTCGACGAGCGGGTCGTCGCGGCGGCGGCCACGGCGGCCGCGGACTGCGACGTCTTCATGGCCGTGGGCACATCGTTGCAGGTGTGGCCGGTCGCCGGGCTCACGGAGATCGCGGCCGCGCACGGGGCCCGGGTGGTGATCGTGAACGCGGAGGCGACGCCGTTCGACGATCTGGCCGACCTCGTCGTCCGCGAGTCGATCAGCACGGCACTGCCTGTCCTGCTCGCCGGGTCCTGAGCCGCGTACCGCTCGTCGCCGTCGTCCCCGGCGGTTAGCGTGACGGGCACCACGACGATCGGCCGGAACCCCCCGGCCACGCACCCCCGGGAGCCGGCATGCGCGTGCCCTTGACCACCCGCGACTTCATCGACCGCGCGGAGCTCGTCTACGGCGACCGCGTCGGGATCGTCGACGAGCCGAACCAGCCCGCGCCCTCGTTGGGCGAGGTGAGCTACCGCGACGTCGCACGCCGCGGCCGGGCGCTCCAGGCGGCCCTCGACGAGCTCGGCATCGGCGAGGGCGAGCGGGTCGCGATCGTCAGCCACAACGCCGGCCGGCTCATCGAATCGCTGCTCGCGGTGCCGTCGTCGGGCCGGGTCGTCGTGCCGATCAACTTCCGACTGTCGCCCGAGGAGGTCAGCTACATCGTCGGCCAGTCGGGCTCCCGGGTGCTGTTCGTCGACCCCGAGCTGGAGTCCTCCATCAAGGGCGTCGAGGCCGAGCACCGGTTCGGCACAGGGGAGGAGTACGAGCAGCTCCTGCGTTTCGACACCGAGCCGCGGCCGTGGTCCGAGCCCGACGAGGACGCCACCGCGACGATCAACTACACCAGCGGGACGACGGCCCGGCCCAAGGGCGTGCAGATGACCCACCGCAACCTGTGGATCAACGCGGTCACCTTCGGCATGCACATGCAGGTCAGCGACCGGGACGTCTACCTGCACACGCTGCCGATGTTCCACTGCAACGGCTGGGGCTTGCCGTACACGATGGCCGGCCTCGGGGCGAAGCAGGTCGTGCTGCGCAAGGTCGACGGCGCGGAGATCCTGCGCCGGGTGGAGAGGCACGGGGTCACGATGATGGCCGGCGCGCCGGCTGTCTGGAACGCCGTCCTCGAGGCCGCCGCCGAGTGGGACGGCGAGGTGCCCGGCCGCGACCAGGTGCGCATCGTCGTCGCCGGGGCCCCGCCGCCGTCCCGGACGATCGCCCGGGTCGAGGAGGAGCTGGGCTGGGAGTTCAACCAGATCTACGGCCTGACCGAGACCGCGCCGCTGCTGACGGTCAACCGCCCGCGCGCCGAGTACGACCACCTGGCGCCGATCGAGCGGGCCAAGGCGCTGTCCCGGGCCGGGGTGCCGTCGCTGGGCACCCGGATGCGCACCGACGAGTCCGGTGAGGTGCTGGCGCAGTCCAACACCGTGCTGGCCGGGTACTGGGAGAACCCCGACGCCAGCGCCGAGGCCCTGGACGGCGGCTGGTTCCACACCGGCGACG
>JAOPWM010000297.1 GCA_025965695.1 Blastococcus sp.
GCGGCCGGGCGGCGGACGCGGCACGGGCGGCCTCGAGAGCGGCGCGCGCGATGTCGCTGGGCCGGGCCGGCCGCTCGTCGGTCACGAGGCCCTCCCGTCGGTCAGCTCGCCCTCCAGGACGGTCGCCGTCCCTTGGCCGACCTCCACCCGCGCGCCGCGCAGCTCGGCCGGCACGTCCTCCAGCACCGCCGCGGTGATCAGCGTCTGCTCGGCCGAGCGGGCAACCGTGGCCAGGGCAGCGCGCCGCTCGGCATCGAGGGTCGCGAAGACGTCGTCCAGGATCAGGATGGGGTCCTCACCCTCGGCCCTCAAGAGGGCGAAGGTCGCGAGCTTGATCGCGAGCGCGAGCGACCAGGACTCCCCGTGGCTGGCGAAGCCCTTGGCCGGCGCCGGGCCGAGCTGGATGACGACGTCGTCGCGGTGCGGCCCGACCAGGGTCATACCGCGGTCCAGCTCGTCGTTGCGCCGCTCGGCCACCCGCTCGCGCATCGCCGCGGCCAGCTCGGCCGCCGTCGGGAGCGTCGTCCCGGGGACGAGCGCGCTGCCGTCACCGGCCAGCGGCACGGTGGAGGAGTAACCGAGGCCGGCGACCGAGGCACCCTCCCCCGCCACGTCGGCGTAGGACCGAGCCATGTGCGGCGCGAGGTCGGCGATCAGCTGCAATCGCGCAGCCAGCAGCTGCCCGCCGAAATCGGTCAGGTGGCCGTCCCAGACGTCGAGGGTCTCGATCGCCTTGCCGCGGGCCAGCCGGGCGGTCCTCAGCAGGGCGTTGCGCTGCTTGAGCACGCGGTCGTAGTCGGCGCGGACACCCGCCAGCCGCGGGGTGCGGGTGACCAGCAGCTCGTCGAGGAACCGCCGCCGCTCGGTGGGGTCGCCCCGCACCAGGGCGAGGTCCTCGGGCGCGAACAGCACCGTCCGCACCAGCCCGAGCAGTTCCCGCGGCCGCGGCAGCGGCCCGCGGTTGACCCGCACCCGGTTGGCCCGCCCGGGGTTGATCTCGATCTCGACCAGCAGCTCCCGGTCCCCCCGGCGCAGCGCTGCCCGCACCACCGCCTGGGTGTCCCCGTGCCGCACCAGCGGCGCGTCAGAGGAGACCCGGTGGCTGCTCATGGTGGCCAGGTAGCCGACCGCCTCGACCAGGTTCGTCTTGCCCTCACCGTTGCGGCCGACGAACACCGTGGGACCGGGTCCCAGGGCGAGGTCCACCCGCTCCCAGCTCCGGAACGAGCCGAGCTGCAGATGCCGGACGTACACCGGTCAGGCCCCCAGTGACCTTCTGGAACGGCCCCCCTGCAGGGGCCCGCGCCGAGCCTGCGAGGCGTGGGGGGCAGGGGGGTCCTTCTTCATGCGGGCTTCTCGGCCTCCTGCGCCAGGACGGCGTGCACCGCGTGCCCACCGAACTGGTTGCGCAGCGCGGCGACGGCCTTCATGGTCGGCGAATCATCCTGGCGGGAGACGAACCGGGCGAACAGCGACGCCGCGATCGTCGGCATCGGGACGGCGTTCTCGATGCCCTGCTCGACGGTCCACCGGCCCTCGCCGGAGTCCTCCGCGTAGCCGGTGATCTGCTCGAGCTCCGGGTCCTCGTGCAGCGCCCGGACCAGCAGGTCCAGCAGCCAGGAGCGGATCACCGTGCCCTGGGTCCACGAGGCGATGACGCCCGGGACGTCCTCGATCAGGTCGACGGCGGCCAGCAGCTCGTAGCCCTCGCCGTAGGCCTGCATCATCGCGTACTCGATGCCGTTGTGGACCATCTTGCTGAAGTGGCCGGCCCCCACCGGACCGGCGTGCACGAAGCCGGCGCCGGGCATCTCCTGGCCGGACTCGTCCTTCGGTGCCGGCGGCCGCAGCGCGTCGAAGATCGGCTGCACCTTGGCGACGTCGTCCTTGCTGCCGCCCACCATCAGCGCGTAGCCGTTCTCCAGGCCCCAGACCCCACCGGAGACCCCGGCGTCGACGTAGCCGATGCCCTTCTCGCGGAGCATGACGTCGTGGATCTGGTCGTCGGTGAATCTCGAGTTACCACCGTCGACGACGACGTCCCCGGGGCTGAGCAGGTCACCCAGCTCGTTGACCGTCGCCCGGGTCGGCTCGCCCGAGGGCACCATCACCCAGACCACGCGCGGCGCCGGCAGTGCCTGGACCAGCTCCTGCAGGCTCTCGACGTCCCGCTTGCCGGCGTGGTGGTCGTACCCGATGACCTCATGGCCGGCGCGGCGGATCCGCTCGGCCATGTTGCCGCCCATCTTGCCCAGCCCGATCAGCCCCAGCTGCACGATGTCGTCCCCTCTCAGCGGTTCCCGGAATCGGTGCTTCATCGTGCGTGCCCCCGTGGTGTCGCGCGACACCGGCCCTCCTGCAGGGTCCCGCCGCGAGCTTGCGAGCGGTGGGGGGCAGGAGGGCCTTTCTCAGCCCGGTAGCCGCACCGGCATGATCAGGTAGCGGTAGCTACCCGGGCGCTCGGCCGGCTTGGTCTGTCCGTCGTCGGCGGCCGGCTCGTCGAACCCGGACAGGACGGCGGGCTTGAGCGGGCTGGTGAAGTCCATCCGCGCTCGCTCGGTGTGCACGGCGGCCAGGCCGTCGAGCAGGAACGTCGGGTTGAACCCGATCGTCAGCGGCTCGCCCTCGAACTCGACGTCGCAGCGCTCCTCGGCCTGTCCCTCGTCGTCGGTGCCGCCGGCTCGCAGCGTCACCTGACCGTGGGTGAACTCGCAGCGCAGCGGGGTGCCGCGCTCGGCGACCAGGGCCACGCGCTTGGCCGCGTCGGTGAACAACCCGACCGGCAGGAGGGCGTTCGCGGCCGACTCGCTCGGCATGATCGCCC
>JAOPWM010000035.1 GCA_025965695.1 Blastococcus sp.
ACCAGGCCCAGACTGCTCCCGACGAGCGGTCCGCGGGAGCGAAGCTCCTCGTGGACGGCGTACGGGTGATCGCGCACCGCCGCGTCGCGGAGCAGCCGTCCCACCGGGTCGCCCCGGCGGGCGCTGCGCTGGAGGAACATCGCCGGCAGCGCGTGCCGCACGCCCCAGCGGACGACCGTCCGGGCCGGACGCAGGGCGGTGGCCGCGATCCGTTCCGCGACCCCCGGCCCTGCAGTCGCCGGGGCAGCTGCGCCGATCGTCGTCTCCACGGGCGCAGTCCGGGACTAGCCGCGGTCGTCGGGAGCCGGGGCCTCGCTCGGGTCGCCGTTCCAGTTCTTGCCGGCGGTGTCGGCGTTCTCCGAGGCGCTGTCGGTCTGCGCGGCGACGGTCTCGACCATCTCCTCGTCGGAGACACCTTCCCCGGCGGCCTCGGTGTGGCTGGTGGGCTCGCTCATGGCGCAGTTCCCTCTCTGTCGTGGTCGGTCTCGTAGGGGCCCGTCCCCGATCCCGTCCGACGGCAAACCAGCCGACCGGTCAGACGGCCGGCGGGTCGTACGACAGCTCCTGGTCGGGGCGGTTCGCGGTCACGCGATGAGCTGGTCGGGGCGGTTCGCGGTCACGCGATGAGCTGGTCGATCGCCTTGTAGACCCGCTGTTCGGACACCGGTCGCGGCGTGCCGACGACCTGGGCGAACAGGCCCACCCGGAGTTCCTCCACCATCCAGCGGATCCGCGTCACCGGGTCGTCGGGGGCGCCGGTGCCGGGCACGCGGGCGCGCAGCTGCTCGTACTCGGCGGCGACGGCGGCCACCTGGCCCATCCAGAGCTCGTCGCGGACGGCGTTGGCGGGCAGCTTCTCCAGCCGGTGCGCCATCCCCTTGAGGTAGCGGACGACGTCCGGCAGCCGCCGCCGGCCGGCGGCGGCCACGAAGCCCCGGTGCAGGAGGCCGCCCATCTGGCGCCGCAGATCGGCAATCGCGGCGTCGGGGACCCGTCGTCCGGGCGCCGCGCCCATGGCGACCGCCACCTCGCGCGCCTGGGTGAGTACGTCCTCCACCCGGCGCACGGTGTCGGCCGTGAGGTCCGGCAGCTCGGCCTTGGCGGTCTGCACGAGGGCGTTGAACGCCGCCTCGTCGCGAGGAGGGCCGCCGGCTGCGGCGATCAGCTCGTCGGCCGCGGCGTCCACGGCGTCGGCCACCAGATCGGGGATCTCGCCGTCCGGATTGAACTGCAACGCCAGCCGGGTGCGCGGTGACAGCGTCTTCACGATCTGGCGGGCGGGAGAGCCGGCCGCCAGCACCAGCAGCCGGCGGGTTCCACGCCAGGTCAGCCGGCTCGCCTCGGCCTCGGTGGGGACGACCCGCACGCCGACGGTCTGCCCCTCGTCCACCAGAGCCGGATAGGCCGTGACCACGTGGGCACCCCGCTGCACGTCCACCGTGGACGGCAGGGTGCCGAACTCCCACGACGTGAGGCCGGTCCGCTCCACGTCGGAGGCGGCCCGGGCCAGACTGGCCCGCGCCTTGGGCGCCACCTGCGCCTTGAGCGCGGCCAGGTCCTTGCCGACGGCGAGCGGCCGCTGCTGGTCGTCGAGGACCCGGAACGTGGCCCGCAGGTGGTCGGGCACCTGGTCCGGCGCCCAGGCATCGGGCGGGATCGTCACCGCGGTGGCCCGGCGCAGCTCGCGCTCCAGCGCCGGCAGCAGCGGCTCCCCGGGGTCGATGTGCGGGAGCACCTCGCGGACCCGGTCCGGGATGGGCACCAGTCCGCGGCGCAGCTGCTTGGGCAGGCTGCGCAGCAGGGCCGTCACGAGCTCCTCCCGGAGCCCCGGGACGGTGAAGGCCAGCGACTCCCCGGACGTCGCCGACGCGACCCCGTCCAGCACGGCGAGCGGGACGTCGACGGTGACGCCGTCCTCGGCCGTTCCCGGCGCGAAGGCGTAGGACAGCGGGAGGGTCAGCCCCTGCGAGAGGCGCACCTCGTCGGGGTAGTCCTCGGCGCGCACCTGCCCGGCCGTCGCCGCGTTGGTCAGCATCTCCGGCGTGAAGGTCAGCAGGTCGGGCTGCTGGCGACGGGTGGCCTTCCACCAGCGGTCGAAGTGCCGGGTCGAGACGATGTCGGCCGGGATGCGCTCGTCGTAGAGCTCGAACACCGTCTCCTCGTCGACGCGGATGTCCCGCCGGCGGGCCCGCTCCTCGAGCGCGGCGACCTGCTCGACGGCGCGCTGGTTGTCGGCCCAGAAGCGGTGGTGCGTCGTCCATTCCCCCTCGACGAGCGCGTGCCGGATGAACAGCTCCCTCGAGACGACGGGGTCGATCGAGCCGTACTGCACCCGCCGGCCGACGACGAGGGGCAGACCGTAGAGCGTGACCCGCTCGGCGGCCACGACCGAGCCACGCTTGGCGTCCCATCGGGGCTCGGAGTACTGACGCTTGACCAGGTGTGACGCCAGCCGCTCGACGGTCTCGGGATCGATCCGGGCGACGGTGCGGGCGAACAACCGGCTGGTCTCGACCAGCTCTGCGGCGACCACCCAGCGCGGCGGCTTCTTCGCCAATGGCGTGCCCGGCGCGATCACGAAGCGGGTGTTGCGGGTGCCGAGGTACTCCCGGCCCGGGCGCCCGGGCTTCCCGCTACGGTCCTTGGCCGGTTCCATCTGCAGCCCCACGTGGGAGAGCAGGCCGGCCAGCAGCGCGGCGGTGATCCCCTGCTCGTCGGGCTCCGCAGCCGGCTCGCCGACCGTCATCCCCAGTCGCCGTGCGGTGCCCCGCAGCTGACCGTGCAGGTCCTGCCACTCGCGGATGCGCAGATAGTGCAGGAACTCCCGCTTCACCGTGCGCCGGAACTGGTTGCCGCTCAACGCCTCCTGCTGATCACCCAGGTACCGCCAGAGGTTGAGCAGGCCCAGGAAGTCCGAGTTCTCATCGGCGAACCGGGCGTGCATCTGGTCGGCGGCCTGCTGGTGCTCGGTGGGCCGCTCGCGGGGGTCCTGGATGGTCAGGCCTGCGGCGATGACCAGCACCTCGTCGAGCACCCCGCGGCGGTCTGCCTCGACCACCATCCGCGCCATCCGGGGGTCCAGCGGGAGCGCGGCCAGGGCCCGGCCGGTCTCGGTGAGCTTCCCGTGCTCGTCGAGCGCGTGCAACTCCTCCAGGAGCGCCACGCCGTCGGCGACCGCGCGCCGGTCCGGCGGGTCGACGAACGGGAAGTCATCGACGTCACCCAGGTCGAGGGCGGCCATCTGCAGCAGCACCGACGCCAGATTGGTGCGCAGGACCTCCGGGTCGGTGAACTCGGGTCGGGCGAGGAAGTCGTCCTCGGTGTAGAGCCGGATCGCGAGGCCCGGGCCCAGGCGGCCACAGCGCCCGGAGCGCTGCCGGGCCGACGCCTGGCTGACCGGCTCGATCGGCAGTCGCTGCACCTTCGTGCGATGGCTGTACCGGGAGATGCGCGCGGTGCCGGGGTCGACGACGTACCGGATGCCCGGCACGGTCAGCGACGTCTCGGCGACGTTCGTGGCCAGGACGATGCGCCGTCCGGTGTGCGGTGCGAAGACCTTGTGCTGGTCGGCCGCCGACAGCCGCGAGTAGAGCGGCACGATGTCGGTACCGGGCAGGCCGCGCTCGGCCAGCGCGTCCTGGGTGTCGCGGATCTCCCGCTCGCCGGCGAGGAAAACCAGGATGTCGCCCGGCCCCTCGGCGACGAGTTCGTCGACCGCGTCGACGATCGAACTGACCTGGTCGCGGTCGGGATCGGCATCGGCGTCGTCCGGGTCGACGACCGGGCGGTAGCGGACCTCGACGGGATAGGTGCGGCCGCTGACCTCGACGACCGGGGCACCGCTGAAGTGCGCGGCCACCCGCTCGACGTCGATCGTCGCCGAGGTGATGACCAGTTTGAGGTCCGGGCGCTTCGGCAGCAGCTGGGCCAGATAGCCCAGCAGGAAGTCGATGTTGAGGCTCCGCTCGTGGGCCTCGTCGAGGATGATCGTGTCGTACTGCCGGAGCAGCCGGTCGTGCGCGATCTCGGCCAGCAGGACGCCGTCGGTCATGAGCTTGACGAGCGTGTTGTCCGAGACGTGGTCGGCGAACCGCATCTTGAAGCCCACGACCTCGCCCAGCGGGCTGTCGACCTCCTCGGCGATCCGCTCCGCCACGCTGCGCGCGGCGATACGGCGCGGCTGGGTGTGGCCGATCCGGCCCCGGACCCCGCGGCCCAGCTCCAGGGCGATCTTGGGGAGCTGGGTCGTCTTCCCCGAGCCCGTCTCCCCTGCGACGACGACGACCTGCGAGTCGCGCAGCGCCGCGGCGATCTCGTCACGGCTCCGGCTGACCGGCAGCTCGTCGGGATAGCTGATCACCGGGACGGCGGCCCGGCGGCGGGCGATGCGCGCTTCGGCGGCGGCGACGTCGGCGGCGATGCGCTCGCGCTGACGCGCCCGGGCCTGCGCATCGCGGGTCTTGCGGAGACCGTCCAGCCGCCGGCGGAGCCGGTGCTCATCGAGGATCGTGAGCGCCGGCAGCCGTTCCCGGAGGTCGTCGTGCGGAGAACTCACGGTCGGGCTCGCGTTCCTCTCGCCAGGTGCAGGGGTATCAGATGCCGGGGGCTTCCGGACGGAGCCCCAGGATCGCACTGGCCCCGGGCGCTCAGGGGCGGCGGGACGTCGGCTGCATCACATTGCATGTAGCCTGCAACTGATTGCATGCACCGTGCAACGCCTTGTACCGTGCAACTGTTCCTGTCCGCCCGCCCGGGAGTCCACGATGACGATCTCCGAGACTCCCGCTGGTTCGGCCGATCCGGTCGGCCGGCTCGCCGAGGTGCGGACCCTGTCGGAGCAACTGCCCCGGTTGATGCGCTTGGTGCACGCCGCGAAGACGCAGCTCGCCGCCGAGACCCGTGACCGCGCCGCCCTCGTGCTGCTCTACCCGCTGGTGCGTCTCGGTCCCCTGCGCCAGGGCGCGCTGGCCGAACTGGTCCACGCCGACCCCTCCACCGTCAGCCGGCACGTCACCAGCCTCGTCGAGCAGGGCCTCGTGCGCCGGATCGCCGACGAGTCCGACGGCCGAGCCAGCCGGCTCCTCGTCACGGAGAACGGGCACGCCGCATTCGAGGCCCTGCGCCGGGAACGCGAGGCCCAGCTGGAACGGGTCACCGCCGCCTGGACCGACACCGACCTGAGCACCCTCACCGAACTGTTCGGTCGTCTCCTCGACGACCTCAGCACCGCCCTGCCCGGGGTGCCCGGATGCTCCGGCACACCCATCGCCCCCGTCGTCCCGGAAGAGAACCGATGACCCAGTCCACCCGCACCAGTGCGGCCGACCGCAGGGACGCCCGCGCGGCGGCCGCTGCGCCGGACGCCAGCGGCGCCTTCACTCACCGGCAGATCGTCACGATCCTCGTCGGCCTGATGCTCGGCATGTTCCTGGCCGCGCTCGACCAGACCGTGGTCTCGACGGCCATTCGCACCATCGCCGACGACCTGCACGGCTACGACCTGCAGGCCTGGGCGACGACGGCGTTCCTGATCACGTCGACGATCTCCACCCCCCTGTACGGCAAGTTGTCGGACCTCTACGGCCGCCGGCCGTTCTACCTGTTCGCCATCGGGGTGTTCGTCCTCGGCTCGATGCTCTGCGGCCTGGCTGACTCCATGTACCAGCTCGCGGCATTCCGCGCTCTTCAGGGCATCGGCGCCGGCGGACTGATGTCGCTGGCGCTGGCCATCATCGGCGACATCGTCCCGCCGCGGGAGCGCTCGCGGTACCAGGGCTTCTTCATGGCCGTGTTCGGCACGTCCAGCGTGCTCGGCCCGGTCATCGGCGGCTTCCTCGCCGGACAGTCCTCCCTTCTCGGCATCACCGGCTGGCGATGGATCTTCTACGTCAACGTGCCGCTTGGCCTGCTCGCCTTCGTCGTCGTGATGCGGGTGCTGCACCTCCCCCACCAGCGCCGTGACCACCGCATCGACTGGCCCGGCGCGCTCGCGCTGATCACCTGCCTGGTGCCGCTGCTCATCGTCGCCGAGCAGGGCCGCACCTGGGGCTGGGACTCCGGCCGCGCACTGCTCTGCTACGCCATCGGCGCTGTCGGACTGCTCCTGTTCATCCTGGCTGAGCGCGCGTACGACGACGACGCCCTTCTGCCCCTGCGGCTCTTCCGCAACCGCAGCTTCGCTGTCAGCAGCGTCAGCAGCGTCGTTCTGGGCGCCGGCATGTTCGGGGGCATCCTGCTGCTGCCGCAGTACCTGCAGATCGTCCACGGGTCCAGCCCGACCCTCGCCGGGTTGCAGATGATCCCACTGGTCGGCGGCATCATGACCGGCGCCGTCAGCTCCGGCATCGTGATCTCCAAGACCGGCAAGTACAAGATGTTCCCGCTGGTCGGGATCGTGCTGATGGTCGTCGCCCTGGTCTCGATGTCCTTTGTGACCACGGCCGACACGTCGGTGTGGACGCTGGTGCCCTTCATGATCCTTCTCGGTCTCGGCCTCGGCTTCAACTTCCAGCCGGTCATCCTCGCCGTGCAGAACGCCGTGCGCCCCCACGAGATGGGCGTCGCTACGTCGTCGGTGACGTTCTTCCGCCAGATGGGTGGCACGATCGGGGTCGCCGCGTTCCTGTCGATCCTGTTCACCCGGCTACCCACCGACATCGGCAACGCCCTGAACTCGGCGGCCAACACCGACCCCCGGGTCGAGCAGGCGCTGCAGAGCGGTCAGCTCCAGGCCGGTGGCGACCTCTCCGACACGTCGTTCATCCAGAAGCTGCCGTCGTTCCTCGCGGAGCCGTTCAAGGTGGGCTTCTCCGACACCATCGACATGGTCTTCCTGGTCGCGGCCGGGGTCGTCGCAATCGGCTTCTTGGTCCTCCTGTTCCTGCCGCAGATCGCCCTCAGCGACAAGTCGGGCATCCAGGCCCGGCAGTCCGGCGCCGGTGAACCGACCGACGACGACAGCCCGGTCGACGACGCGGCCCAGGCTGCCGGCGCCGCCGCGCCCACGTCGACGGCACCGCCGGTCGGACGGCCCGGGGACGCGCGGGACTGATCCCCGGCACGACAAGGGCCCCCTCCCCGCCCATCGCGGGAGGGGGCCCTTGTCGTTTCTTCAGCCGGCCGGCTCGAACACCGCCCGCACGCAGCCGTCCTCCTTCTCCTTGAACATCCGGTAGCCCTCGGGCGCCCGGTCCAGCGGCATGACGTGCGTGGCGAGGTGCTCGGTGCGCAGCTCGTCGCGCTCCATCAGCTCCAGGATCCTGGGGATGTAACGCTGCCCGTGTTGCTGGGCGGAGCGGATCGTCAGCCCCTTGTTCATCACCGCGCCGAGCGGGAACTTGTCCACCATCCCCGCGAACACGCCGAGGATGAAGACCCGCCCGCCCTTCCGGCAGACCTGGATCGCTTGCCGGACGGCGTCGGGGCGGTCCGTCTGCAGCCGGAGCTGCTGCTTCACCTGGTCGTAGAAGTACTGCCCGCCGGGCGTGTGCGCCTCCATCCCCACGGCTTCGATGCAGACGTCCGGCCCCCGGCCTCCGGTCCGCTCGCGCAGCTCGGCCTCGACGTCGGTCTGCTCGTAGTTGATCGTCTCCGCGCCGATGTGCCGCTCCACCTGGTCCAGGCGGTAGCCGTAGCGGTCGATGACGATCACCTTGTCCGCGCCCAGCAGGACCGAGGCGCGGGCCGCCATCTGCCCGACCGCGCCGGCCCCCCACACCGCGACGCAGTCCCCCGGGCCGACCTCGGACAGGTCGGCGCCCATCCAGCCCGTCGGTGCCGAGTCGGAGGCGAACAGCGCCCGCCGGTCTGAGACACCGTCCGGGACGGGAAAGGCGCCGATGTCGGCGTAGGGCACCCGGATGTAGTCGGCGTGACTGCCCTGGAACCCGCCCAGCGCGTGCGAGTAGCCGTAGCAGCCGCCCGGGCTCTGCCCCCAGACCGCCTCGGTGATCCCCGGATCGGGATTGCCGTTGTCGCAGCACGAGTACATCTCGTGCGTGCAGAACCAGCACTTCCCGCAGGCGATGAACGAGCAGACGACGACCCGGTCTCCCACCCGGTGGTTCGCCACCGCGGGACCGGCTTCCACGACCTCGCCGATGAACTCGTGGCCCAGGACGTCCCCGGCGCGCATGAAGGGGATGTAGCCGCCGAGCAGGTGCAGGTCGGAACCGCAGGTCACGGTCTGACGGACCTTCAGGATGACGTCGTGGGAGTTGAGGAGAGTCGGGTCGGGCACCCGCTCGACGGCCACCTCATCGGTGCCTCGCCAGGTCGCGGCCTTCACAGCACGCCACCCTTCGGGGCCTGCGTGGCGGCTTCCTCCAGCAGTTCACCCTGGGGGGTCGGCTCGCGCCGACCGTGCGATACGGGATCGACCCGCAGCACCTCGCCCACCTCGAGGAGCTGTTTGGCCCGGCGCAGCGCCGAGCGCAGTTCCCCGATGTCGTCGTCGCTCGCCGGACCGCGGAACCGCGCGGCCAGCTCGGTGCCCTTGTCCCCCGGGGCCGGGGTCACCCGGATCTCGATGCGGTCCCGGAAGTCCGCCAGCGGTCGGGGCACGTCATCGGCCACCCCGACCTGGTCCGGTGAGACCAGGACGGTGACCACACGCCAGCGAGCGACCGCCCTCCGGGCGTCGTCGTGCACCGGCGGCATGCCGGCCCCCGGGATGCGGGCGTTCTGCAGGCGCCTGAGGACCACGCCTCCCGCGTCCGCGGCAGCACCCGCGGCACGGGTGAGCATCTTGGGTAGGGCCATGAGGGCTCCCTCGGAGGGCCGTCGCCGTGGGACGACCCGAACTGCCGAGACGCCGGCCCGCATGCCCGCCACGCGGGCCGGGTCTGCGCCGCCCGCTGTCCTCGGCAACCGCCTGCTGTGGCTCGGCAGGTCTCCCGTTCCTACCCAGGCCTCATGACCTGACGCCTGACCCAGGAGTGCGACGTCGTCGGTCACCTCCTGCCTCACCGCCCCGTGCGAGGAGGGCTGGTCAGGTGGATGCACGACCCTGTGGGAGGGTCTGCTTCCCCGTCCGCCGCCGCCCCTCCTCCAACAGCGCGGTCACCTGACCTGCTACCACCGGCCGGGACAAGTGGAAACCCTGCGCGTACGTGCAGCCCACGCGGCGGGCCAGTTCCACCTGCGCGCGGGTCTCGACCCCCTCGGCCAGGACCTGCATGTCCAGGGCCGCGCCGAGCGCGGACACCGCACCGAGGATCGCCGCGGGCGCGGCTGCACCGTTCGGCCCCGGCCCGGTCACCAGTGAGCGATCGATCTTCAGCACGTCGACCGGCAGCGAAGCAACCGCCGACAGCGAGCTGTAGCCGGTGCCGAAGTCGTCGATCGCGATGCGGACCCCTTGCTTGCGCAAGGCCGCGAACTGCTCGGTCGCCTGGTCGGGGTCGCGGGCAAGGCTCGTCTCGGTCAGCTCGATCATCAGCTTCCTGGGCGGGAGCCCACTGTCGGCGACCGCGCCGAGCACGTCGTCGACCAACGTGCCGGAGGCCAGGTGCACGGCGCTGATGTTCACCGCGATCTCCAGGTCCAGCCCCTCTCGGGCCCAGATCACCCCCTGGGCGACCGTGCTCTGGAGAAGCCAGCGGGTGATCGGCACGATCAGCCCGTTCTCCTCCGCGATCGGGATGAACTCCGCCGGCTGGATCAGCCCCCGTTGCGGGTGGTTCCACCGCAACAGCGCCTCGCACCCGGTGACCTCACCACTGCGCAGGTGCACCACCGGCTGCCAGTGCACGGCGAACTCGCCGGTCGACGCCGCGTCACGCAGTCGGCTGGCGATCTGCCAGCGGTCGTCGAGCTGGGTGCGCAGGGCCGGGGTGAAGACCTGGTGCTGGTTGGGACCGTTCACCTTCGCGGCATACATGGCCGCGTCGGCGTCCCGGAGGAGGTCCTCGGGCTCGGTGTGGACCGGGTCCGAGGCCGCGATGCCGATGCTGACCGTCAGCGGCAGCCGGGTTCCTGCCAGCTCGAAGGGTTCGTCGAAGACCCCGTGGAAGCGCCGCGCCAGGGCCTCCCCGCCCTCGGCGTCGCAGTCGTGGGCGACCACGACGAACTCGTCGCCGCCCAGCCGGCCGACGACGTCGGTCGGGCGGGTGCGGTGCGCCAGCCGGGAGGCCAGCTCGCGCAGCAACAGGTCACCGCTGGAGTGGCCGAGCGAGTCATTGACCTGCTTGAAGCCGTCGATGTCCATGTAGAGGACGGTCACGCGCCCGCTGTCGTCCCCGGCCAGCGCCTCGGCGATCGCCTCGTAGAGCGCCGTGCGGTTGGGCAGGGACGTGAGGTGGTCGTGGCGGGCCTGCCAGGCCGCCCGCTGCTCCGCGGTCACCCGGTCGGTGATGTCGGTGTGCGTGACCACGACGCGCGGCTTGTCGTCGACGGGGAAGGCCTGCAGGTGCCACCAGCTGGGCTGCATGCCCCGGCCGTCCGGTGCCGACGAGGCGTAGTCGACCGAGAAGGACTGAACGCGTCCGGCGAACACCGCCTCCAGCCCGTCGACCACCACCCGGGCACCCGGGACGCCGGCGGCGGACGCGGCCCGACAGGCATCGAGATAGTTGGCGCCGTCGCCGGCCAACGGGCGACCGTGGGATGCCGAGCTCGCGGCCCACGCCGCGTTGGTGGTCAGGATCGTGCCGTCGGCGTCGAGGATGGCCGTACGGGACGGCAGCGCGTTGAGCACCGCGCGGATGAGCGAGGACTCCGCCGCCCGCTCCTCGTCCAGGGCCCGCCGTTCGTGCACGTCGCGGAAGAAGACCACCAGGTCCTGACCGCGACCAGGGTGGATCCACCCCCCGAGCCACCGGTCGAGCGGCCTGGAGAAGAGCGACACCTCCTGCACCTCTCGTGTCTCCCGGGCCCTGCGGTAGACGTCCTCCAGCTCGGTGCCGCGCAGGTCCGGGAAGACGTCCCACACCGTCCGGCCCACCAGCGCGGCCGCCGGGTGGGAGAGCAGCCGCTCAGCCGCGGAGTTGACCCAGGTGAACCGGTCCTCGGCATCGAGGAAATACACCGCGTCACTGATCGACGCCAGCGCCTCGGTCACCCGCATGTGCCACGCCTCGCCGGACGCCGGCGGCAGACGATCCTGGGAGTTCGCCACCCCACGGTCTCCTCCCCTGTCCGGCGGTTCCGGACCCGGACTGCGAAACCGCTTCGTCCGGAAGCGTAGGGCGGTTTTCGCTGAGCAGCCCGCCGCGCCGAGGCTCAGAAGGCGATTCGGAAGCAGGCGACAGGCTCGGCGCGACTCGCCCCCGGCATCTCGAGAACGGTCATCGCGGCGCGGAACCTGTTCCGTGAGCACGGGTGGGCCTCCGGCCTACCCTGACCGGTGTGGGCTCCTCGCTGATCCTTTCCCGCCGCGACCTGGACTTCCTGCTGCACGAGTGGCTGGACGTGGAGTCGCTGACCAAGCGGGCGCGTTTCACCGAGCACTCCCGCGAGACCTTCGACGCGGTCCTGGACCTCGCCGAGCAGATCGCCACCGACCACTTCGCGCCGCACAACCGCATGGCCGATGAGAACGAGCCGCGGATGGTCGACGGCAAGGTCGAGCTCATCCCCGAGGTCGCCCGCGCGCTGAAGGTGTTCGTCGATGCCGGGCTCATGGCCGGTGAGTTCGACGAGGAGTTCGGCGGCATGCAACTGCCGCACGCGGTCGGCCAGGCGGTGTTCGCGTGGTTCAAGGCGGCCAACGTCGGGACGTCGGCCTATCCGTTCCTCACGATGGCCAACGCCCGGCTGCTGATCGCCCACGGCAGCCGCGAGCAGATCGATACCTACGTGCGGCCGGAGACCGAGGGCCGCTGGTTCGGCACCATGGCGCTCTCCGAGCCGCAGGCGGGATCGTCGCTGGCCGACATCACCACGCGGGCCGAGCCCCAGGACGACGGCACCTACCGGCTGACCGGCAACAAGATGTGGATCTCCGGCGGCGACCACGAGCTGACCGAGAACATCGTCCACCTGGTGCTGGCGAAGATCCCCGGCGGTCCGCCGGGCGTGAAGGGCATCTCGCTGTTCGTCGTCCCCAAGTTCCTGGTGAACCCCGACGGCTCGCTCGGCGAGCGCAACGACGTCGTCCTCGCCGGTCTGAACCACAAGATGGGCTACCGCGGGACGACGAACACGCTGCTCAACTTCGGCGAGGGCGTGCACACCCCCGGCGGGCGGGCCGGCGCCGTCGGCTTCCTGGTCGGCGAGCAGCACCGCGGTCTGACCTACATGTTCCACATGATGAACGAGGCCCGGATCGGCGTCGGCATGGGCGCGACCGTGCTCGGCTACACCGGCTACCTGCACGCCCTGGAGTACGCCCGTACCCGCACCCAGGGCCGGCCGGCGGGGAGCAAGGACCCCGCCTCCCCGCCAGTGCCGATCATCGCCCACACGGACGTGCGCCGGATGCTGCTGGCCGCGAAGACCTACGCCGAGGGCGGCCTCGCGCTCGGGCTGTACTGCGCGCGGTTGGTCGACGAGGAGCAGACGGCCGAGAGCGAGGCGGCCCGCGCGCGGGCCCACCTGCTGCTGGAGATGCTCACCCCGATCGCGAAGGCGTGGCCCTCACAGTGGGGTCCGGTCGCCGACGACCTCGCCATCCAGGTGCACGGCGGCTACGGCTACACCCGCGACTACCCGGTCGAGCAGTTCTACCGGGACAACCGGCTCAACCCCATCCACGAGGGCACCCAGGGCATCCAGTCGCTGGATCTGCTCGGTCGCAAGGTCGTGATGCAGGGCGGCGCCGGCCTGACGCTGCTGACGGAGACGATCACCGCGACCACCGCCCGTGCCGCCGGCACCGAGTGGGCCGGGTTCGCCGCGGATCTCGACGCCGCTGTCGCCCGGTTGGCTGCGGTCACCGCGACGCTGTGGGGCGCGGGCGACCCCGAGCTGACGCTGGCCAACTCCCACGTCTACCTGGAAGCGGCCGGGCACCTGGTCGTGGGCTGGCTGTGGCTGGAACAGGCGCTGGCGACCGGCGGGTCCCGCACCGACTTCCACGAGGGCAAGCGGCAGGCGGCCCGGTACTTCTGGAAGTGGGAATTGCCGCAGGTGCACCACCGCTTCGATCTGCTCGAGTCCCTGGACCGGACGGTGCTCGACACCCCGGAGAACTGGTTCTAGCCCGGACAAGCGGAACGCCCCGCCGCTCCCTGCGGAGCGGCGGGGCGTCCTGTGCGTTCGAACGGTCGGTCAGGCGTGGACTGCGCCCACCGCCTCCGCGGCGGCGTGCCGAGGCGCGGAGGTCCGCTCCTCGCGCTCGCGCTCGTACCGGGCGGTGGACTGCGTGCCCATCGCGATGACCAGGGCGGTCAGGACCAGGAACCCGAGAAGGGTCACGGCCGGCCACACCATCATCTGTTCTCCCCCATGCTGTCGGCTGACTCCGCCGGGTTGAGGAGCGGAGTACGTCGTCGAGGGACTGTGTCCCCCGATAACAGAGGTCTCAATCGTCACTTTGTGCACTTCACCTGACTGTGTGTGATCGGACTCACGGCTCATCGGTCGACCTTGCCGCCGGCTCGCCAGCTCCCCGCCCTTCTGGCAGGTTCCATCCAGCGACGCGGCATGGAACGGGATCGTCCGGGGCATCGCACGACCGAGACGCCCATCCGCCCGACCGGCCCGACGGGCCCGCCCACCGGAGAAGCCCATGGCCCGACCCACCGGCAGGTCCAGTTCTGCCGCGCAGGACCGATCTGCCGCGCAGGACCGATCCCCCCGCTCGTCCGGCGACCCCGCACCCGAGACCGACGAGATCAGCGGGACCCGCGCCGACTATGCCCCCGCCGGCACCAAGACGAAGGCCTCGACCGGCGGGACGCTCAAGCGCACGCTGACGGAGTTCAGCGAGGACAACCTGAGCGACTGGGCCGCCGCGCTCACGTACTACGGCATCCTGGCGCTCTTCCCGGCGCTGGTCGCCCTGCTCTCCATCATCGGGCTGCTGGTCGACCCCCGGACGCTCACCGACGCGCTCACCTCCGTCGTGCCCGGCAGCGCCTCCGACGCACTCACGCCGGTGATCACCCAGCTGGCCAGCAACGACAAGGCTGCCGGCTTCGGCCTGATCCTCGGCCTGGCCGGCGCCGTCTGGTCGGCGTCCGGCTACGTCGGCGCCTTCACCCGGGCCGCGAACGTCGTGTACGAGACGCCCGAGGGCCGCAAGATCTGGAAACTCAAGCCGCTGCAGCTGCTGATCACGCTGATCGGCATCCTGTTCGCCGCCGTGATCCTCGCCGCGCTCGTGCTCAGCGGCCCGGTCGTCGACGCCATCGGCCGGGCGCTCGGTCTCGGCGGCACGGTCCTCACCGTCTGGAACATCGCCAAGTGGCCGGTGATCCTCGTGATCCTGGCGCTGATGATCGCCGTCCTCTACTACGCGACGCCGAACGTCCGGCTGCGCGGCTTCAAGTGGGTCAGCCCGGGGGCCGGCGTCGCCATCCTGGTGGCGGTCATCGCGTCGGCGCTGTTCGCCTTCTACGTCGGGAACTTCGGCAGCTACAACAAGACCTACGGGACGCTCGCAGGCGTGATCGTCTTCCTCATCTGGTTCTGGCTGATCAACGTCGCGCTGCTGTTCGGCATCGAGCTCGACGCCGAGATCGAGCGGACCAGGGAGCTCAAGGAAGGCGTGCCGCGGGCGGAGAAGGAGATCCAGCTCGACGCGCGCGAGGACCCCAAGCCGCAGCAGACCACCTGAGCGGCAGTGCCCCGGTCCCTACCGGCCGGGGGCACTCTGCGTCCGCGGTCAGTCGCGCGGGGGCGTCGCGCGGACGCCCGAGGCCGCCGCGTGCAGGCGGTCGACGAGCCGGTCGACCGCGCTAGGACTGTCGCCCGGACGGAGCGGCCGGGACGACATGAGGACCCAGAGCAGCAGGTAGATGATGACGCCGGCGCCACCGGCGAGGGTGAGACCGACGAAGCCGACCCGCCAGAGCAGCGGGTCGATGCCGCTGTACTCGGCGAGACCGCCGCAGACCCCACCGAACATCTTCTCGGTGCCACTACGGCGGAGCTGCGGACGTACGGGCGGCTGCTCCGGGGTCGGTCGGTCGACGGACGGCGGGGTGGGGAACGGTGCGGATGTCATGCCCGGAAGCCTGCCGAGCACCGGAGCGGGCGACCATCGGGGAACACCCGGATCAGTCCCTGGTTCCGGCGTCGGGGTGCCGGCACGTCGGTGGTGTGTTGATCTTGCTCCACCCGGGTAAGGGGCGCCGATGAGCGTCGAACCGAAGATCGTCACGTCGGACTTCTACGACCTCGAGGCCCTTCTCGACGAGGACGACCGCGCGCTGCTGTACCGGGTCCGCACCTTCATGGACGAGCAGGTCGAGCCGGTCATCAACGAATGGTGGACGAGGGGGAAGTTCCCGCAGGAACTCATCCCCGGCCTGGCCGAGCTCGGCATCGCCGGCGCCCAGTACAGGGGATACGGCTGCCCCGGGCGTTCGCCGCTGACCGACGGCATGATCGCCATGGAGCTGTCCCGGGGCGACCCGTCGATGGCCACGTTCATGGGGGTCCACGGTGGCCTCGCGATGGGCACGGTCTACCTCTGCGGCTCCGAGGAGCAGAAGGAACGCTGGCTGCCGCCCATGGCGCGGATGGAGCTGATCGGCGCCTTCGGCCTGACCGAACCCGACCATGGGTCCGACATCGCCCGCGGCGTTCGAACGACGGCCCGGCGCGAGGGCGACGACTGGGTGCTCAACGGCCAGAAGAAGTGGATCGGCAACGCGAGCTTCGCCGACCTGGTGATCATCTGGGCGAAGGACGTCGAGACCGACCGGGTGCTCGGCTTCGTCGTCGAGAAGGACACCCCGGGGTTCACCACCGTCGACCTCGAGGACAAGATCGCGCTCCGGGCGGTGCAGAACGCGCTGATCACCCTGGAGGACGTCCGGGTGCCGGAGGAGAACCGGCTGCAGGAGGCGCACAGCTTCCGCGAGACCGCGAACGTCCTGCGGATGACCCGCGCCGGGGTCGCCTGGTCCGCGGTCGGTTGCTCCCGCGGTGCCTACGAGCACGCCCTGCGCTACGCCTTGCAGCGCACCCAGTTCGAGAAGCCGATCGTGGAGTTCCAGCTGGTCCAGGACCTGCTCGTGCGGATGCTGGGCAACATCACGGCGTCCGCGGCCATGTGCGCCCGGCTCTCGCAACTGCAGAGCGAGAACCGCATGACCGACGAGCACGCCTCGATGGCCAAAGCGTTCTGCACGGTGCGGATGCGGGAGACCGTCGGCTGGGCACGGGAGCTCATGGGCGGCAACGGCATCCTGCTGGAGAACCACGTAGGCCGCTACGTGGCCGACGCCGAGGCCATCTACTCCTACGAGGGCACCCGAGAGGTGAACACCCTGATCGTCGGGCGCGCGGTGACCGGCAAGAGCGCCATCGTCTAGCTACTTCGCGGCCAACGTCGTGAAAGGGATCTGGCCGCGCGACCGGCCGGACGGGCTGCTGTCGGACGTAGTGATCCGCGGGGCCGAGGCGCGCGGCCGAGGTTTCGTCTCCGGGCACGCCGCCACCTCGACGGCACCGGCCGCCGGTGCGTGGCCGTGGCTGGAACCGCGGGGCCCCAGGGCAGTGAGCCTTCTGGTCGTCGTCATCTGTCTGACGCGGATGTACGTCGGCGCCCATCTGCCCTCGACGTCGTCGGCGGGGCCGGACTGGGGTTGGCAATCGCCGGAGTGCTGCGGCTGCCGGCGTCGCCCTGAACTGGCCGACGCAGCTCAGGGCCGTCCGGAATCGCCAGACCACTCCCACCCACCGGGACACTCACACCGGCGCCCCGGTGGGTGGGACGACACCCTCCTCGGACACCGGCCTGCCACGTTCTCGAAGCTGTGGTTGAGTGATCGGAGTCACAAGCCATGGCTCGGGGGACGGCGCCGATCGGCCCCCGTGTGCGGCATCGCAGCAGCGCGCGCCAGAGGAGACCGGCGATGGCCCAGCCCGCCACCGACACCGTCCGCACGAAGAAGCCCGCCCAGACCTCGCAGAAGCGGGCCGCCGCCGGCCCCGCCGAGCCCCCGGAGGACGCCACCGAGGCCGTGATGGGCCTGGACATGCTGCTGGTCGACGCGGCGCGCGGGCCCATACGCCGGATGATCCCGCCCGTCGGGACGGCGCTCCGGTTCGGCTCAGCGCTCGCGCGTCAGCCTCGGACCGTGGCGAAGCGGACGAGTGAGCTCGTGCGGGAGATGGGCAAGGTGGCGGTCGGCAGCTCCGAGCTCGAGCCGGGGAAGAAGGACAAGCGGTTCGCCGACCCCGCGTGGACGGGCAACCCGGTGCTCCGGCGGGCCATGCAGGCGCACCTGGCCACCGCGCGCACCGCCTGGGAGCTCATCGACGACGCCGACCTCGACTGGCAGGACGACGAACGCATCCGCTTCACTGCGACCAACGTCGTCGACGCGCTGGCCCCCAGCAACGTGCCCGTGCTCAACCCGCTGTCGCTGAAGGCGGTCATCGACACCGGCGGACGCAGCGCCGTCCAGGGGCTCCGGCGGATGCTCCGCGACCTCACCAACCCGCCGCGGGTGCCGTCGATGGTCGAGCCGGACGCCTTCACCGTGGGCGAGGACCTCGCCGCCACCCCGGGGTCGGTCGTCTTCCGCACCGACGTCTTCGAGCTGATCCAGTACCGGCCGACGACGGAGACCGTGCGGGCCGTGCCGCTGCTCATGGTGCCGCCGACGATCAACAAGTTCTATATCGCCGACCTCGCACCGGGCCGCAGCATCGTCGAGCACTACCTGTCCGCCGGGCAGCAGGTCTTCATGATCTCGTGGCGCAATCCCGACGAGCGGCACGCCGCCTGGGACCTCGACACCTACGGGCAGGCGATCTTCGACGCGATGGACGCGGTGGAGCTGGCCACGGGCAGCGAGCAGGTGGCGATCCAGGCGTTCTGCTCCGGCGGGATCATCACCGCTATGGTCCTGGCCCACCTCGCCGCGACCGGCCGCCAGGACCGCGTGAGTGCGGTCAGCTACGCCGTCACCGTGCTGGACTGGGCGCGCGCCGGCACCGTCTCGGCACTGATGGACGAGGAGTCGGTGAAGGCGGCCACCGAGAAGTCCCGGAAGAAGGGCTACCTCGACGGCGCCCAGCTGGCGGAGGTGTTCGCGTGGCTACGGCCCAACGACCTGGTCTGGAACTACTGGGTCAACAACTACCTGCAGGGCAAGACGCCGCCGAACATCGACATCCTGTTCTGGAACGCCGACACGACCCGGATGAGCGCCGGTCTGCACCGGGACTTCATCGACATCGCGATCGGCAACGCCCTGACCGAGCCGGGAAAGGCGACGATGCTCGGCACGCCGGTCGACCTCTCGAAGGTCACCGTCGACTCCTACGTGACCGCCGGTATCGCCGACCACCTCTGCCCGTGGCAGGCCTGCTACCGCTCGACGCAGCTGCTCGGCGGCGAGAGCCGGTTCATCCTGTCGACCAGCGGCCACATCGCCTCGCTGGTCAACCCTCCGGGCAACCCGAAGTCCACCTTCCAGGTCGCGGAATCGACGCCCGCCGACACCGAGGAGTGGATGGCGCAGGCGGAGACGCTGAAGGGCTCCTGGTGGCCGGACTTCATGACCTGGCTGGGGGCGCGCTCCGGCGACGAGATCCCCGCGCCGTCCTCCCTCGGCGGGGCGCTACAGGAGCTGGGGCCGGCGCCCGGGACCTATGTCTACGACAAGTAGTCCCCCGCCGTCACCGGCCGGCGGTGAGTACATCCGCACCGTGACGTCGGCCGGGCGGACCCTCCGCGTGTCGGTGCGCCCGGGGACGGACCCGTCCGTCACCCCGCTGGTGCTGATGAACGGCATAGGCGCCAGTCTGGAGGTGCTCCAGCCCTTCGTGGACGCCCTCGACGAGCGGCGCAGCGTGATCCGTTTCGACGTGCCGGGCGTCGGCGGCTCCCCCCGCCCGGTCGTCCCGTACAACCTGACGACCTTCAGCCCCGTCGTCGCCGGGATGCTCACCCGGCTGGGGTTCGACGGGCAGGTCGACGTCCTGGGGCTGTCCTGGGGTGGGGGGCTGGCCCAGCACTTCGCCGTCCAGTACCGCAAGCGGGTCCGCCGGCTGGTGCTCACCGCCACGGCGACCGGCTCACTGATGATGCCGGCCAACCCGCGGGTCCTGGCCCGGATGCTCACACCCCGCCGGCATCGGGACCCCGCGTACGCCCGCAGTATCGCCGGGGAGATCTACGGCGGCACGATGCGCACCGACCCCGAACGGGCCGCGCACGCCCTGCACTCGGCGTCCCGGCTGGGGCCGCGCCGCGGGTACTACTTCCAACTGGCCGCCAGCACCGGCTGGAGCAGCCTGCCGTTCCTGAAGCTCATCCGGCAACCGACCCTGCTCGTCATGGGCGACGACGACCCGATCGTGCCCGCGGTCAACGCGCGGATCATGGCGCGGCTGCTCCCGGACGCCCGGCTGCACTTCTACGAGGGCGGCCACATCGCGCTGATCACCGAGGCCGACCGGCTCGCGCCCGTCATCGAGGACTTCCTCGACAGCTGACTCAGCGCTTGCGTCGCACTCTGACGTCATCGATGCATGTGACGGCTGAGCGCAGGTTGCGCTAGGGCGGGCCGACCGCAGCGGGAGGGGAGCGGCCGCAGCTTGCGAGCGCAGCCTTGATGGAGACCGACTCGCTGCCATCACGAATTGTGCGGTTTCCATTACTGTGAGCAATAGAGTGGCGAGACTGAGGACTCCTCGCGCTCCGGCAACCGCGTCGGCGTCGTCTTCAGCGCACCACCACTACCGGCCCAAGCGTCGGAGACGGGAGCGCCGACGACATGTCGGTCCGCCACGACCCGCGACACCGCACCCTCCGGCCGCAGCTCCGACGACGGTCGAGCAGCGCGCGCTACGGCGCCGTCGCTGCCGCTTCGGTGGTCGCGATCTCGGCAGCGCTCCTCGCTTCGGCGGAAACGGCCCAGGCCGCCGCCCTCCCCGTGCCGATGGGCACTGCGGAGCCGTTCGCCGTCCTCGGCGGAACCGGTATCACCAGCACCGGTACGACCGTGATCAACGGCGACATCGGTTCGCTCCCGAACCCGACGATGACCGTGACCGGATCAGTGGTCCTGACCGGCACCGACCATCGCGGCGACGGCGTCACGGCGACGGCGAAGAACGACCTCACGGCCGCCTACCTGAACGCCGCCGGCCAATTGTCCGACTTCCCCATTCTCGGCGACCTGGCGGGGCAGACCCTGACCCCCGGGGTCTACACGACGGCGTCCGGCATCTCGATCAGCGGTCCGGTCCCGCTGACCCTGAACGGCGGCTCGAGCGATGTCTTCGTCTTCCAGGCGGGGTCCAGCCTGATCACCTCGGCGAACACGTCCGTCGTCCTGACCGGCGGCATGACCGCCTGCAACGTCTTCTGGCAGGTCGGGAGCTCGACGACGCTGGGCGTCAACTCCGACTTCGTCGGAACGATCATGACCCTCTCGGACAGCACGATGAACACCGGCGCGACCCTCGAGGGGTCGCTGCTGACGCGCAACGGGGCCGTCACCCTGGACTCGAACACCTTCGTGCGGCCCCTCTGCGCGTCGGCCCCCACGGGCGGGACGACGTCCTTCACGGGGACGCCGGTCACGACCGACACCGGGGCTCCCACCAGCGGTCAGGTCAGGCGGGTGCCGGTCGGGTCTGTCAACGCCGGCGGCGGTGGCACCGGAAGCATCACCGGACGGCTCTGGTCGTCCTGAGCACGCGCAAGCCGTCGCCACCGAGGACCGACCGCCGCATGCCGGTCGGTCCTCGGTGGCGAACGGGAGCCGCGGTTCTGATTCTCACCCTCATGGCCGGCACCGCCGGTTGTGCCGGCGACGCAAGTAGCGAGTCGAGCAGCGAGCCGACGAACGCCGCCTCGGCGGACACGACCCCGGAGCCACCTGCAGAACCGACGGCAGACGTCCTCGTGCCCCTGTCCCCGTCCACGCCCGTGCGGCTCCGGATCCCGGCGATCGGGGTGGACTCCGCACTCATGGGTCTCGGGCTACAGGGTGACGGCTCGCTGGAGGTCCCGCCCGAGGGCTTCCCGGCCGGTTGGTACACCGGCGCCCCGACGCCCGGGGCGCTCGGCCCGGCGATCATCGCCGGCCACGTCGACTGGGACGGGTCCCCCGGAGTCTTCTTCTCGCTGCGGGATCTCGCGCCGGGAGACACGATCACCGTCGAACGCGAGGACGGCACCGCAGCACGGTTCCGGGTCGACTCGGTCCAGCAGTTCGCGAAGGACGCCTTCCCGACCGATGCGGTCTACGCCGACATCGACCACGCTGGACTCCGGCTGATCACCTGCGGCGGCTCCTTCGACCGGGATGCCCGCAGCTACCGCGACAACATCGTGGTCTTCGCCGATCTGGCCGGCGTCGACCAGCTCTGACGTTCCACCGCCCGAGTCCCCCTAGCGGGTGATTACGCAGGTGGGTCCCGCGGTGCGTCGTACAGGTTCTGCGACCGGTGCCGATCAGGAAGGGAGAAGAACGTCGCACGCAGGAAAGGGGAACGGAGATGGTGACGACGCCGGATGCCGCTTCGGCGACCCGTCCGCCCCCCCGGCTCAGCGTGCGCCACCGGATCGTCCTGCTGGTCGCGGTGCTGGCTGCGGCGGCGGGGGCCCTCGGCCTGACCGTCGTCCCTCATCTGCCCGCGCCCGGGGGGGCGCTGGACCTCCCGTGGGTCGCCTGGGTGGCGGCGTTCGCCATCAGCGAGGTCCTGGTCGTGCACGTCCAGTTGCAGCGGGACTCGCACTCCTTCTCGTTGACCGACCTCGTCCTCGTCGCCGGCCTCTACCTCCTCCAACCGGCGGCCCTGATCACCGCCCAGGTCGCCGGGGTCGGCCTGGTCCTGGTGCTCCACCGCCGCCAGTTCGGGCTCAAGCTGGCGTTCAACGTCGCCCAGTACTCGCTGGCCGGCTGCCTGGCCACGATCGTCTTCACCACCCTCGGGCGGGCCACCGCGCTACCCGGGGCCTGGGACTGGGTGGCCGCCCTGGCCGCGGTCGCGGTCTCCACGCTGACTGCCTGCGCGTGCATCTACGCCGTCATGCGGGTCTCGGAAGCCTCCCTGGGCTTCGGTGAGCTGCCCCGCATGCTGGCGCTGTCGCTGCCCTTCGCCCTCGGCGTCGCCGCGGTGGGCCTGCTCGCCGCCAACACGGCGGCGCAGAACCCTGCATCGCTGGTCCTGCTCGCGCTCCCGTCGGGGCTGCTCATCGCCGCCTACCGCGCCTACGCCAAGGCCCGCGAGCAGCAGAACAACCTGCAGCTGCTGCACGAGATCACCTCGCTGCTCTACAACAGCAACGACGCCCCCACCGCGCTGACCGATTTCCTCACCGCCGTCCGCGGCGCCTTCCGGGCCGAGTCCGCCGAGCTCGTGCTGTTCGGCGAGAAGGACGACGCGCCCACGCTGAGCCGCAGCCGGGACGGCGAGAAGCCGATCGCCCTCCAGCTGATGGAGCGCACGGAGGACGTCGACCGGCTGGTCGAGTGGGCCGGCGAGACCGGCGTTCTCACCGTCCGGACCGGCACCGTGCGCGATGCCGAGCTCGACCGTTACGCCGCCCGGCACGCACTGAAGGACGCGATGGTCTCGGTGCTGACCACCGAGGGCCGGGTGCAGGGCCTGCTGCTGGTCACCGGCCGGCTCGGCGACGTGGGCACGTTCGCCGCGAGCGACCTCGCCCTGCTGGGGACCTTCGCCCGGCACGTCGCGACGTCACTGGACCGCGGCCGGCTGGAGACCGACCTGCGGCGGGTCATCGAGCTGCAGGAGGAGCTCCGGCACGCGGCGATGCACGACCCGCTGACCGAGCTGCCCAACCGGACCCTCTTCCTCGACCGCACCCAGCACGAGCTGCACCTGGCGGGCCGCAACGGGCAGTGGCCGGCAGTCCTCTACATCGACCTCGACGGCTTCAAGCCGGTCAACGACACCTACGGCCACCAGGCCGGGGACCTGCTGCTGAAGGTCTTCGCGGAGCGACTGCACGAGTGTGTGCGCACGGCGGACACCGCCGCCCGCCTGGGCGGGGACGAGTTCGCGGTGCTCCTCCACGGTCCGATCGACCGGGAGGGCGCCGAGACTGCACTCGCCCGCATCCGCACCGCGCTGGACGTGCCCGTGGACCTGGGCGCGGGCCGCACCGCGAAGGTCGGCGCCAGCATGGGCGTGGCCTTCGGTGGCGCCGACGTCGACATCGACGGCCTGATCCGCCGCGCCGACCTCGCGATGTACACGGCCAAGCGGAACGGCCGCGGCATCTCCGTCTTCTACGACCCGGCACTCGAGGAGGAGCCGGCCGACACCCCGGACCCCGCCAGCACGAGGCCGCCCCGGCACTGACCGACGGGCTGCTCAGCCGGCCGCGATCGCCGAGGATCGGTGTGGGCCAGCCCGCGGAAGACGTAGAACGCGTGAGGCGCCGTTTCCTCGCGGTACGACGGAACCTGCGGAAAGACGACGCGGACCGGGCCGGCAGCGGGCACCCTGATCCGGTGACCTCGCGGACCCAGCTGGACACGGCCGCCCCGACTGTCGGGCTGTCCAGCAGCGAGGCGGTGGCGAGGCGGCGCCGGGGTGAAGCCAACGATTCCGTCACCGGCACCACGCGCACCTACACGCGGATCCTGCGAACCAACGTCTTCTCGCTCTACAACACCATCCTGTTCGTCATCGGCGCAGCGCTGCTGGTGATGGGCCGCTACAACGACGCCGTGATCAGCGTGGGGATCGGCGTGCTCAACGCGGCGATCAGTGCGGTGCAGGAGATCCGCGCCAAACGCCAGCTCGACCGGCTCCAGCTGCTGGCGCGCAGCACGGTCGTCGTCCTCCGGGACGGCCGCGAGACCGACATCGCCCCCGAGGCGGTGGTCCGTGGGGACGTCGTCCGCGTACGTCCGGGCGACCAGGTGGTCGTGGACGGGCCGGTGCTCGAGGGCACGATCGACGTGGACGAGTCACTGCTGACCGGGGAGTCGGACGCACAGCGCCGATCCCCGGCGGAGGACCTGCAGTCGGGCAGCTACTGCGTCGGCGGCGGTGGGCTGCAACTGGCCCGGGACGTCGGCGCGGCGAGCTACGCGAACCGGCTCACGGCGGAGGCCCGGCGCGCCGGCACCGACAGCACGCCGCTGCAGCGTCGTATCGCCTTCGTCATCCGCCTCACCATGGTCCTCGTCGTCCTGATGAGCGGGGCCATCCTGCTGCAGGCAGCCCTCGAGGGCGTGACACTGCTGCGGGTCGTGCAGACCTCGGCGGTGCTGTCGGGCCTCGTCCCTTACGGCCTGTTCTTCCTCATCGCGCTCGCCTACACCGCCGGCGCCGTCGCCAGCGCCCGTGAGGGAGCGCTCGTGCAGCGGGTCAACGCCGTGGAGTCGATGAGCAACGTCGACGTGGTCTGCACCGACAAGACCGGCACGCTGACGACCGGTCGCCTCGGGCTGTCGGAGGTGGCCCCCCTCGCTGGGCACGACACCGACGAGGTCACGGCGGCCCTGGGGTCGATGGCCCGCAGTACCGGCGCGGCCAACCTCACCACCACGGCCCTCGCCGACCACCTGCCCGGAGATCCGGTCGAGGTGCAGGAGGAGGTGCCGTTCACCTCCGCGCTGCGGTGGAGCGCCCTTCGTACCGACGGCGCCACGTGGGTCCTCGGCGCTCCTGAGGCGCTCGCTCCCGCGCTGCAGGGCCCCGAGGTGGCCGCCGACGTGCGCTCGCGGACCGTCCAGGGGCTGCGGGTCCTCGTCTTCGCCCGCGCCGTCGATCCCGGAGCGGCGCTGCGCGACCGGGACGACCGGCCGGCGCTGCCCGCCCTCGAGCCCTTGGCCGTCGTCGCGCTCGCCGACGAACTGCGCCCGGACGTCCCCGGGACCATTGCCCGGTTCCAGGAGGAGGGCATCGCGCTCAAGGTGCTCTCCGGGGACGATCCCGACACGGTTGCCGCCCTCGCCACCCGCGCCGGACTCCCGGGGACGTCCCCGGTGCACGCCGCCCACCTCGACGAGCTCTCCGACCCGGAACTGGACGCCGTCGTCTCGGGGTCCGCCGTCTTCGGGCGGGTAGCGCCGGAGCAGAAGGAGCGGATCATCGCCTCGCTCCGCCGCCAGGGCGGATACGTGGCGATGGTCGGCGACGGCGTCAACGACGCACGCGCCCTCAAGGCCGCCCAGGTCGGCGTGGCCATGCGCAGCGGCAGCGCGGTCACCCGCGACATCGCCGACATCGTCCTGGTCGACGATTCGCTCGGCGCTCTGCTGCCGGCCCGCCGGCAGGGCCGGCGCATCATCAACGGCATCGCCACCTCGACCCAGGTGTTCCTCGCCCGGGTCGCCACGCAGGGGCTGGTCATCATCGCGGTGACCATGCTCGGCCTCGGGTTCCCCTACTCCCCGGCCCAGGGCGGACTGACGCTGTTCACCGTCGGTCTCCCGACGCTCTTCCTCACCGCGTGGGCCCGGCCCTCCGCACCCGCCCCCAACTTCCTCGGCACCCTGGGCCGTTTCGTCATCCCCGCGGCCGTGCTCACGGCGGCCGGCGGGGTCGCGGTCTACGCGGCGCTCTACACCAGGGTCGCTTCCGGGTTCACCGACGGCAACGTCCCGGCCCGGGTCATCAGCGAGTTCGAGCGCTACACCGGCCTCACCTACGGCGTCGACGCCGACTTCGCCGACGCGGCAGCCACCATCGGTGCACAGACCGGCCTGTCCACCTTCGTGTCCCTGGCCTCCGTGCTGCTCATCCTGTTCCTCGAACCGCCCACGCGACTGCTCACCGCCTGGACCCGCCCGACCGGGGACAAGCGCCCCGCGATCCTCGTGGCTGCGTTGCTGGCCGTGCTGGTCGCCGCACTGTTCACCCCGGCGGTGTCGGACTACTTCGGGCTGACCGGCGCGGCCCCGCCCGTCTACAACACGGTGCTCCCGGTGCTGGCGATCTGGTTCGTGGCCCTCGGCACCGCCTACCGGTTCCGACTCCTCGACCGCCTGCTGGGTCTCAAGCACCTGCCGGGGTCGTGACCCGCGTCGCGGTCGTCCGCACGCAGGTGATGCCAGTCGTCTCCCTGTCGCAGCCGGTCCCGTCGCGCACGCTCGGGCCACGGCCGGTCACCCGCGACAGGCAGGCCTCGACCCGCCCGCCGGACGCGCGACCACAGCCGACGGCGAGGGACGCCGCACGCACGCCGCAGCACCCGTCCGGGCCGTCATGACGATCTGCTTGCTGCTATCGCCGGCTGTGGCCGCCCTGCTGACGCTCACCCCGAGGGACAGGGCTGGGCCCGGGTACCGGCATCGAGTTCTGCAGTGGGCACAGCCGCTGGGTCGCGTCGTGTCCCCGCTGGACGCCGTCCTCGACGCGACCGGCGCCATCGGCGTGGGGACGCTGGCCGCGCACGTCCGCCTCGTCAGGGGTCAGCCGTGAACGGCTGGCCTTTCAGGCGAGCGGACGACGTGGCCGCTGGCTCCCCCGAAGGCGTCGACCAGGAAGCCGCGGGCCGCGAGCACGTCGGCCACCGCACGGTTCATCACCTGCTGCACGAGCGCGTCCGGGGCGTGGCCGTGGACCCGGTCGACGCTCATCCGGTCGTGCTGGCGCCAGGTGACGACGATTCCGCCCAGCTCCGGCTGCGGGATCAGGCAGGCACCGCCGACCTCATCGGCCGGGCCGGCGGCGTCGTGCAGGGGCAGGCCGGCTTCCGCCAGCGCCGCGGTGACCTCGACGACCAAGGTGGTCAGCTGGTCGTCGTCGGAGAGCACTGTGGCCCAGTCGTCGGGGAGCCGCTCGAGCTGCTCCCCGAGGTGGGCGAGCCACGCCCAGTCCTGCGGCGAGGGCTTGCGGGTCAGACCGCCGTCCGCCCGACGGATGCCGTAGACGGGCCGGGCCCCCTCGGGGCCGACAGCCGCGACCCACCGGGCCTCGGCGCGATCCGGGAAGGGCCCGGCCACGATCCGGCCCTGCCCGTCACCGGCGACCAGCCACCAGCCCTGTCCGACCTTGTCGCCGACAAGGACCTCACCGCTGGACACAACGCCCACGCCACTCACCGATCCACTCCGAGTACAGACCGTCGCCGGGAAGTGCGACGGACACCGCCAGCCGTGGCGGATGACTGAAAGATAGGTGGGGGACGGGCCCGCGTCCGCCCTCTCGCCACGGGCTGCGACGCCGCGTTCCCGAATCGTTGCGAAGGCCGCGACAGGGGCGCGGTGACCCGGCTCAGGCGGCGCCCACTTGTCGACAGTTCGACCCCGCCCGAGCGTGAAAATCGCTGATGACACCGTGCGTCACTCCGGCGATGCGACCGGCGCGGCGTGTTGTCCGGGACGGGGCCCACAGCTTCCCGGGCTTCTGCCCCAGAGCCTCGGACGTCCGGTCCTCGGCGAAGGCGCCTACGGCCAGACGGCCGCGGCCGCCTCGGTGGCGCGGTCCGTCGTGGACCGACCGCAGTCAGTGGGTCTGCAGTTCGGCCTCGCCCCGGCCGGCTGGTCGCTGGGCGGCTACGAGGACAGCCGCAGCCTGGACCTCGTCAGTAACACCGACCCCGGGCTTCCTCCTCCTCGCGCCGCCGGTCCTGACGCGGGAGCAGGTGCTCGAGATCGCCGAGCAGGTCACCTACACACCGTGACGACCGATGCCCGGCGCTCCCCACGGGAGCGCCGGGCCCCGGTCAGGTGCCGACGTAGGCCGCGAGGTGCTCGCCGGTGAGGGTGGAGCGGGCGGCGACGAGGTCGGCGGGTGTGCCCTCGAAGACGATCCGGCCGCCGTCGTGGCCGGCGCCGGGGCCGAGGTCGATGATCCAGTC
>JAOPWM010000050.1 GCA_025965695.1 Blastococcus sp.
GGCCTACACCGTGGGTGGGGCGGTCGGGGGAAGACATGTGAGCTCCAAGGTGTAGCGGAGTCGCCGGGTGACTGGAACCGTCACCCGGCGACTCCGGGTCGGTCGGTCAGGACTCGAATGCGGTGCCGAGGTACTGGTCGACGTCGTCCTTGGTGACCACGGGGGCGTTGAGCGTGATCTTCCGCGGAACCTCGTTCTCGACCAGGTCCGACAGCGCCTTGTTCTGGACCAGCAGGCGCGCCATCTTGACGCCGTCGGCCGCCTGGGTCGACGGGTAGATGACCGTCGCCTTCAGCACCGAGTCACCGGCCTGGATGCTGCGCATGGCGTTCGCCGAGCCGGCGCCGCCGACCATGAAGAACTCGTTCCGGTTGGCGTTGCTGATGGCGGCCAGGACGCCGACGCCCTGGTCGTCGTCGTGGTTCCAGAGGGCGTCGATGTGCGGCGCCGCCTGCAGCAGGTTGGACGCGGCCGACTCTCCGGACTCGACGGTGAACGCCGCCGCCACCCGGTTGCTGACCTTCAGGCCGCAGTCACCCAGCGCGTCGGCGAAGCCCCGGCTGCGGTCCTGCGTCAGGGGCAGCGAGTCGATGCCGGCGATCTCGGCGACGACCGCGTTCGGCTTGCCCTTCAGCTGCGAGCAGACGTAGGTGCCCGCCGAGACACCCATGCCGTAGTTGTCGCCGAGGATCGTGGCCCGGGCGGCGAAGGGGCTGGAGAACTCACGGTCGACATTGATGACCGGGATGCCGGCCTGCATCGCCTTGAGCGCGACCGGGGTCATCGCGGCGCCGTCGAAGGGCAGCAGCACGATGGCGTCGACCTTGTCGTTGATGAAGGTCTCGACCTGGCTGATCTGGGTGCTCACGTCGTTGGTGCCCTCGGCCACGACCAGCTTGACGTCGCCGTACTTGTCGGCCTGGGCCTTCGCGGCGTTGGTGATCCCGGACATCCACCCGTGGTCGGCGGCCGGCGCGGAGAAGCCGATCGTCACGGTCTTGCCGGTGTCGTCGTTCGCGCTGGCGGCGTTGCTGCCCCCGCCACCGCCGCCGGAGCTCGCCGGGGTGTTGCCGGTACAGCCGGCGAGCAGCACGGCGGCGCCGACGAGCGCGACCGCGGTGGAGCTCACGCGGCGACGACCGCGCCGCCTCGTTGCAGACATGTTCTCTCCTCGCCTTGCCCCTGGCACCGCGCCAGGTGGTCGAATGAGCCGTTCTGGTGCACCGGAGGACCGGGAGGTCCGCCGGGCCGTGCTGGCCCGTGCGCGGCGGTCGTCCGCCGTCCGCGGGTCAGGTCGTGGGGCCTCCCGCTGCGCCGCCGGGACGGGCTGCCGCCGGGGCGCCAGGGACCGCGCTCCCGCCACCGGCGGGACCACCGGGTCCTCCGGCGGCCGATCCGGCGTCGGTGGCGGGCGTGGGAGATCTCGAGCTCCGGGTGCGGGTCTGGCCGTTGGCCAGCCGCATCTGCAGCAGGACGGCGAGCACGATGATCACGCCGCGTGCCACCGCCTGTGCGGAGCTGGACAGGTTGTTCAGCGTGAAGACGTTCCCGAGCGTGGTGAAGATCAGCACGCCGAGCACCGTGCCGACGATGGTGCCGCGGCCACCCAGCAGCAGGGTCCCACCGATGACGACGGCGGCAATCGCGTCGAGCTCGTACAGCGTCCCGTGGGTCGAGCTGCCGGTCGTCGTCCGGGCCATCAGCATCACAGCGGCGATGCCGCAGGTGACGCCGGAGAGCACGTAGAGCTTCACCGTGTGCCGCTGCACCCGGATGCCGGCCAGCCGCGCGGCCTCGGCGTTGCCGCCGACCGCGAAGGTCCGGCGCCCGAACGTCGTCCGGTTGAGCAGCACCCAGCCGGCCACCGCGACCAGCGCGAAGATGATCACGAGCGTGGGGATGCCGAGCACGTCGCCGGAGAAGAAGGCGAGGAAGTCGCGGTCCTGGATGATCTGGGTCCGCCGGTTCGAGATGATCTCGGCGAGGCCACGGGCGGCGGCGAGCATCGCCAGCGTCGCGATGAACGCGACGAGCTTCCCGTAGGCGATGACCACCCCGTTGATCAGTCCGGCGCCCGCTCCGACGAGGATCGCGGTGATCACCATGACGATCCAGTGGACGTTCTGGGCGATCTGCTGCGTGGCGAGCGTCGTAGCCCAGACCGAGGCCAGCGCGACGAGGGCACCGACGGACAGGTCTATCCCGCCGCCGATGATCACGAACGTCATACCGACGCTGACCACGCCGATCACCGAGGCCAGCCGCAGGATCGTGAGGGCGTTGTCGAAGGCGGCAAACCGGTCCCCCGCGGTGGCGACGCCGACGATGCACAGGATGGCCAGGGCGATGACCAGGCCCAGGTTGCGCCCCAGCGGGCCGGCGAGCAGGTCGGCGGCCCGGCTGCCGTGGCCACCCGCGTCCCTGGATCCGGAGCCCACGTCCTGCGTCGTCGCGGTTGCGCTCTCGCTCATGCCACGTCCCCCTCGAACTGCGTTTTCATGGGGGCGGCGCCGCCGTGGGCAGCCGTCCCCTCCATGACCAGGTCGAGCACGCGGTGCTCGTCGAGTGCGTCGGCTGCGGCCTCGGCGATCACGGCGCCGTCGGCGATCACGAGGACCCGGTCGGCCAGGCCGAGCACCTCCGGGATCTCGCTGGAGACCACCACCACGGCCACGCCGCGGTCGGCGAGGTCACGGATGAGGGCGTAGATCTCCGACCGCGCGCCGACGTCGACCCCGCGGGTGGGCTCGTCGAGGAGCAGCACGCGGCAGTCGCGCAGGAGCCAGCGGGCCAGTACGACCTTCTGCTGGTTGCCGCCGGACAGGGTCCGCACGATCCGCGTCACGTCCGCGGGTCGGACGTCGAGCGCCTCGACCTGGGCCCGGGCGGCCGCCTTCTCCGCGCCCCCGGAGAGGAACCCGGCCCGGGCGAACCGGCCGAGGGTCGAGATGCTGATGTTGCGGTAGACCGAGTCGTCGAGCAGGAGTGCCTGGCTCTTGCGCTCCTCCGGGGCCAGGCCCACGCCTGCGGCCACGGCCGCTCCGACGTCCCCGGGGCGCAGCCGCCGGCCGCCGAGCCGCACGGTGCCGGAGGTCGCGTGCCGGGCGCCGTAGACGGTCTCCAGGATCTCCGAGCGGCCCGAGCCGACCAGGCCGGCCAGTCCGACGATCTCGCCCGCACGCACGCCGAACGAGACGCCGGCGAAGCGACCACCCAGGCCCAGACCGTCGACCTCCAGCAGCGGTGCGCCGTCCATGGCCGGACCGGACCGACGCGGCGGGAAGACGTACTCGATCGTGCGCCCGGTCATCAGCGTGATGACCTCGCCCGTGGGGGTCTCGCGCGCGGGCAGGCCGGTGGCAACGGTGCGGCCGTCCTTGAGGACGGTGATCCGGTCGCCGATCTGACGGATCTCCTCGAGGCGGTGGGAGATGTACACGACAGCGACGCCGTGGGTGGTGAGGTCACGGATGACCCCGAAGAGCCGTTCGACCTCCTCGTTGTCCAGCACGGCGGACGGCTCGTCCATGATGATCAACCGGGCGTCCTGTGACAGCGCGCGGGCGATGCTGACCATCTGCTGCGACGCGGCCGACAGTCCGCCGACCTCGGTGGTGGGCCGGATCTCGGCGTGCCCGAGCCGGGCCAGCAGCTCGGACGCGGCGCGGCTGGCGGCCGCAGGCCGGGTGATCCCGAACCGGGAGCGTTCGCGGCCCAGGAAGATGTTGTCAGCGACGGTCAGACCCGAGACCAGGTCCAGCTCTTGGTAGATCGTCGCGATGCCGAGGCTCATCGCCGCCTGCGGGTCGCCGAGCACGATCTGCTCACCCCGCCAGGAGATCGAGCCCTCGTCGGGCTGGTGCGCGCCGGCGAGGACCTTGATCAGAGTCGACTTCCCGGCTCCGTTCTGGCCGAGCAGGCAGTGCACCTCGCCCGGGCGGACGTCGAGGTCGACACCGTCGAGGGCCCGGACCCCGGGAAAGGTCTTGACGATGCCGTGCATCTCGAGCAGGGGCGCGGTCACGCCGCATCACCGGCGTCGGCAGAGCCGGGGGACGCGTCCACGGGGTACGCGCTGCCGATCAGGGAAGGGACACCGATCACGCCATCACCCGGACTTTTGCTCATCGTTGATCATTAGTCGGTAGTCCCGTCAACATAAGTCCACGGACAAACTGTGGTCAAGGTCGCCGAACGCGGTTACCAGAACGCAACGTGGAGGTGGCCACGCTCGGCACACATGGCCTCGGGACGCAGCACTACGGAACCGTCGGGCGCCGACGGGAGCGCCCTCGCCGACGGCCTGCGCCCCACAGGAGTGGCCTGTGCCGGAAGGGATCGGGGACCGGCCCCACACCCGCCCGCCGGGGCGGCTCCCTACCGCGCGAGAGCCTCGACCGAGTCCTCGTCCAGGTACTCCTCGATCGCCATCAAGGCGGCCCCCACGCGACCGGACAGGTCGGGCGCATCGCTGACCGTGATCTCCAGTGATCGCGCGGCCAACGGCATGGAACGGCCGTAGACCGCCTCCCGGATGCCGGCGAGCAGCGGGGCGCCGGCCTGCGCCACGCCACCGGTCATGACGATGCGGTGCGGGTTGAAGAAGTTGACCAGGGCGGCAAGCACCGTGCCGATCGTCCGACCGGCGTTGCGCACCAACTCGAGCGCTGGGCCATCGCCCTGCGCCGCCAGTTGGACGACCTGCCGCGTCGTGCTGACCGGCAGCCCCCCCGCCAGGCCGTCGCGGAGCAGCGCGCCCCCACCGGCGATCGCCTCGAGGCAGTTCTCGTTGCCGCACCGGCAGACCACCGTCCGCCCCTCCGGCTGCGCGACGTAGATGTGCCCGATGTCGCCGGCGCTGCCCTGTGCGCCCCGGTACACGCGCCCGTCGACGATGACGCCGCAGCCGATCCCGGTACCGACCTTCACGACCAGCACGTCCTGGACCGAACCACCGACCCCCATCTCGCCCAGCGCCATGACGTTCACGTCGTTGTCGACGTAGACGGGGCACCCGTACCCGCGGAACGCGGTGGGGATCGGGTAGTCGTGCCAGCCCGGCATGATCGGCGGGTGCGAGGGCCGCCCGGTGGAGAACTCCACGGGGCCCGGCACGCCGACGCCCACAGCCCACACGTCCGCCGGGCTCAGGCCGGCCTCGGCGAGCACCTTGTGGGCCAGCCGGTCGACCTCGGCCAGCACGGGAACGGGACCGTCGGCGATGTCGATGGGATGACCCAGGGTCGCGAGGATCTGCGCGGAGAGATCGGTGACCGCCACGTCGACACTGGTCACCCCGAGGTCGACGGCGAGCACGTACCCCGCCCGGCTGTTGAACTGCAGCAGTGTCGGTGGCCGGCCTCCGGTGCTCCCCCCACGGCCGCCCTCCTCGAGGAGGTTGGCCGCGATGAGCTGGTCCACCCGCGCGCTCACGGTGTTCCGCGACGCGCCCGTGAGCGCCACCAGGTCCGCCCGGCTCCGCGCGCGGCCGGTCCGCACATGGCTCAGCAGCGCGCCGACCGAGGCAGATGTGTGCGCCACGGCGCCATAGTGGCACGCAGGGCTTCCTGCCCTGGCCGTCCGCAGGTCAGCCGACGACGGTTGGCCCACGGGCCGATGGGCACAGAGGGTCCGGAGAGTCTGGTTGAGCCCTCGACCACTGCCCGTCCACCGCATCGACCAGCGAGGTACCCCATGCCACTGCCCATCACCCTGTCCGAGATCGCCCCGCGGATCTCCGCCGGCGCGTTCATCCTCAACAGCGGCCTCGGCAAGCGCGGCGCCGACGAACAGGCCGCGGCGGGCCTGCACGGCTTCGCGGCCGGCACGTACCCGTTCCTGAAGAACCTCCAGCCGCGGCAGTTCGCCTCCCTGCTGTCGACGTCGGAGATCGTCATCGGCGCCGCCCTGCTGACCCCGGTCGTGCCGACCGCCGTCGCGGGGCTCGCACTCACCGTGTTCTCCGGCGGGCTGCTCGGCCTCTACCTGCGGACGCCGGGCATGCACAAGCCCGGCAGCCTGGCCCCCACCGAGCAGGGCCTCGCCATCGCCAAGGACATCTGGCTGCTCGGCATCGGCATCGGGCTGCTGACCCGCGGCACCATCGACCGTCAGCCGCGGGTCACCGTGAAGAAGGCCCAGAAGCAGGCGAAGAAGGCCGCGCGCGAGGCGCGGCGCACCGTCCGCTGAGTGATCAGCCGGCCGATCGTCGATCGCCGTTCATCCGCGGAACACCTACCGGACCCACTCCCGCCCGCTGCGCGGGCAAGCATGGGCCTCGCCGTCCGATGCCCAAGGAGTTCCCGTGTCCGAGATCCTGATCGCTGTTCTCGCCGAGGCGCTCGGCGCCGCACTGCTCGCGCTGGTGGTCGCCGGGGTCAGGCGACTGGTGGGGCCGGCCACCGCCTGACCCGCACGCCCCGGTTCATCCAGGCAGGTCACAGCCGATGTCCAGCCGGCATCCGATTCACCTGCCCGGCGACGTCGTGGGCCGCGCACCGCCCCCACCGCGTGCCACGATCGCTGGACGCGGCCGTGAGCAAACGCGGCCGCAACGCTAGGGGCGTCGGCACCGACACGTCCGGCCCCACGCAGGCGAGGGGTCGCCATGACCGTCCTACCGGCGACGGCACCTGAGCTGATCCGCGGGTCGCTCCGGGCGTCCGGGCGTCTCACGCAGGAGACGTTCAACGCGTCCGCCCGGATCGCCCGGGGAGTCCTCACGGCGCCCCGGTCGACGTTGCGGGCCGTGACAGCTGCCGGGGTCGCGGCAGGTGTCGATCGGCAGATCTGGGCGGTCGGTGACCTCGCCATGCTGGAGGTCCGCGGGCTGGCCCGCGGCGCAGGCCGCCCGGCGTCGGCCACCGCGGTCCAGACGGCCCTCGCCGCGGTCGACGGGATCACCTGGGCGCGCGTGGATGCCGCCACCGGCCGGGTCGCCGTGCGCTACGACGCCCGTCGGTACACGCTCTCCGACATCGCCGGCGCCCTGGCCCGCGCGGAACAGCAGGCACCCACCGAGACGCCGGGATGCCGGCGCGCGGGCACCGGAGATGCGCCTGGCTCACCGGGGGACGAGCGAGCCGCGCCGCCGCACGTCGGCCCAGGAACGGACGGTTCCCCCGACGACGCACGGGTCCCGAAGGTCCACACGGTGGCGTTGGCAGCGAACCTGCTCGCCGCAGCCGCCGTCGCGGCGGCCCGGGCGGCCCGCATGCCGACGCTGCCCCCCGGCACTGCGGCGCTGGTCGCCCTCGTCGAGCACCAGCCGTGGCTGCGCAGCCGGCTGGAACGGCGGCTCGGTGCGGCCGGCTGCGAGCTCGTCCTCGCCGTCGCCAACGCCACCGTTCTGGGCCTCACCGGCACCGTGCACCCCTTGGTCGTCGACAGCGCGCGACGCGTCCAGACCCTCCGTGCCACCAGGGCGACGCAGGCTGCCGTGGCCAGGCTCGGGCCCGGACTGACCGGACCGCCCCGGCCTGACCGGACGACCCCGCTCGGCACCGACGAGCGGCCCGGGCCGCTGCCGGAGGGCCCCGTCGAGCGGCTCGTCCGCCGTACGGCGACGGGTTCGCTGCTCGCTGCCGGGGCGGCGCTGGCCGCGACCGCCGACCTGGACGTCGCCGGCCGCGCCCTGCTGGTGGGAGCACCACGGGCGGCCGTCCTGGCACGGGAGGCCTACGCGGACACCCTCGCGATCGCGCTGGCCCGCCGGCAGATCCTCACTCTCGACCTCGGGTCGCTGCGCCGCCTGGACCGTGTCACGACCGTCGTCGTCGAGAGCGCGGTCCTCCACGTCGACCGTCGGCTGGTCGTGCGCGCCCGCGCCCTGGACGGCTGGCCGATGGAACGGGTCTGGCGGGCGGCCCAGCACCTGCTGGAGATGGGGGACGCCGCGTCGGCCGGCCCCTCCGACCTCGCCCTCGTCCGCCCCGAATCCGATCCCGTCGGTCCCGGGCAGGACGCGACCGCACTGACCCGCCTGATCCTGACGTCCGACGGCGACACGGTGGGTGACGTGCTGGTCGGACGGGAGCTGGACCCCCTGTCGGCTGCGGCGCTCTCGGCTGCCCGCGAGGCCGGCCTCCGCCTTGTCCTGACCGAGGACCCCGCCGCCGCGGCCCTCGTCGGGCGGGCCGACGAGGTGCTGCACGACGACGGCGAGGACGGCGGGTGGCTCCGCCGGCATGTGCGAAGGCTCCAGGGCGACGGCGAGGTGGTCGCCGTGATCGGGGCCGACGAGGACGCGCTGGACGCCGCCGACATCGGCGTCGGCATCATTCCGGCGACCGGCAGGGTGCCATGGGCTGCCGACCTGCTGTGCGGCCCGGGCCTGCTCGAGCTGCCACGGCTGCTCGCCGCGGTTCCGGCCGCCCGATCGAACAGCGAGCGCGCGGTACGGCTGTCACTGGCCTCCACCTTCCTGGGCGGCCTGCTCGTCGCCGTCGGACCCGGGCCCCGGGGCGACAGGGCGACATTGCCGGTGACGATGGGCGCAGCCGGAGCCATTCTGTCGGCGGTTCGGGCGGCGCAGCGGATCGGTGGCCTGCGGGACCCGGTTGCGGTCCCGGACACCCCGTGGCACGCCCTCGCGCCGGGCGAGGTGCTGGGCCGGGTGCCTGATCCCGGTCAGCCGGCGCGGGAGGAGCCGGCGCCGGGCCGATCCTCGGCCCCGCGCCGGACCGCTCGGGCCCTCGCCGGGCTGGTCTCGAACGTCCGCGCCGAGCTGGCAGACCCGCTGACCCTGGTACTGGCGACCGGTGCGGCCGCCTCTGCGGTGATCGGCTCCCCCACCGACGCGCTGCTGGTGGCCGGCGTCCTGGCGGGCAGCGCGGTGATCAGCGGCGCCCAGCGGATGCGTGCCGAACGCGCCCTCCGGTCACTTCTCCTCGAGCAGCGGCTCCCCGGGCGGATCGTCGACCTCGACAGCGCCGACCGGAGGCACGGCGGGTCGGGGCCACTCCGCGGCATCCCCGCCACCCGGCTACAGCCGGGGCACGTCATCGATCTGGCGGGCGGCGACGTCGTCCCGGCTGACGCCCGGCTGCTCCTCGTCGACGACCTGGAGGTGGACGAGGCAACCCTGACCGGCGAGTCCTCTCCCGTCGGCAAGCAGCTCACGGCCACGCCCGGTGCGGACCTGCCCGACCGCGCCTGCATGGTCTACGAGGGCACGACGATCGTCGCCGGGTCCGGCCGGGCGGTGGTTGTAGCGGTCGGCCCCGCCACGGAGGCTGGACGCGCGCTCGCGCTGGCCGGCCGGGCCGGTGCGCCCGCCGGGATGCAGGCAAGGCTCGAGGAGCTCACCAGCAAGGCGCTCCCGGTCACCCTCGCCGGTGGCGCGACGGTCTCGGCGATGGCGCTGCTGCGCGGGCAGACGGCGCAGGCGGCGATCGCCGGGGGTGTCGCCGTCGCCGTGGCCGCCGTCCCGGAAGGTCTGCCGCTCATGGCGACCGTCGCCCAGCTCGGGGCGGCCCGCAGGCTGTCCCGGCGCGGCGTCCTCGTGCGGGCCTCGCGCACGGTCGAGGCTCTCGGCCGGGTCAGCACGATGTGCTTCGACAAGACCGGGACGCTCACCGAGGGGCACCTGCGCCTGGTGCGCGTCGCCGACCTGGGCGGCGAGTGGGCACCGGACGCCGCGGCGGCGCGGCGGATGCTGCGGGCAGCTGCCCATGCAAGCCCCCGACGCAACGGCACCCACGCGTCGACGCACGCGACCGACGAGGCGGTCCTCGATGCCGCGCGGGCCATCCTCGGCGATCAGCTCGACGAGGAGTGGGAGGAGCTGACCGAGGTGCCCTTTCACAGCGAACGCAAGTTCTCCGCCGCCGTCGGCCGCACGCCCGGCAAGGTCCGCGTCGTGGTCAAGGGCGCCCCGGAGGTGCTGCTTCCACGCTGCAGCCACGTACGCGACGACCGGGGCAAGCGGCCGCTGGACAGCGCCCACCGCGCGCGCGCCGCAGACGCCGTCAACGACCTCGCCGCCCAGGGGCTCCGGGTGCTCGCCGTCGCCCGCCGGAACGTCGGAGGCGTCGGGGACGTCGCCGAGCCCGTGCCTGAGCCGGAGGAGGTGGCCGACCTCGGCGACCTCACCCTGCTCGGCTTCATCGCGTTGGCCGACACCGCCCGCCCGCAGGCGGCCGCCACGATCGCCACGCTCGCGAAGAGCGGGGTGCGCCCCGTCATGATCACCGGGGACCACCCGGTGACCGCCCGGGCGATCGCCGTGACGCTCGGCATGCCCGCCGAGGACCTGGTGACCGGACCGGAACTCGCCGATCTCGACGAAGGGGCCCGGATCGCGAGGGTGCGCGGGGCATCAGTGTTCGCGCGCGTCTCGCCGGAGCAGAAGCTGCAGATCGTCGAGGCGCTCCGGCACGACGGCCAGGTCGTCGCCATGGCCGGCGACGGCGCCAACGACGCCGCGGCGATCCGCCTCGCCGATGTGGGCATCGGGATGGCCGCCAAGGGGTCGACGTCGGCCCGCAGCGCCGCCGATCTCGTGCTCACCGAACCCGACATCGGTCTCGTGATCGACGCCCTCGTCGAGGGCCGGGCGATGTGGCGGCGGGTCCGCGACGCCGTGGCCGTACTGCTGGGCGGCAACGTCGGCGAGATCGCGTTCACCCTGGCCGGCACCGCCCTGGGCGGGCACGCACCCATCAGCACCCGCCAGTTCCTGGTGGTCAACATGTTCACCGACCTGCTCCCGTCGATGGCCCTGGCGCTCGCGCCGACACCGGCCGGGACCGTGGAACGGTCGGCGCTCCTGACCTCCGGGCCGCCGTCCCTGGGGGCGCCCCTGCTGCGCGACATCGGGCTGCGCGGGGCGGTCACCAGCGCGAGCGCGCTCGTCGCCTGGCAGATCGGCCGGTTCACCGGCAGTCGGCAGCGGGCGGGCACCATGGCGCTGGCCACCCTCATCGGCACCGAACTGGGCCAGACCCTCCTGCTCGGCGGGCGGAATCCGCTGGTGCTCGCGACCAGCCTGGGGTCGGCCGCGGTACTGGCAGCAGTCATCCAGCTGCCCGGGGTCAGCGGCTTCCTCGGCTCCACCCCCCTCGGCCCGGTCGCCTGGTCGGTCGTGCTCGCCTGCTCCGCGGGCGCCACGTTCGCATCCGCGACGCTCCCCCGGCTGCGGGCACCCAGGGGGCCGGCTGTCCCGGATCCACAGGGGTGACTCAGCTGTGACGACCAGCTCTGATGACGCAGCGTCGCCGGTAACGGCCGCCCAGCCCAGGCCATCCGGCGCGTCGCGCCCGAAAGCGCGCCTCCCTGTCGTCCGGTCGCGGCGCGGAGTACCCATGACCTCAGTGACCGTCGGCGAGCCGACCGGAGCGGTCACCGTCGCACGAGCTGAAGCGAGGGGCTAGCGCATGACCGAGAGCAAGCGGGGCCGGACGGCGACCACGGCACCGACCGAGGCACCGACCACGGCACCGACCGAGGGATCGACCACCATCCCCGCAACGAGTCCTCCCGACGAGACCGGGAATCCCACTCCGCCGACCACCGCACCTGCGACACCGCTGACGCTCACCCTCCGGCTGCCGTTCGTCACGGCCACCCTCAGCGGCCCCCAGCGGGCGTCGGCAGCCGCGTCCCCGGTACCGGGAGCACGCAGCCCCGGCGGGACCCTCGAGAAGCTCGCCTTCTACGGCGGCGTCGTCACGATGGGCGCGCTGGGCGCGATCGACTGGCCGGTGGCGCTGGCTGTCGCGGCGGGCACGTGGGTCGCCCAGCACACGCCACCGGCGGTCGGAGCCGGCCGCGGCACCGTCCCCTCCGGCGTCTGAGGCCTGCCCCCGAGAGCCGGGCCGCCCCGTCGGGGTGTCCGGCGCCGACGATGCAGCGGCCGTCGCGGAAGACCTCTCGCCGACGTCCCGACCCGAGCGAACCGCCGCCTGCAGGAGCGGTCACCTGAACGAACCGCGCGCACCGGTGAACCTCGTGTGGGTGGCAGCCGTGGTCCACTGATGTCGGAAGGTTTCCGGACGCCGGCAGGACCGCCTCCCGGCTGACCTACGGCCGACCCGAGGAGGTCTCGTGCACCATCGGATCGATCCCGCTCCCCGCCTGCTCCCCCGGCTGGCGCGCAGCCTCGCCGTCCTCGCGCTGGGTATGGCGGCGCTGACCGCCTGCGGCGGCGGCTCGTCCTCCAGCGGCTCGGGGAACGCCGCCGCGACCACCACCAGCGAGGCGCCGGCGTCCACCGGTGCGAGCCAGTCCCCGGCACAGACCCTCACCGCCACCGAGGCCGACTTCAGCATCTCCCTCGACAAGAACACCCTTCCGGCCGGCGACTACGCCATCACGGTGGTCAACAACGGCCGCGCCAACCATGACCTCGTCGTCGAGCAGAACGGCAACGACGTCGCCCGCACCGACGGGAAGATCGCTCCCGGCAAGTCGGGCACCGTCGCCGTCACGCTCGAACCCGGCACGTACGTCTTCTACTGCTCGATCGGCAACCACCGGGCCATGGGTATGGAGCTCACCGTCCAGGTGACGTGATGGCCACCCCGACGGTCACCCGCCGGCACCCGGCCACCGGCGCGCTCCGGGTGCTGCGGATCCTCGGCTGCTGCGGATCCTCGGCGTCGGCCTGCTCGCCCTCATGGGCTGGATCCATCTGGACCTGTGGCTGGCCGGCTACCGCACCATCGACGTGATCGGCCCGGCGTTCCTGCTCAACGCGATCGCCGGGTTCGGTCTGGCGGTCCTGCTGGTCGTGACACCGCGCGACTGACCGGAACGGGCGGGCAGGCCATGACTCCGGCCCGCCCGCTCCGATCGGTGTCAACGAACGCCGAGCAGGTGCTCCATCGCCAGCTGGTCCAGCCGCTCGAACTGCAGCCCGCGGTCCCCCAGGGCCTCGGGGTCGAACTTCTCGGCGCGCAGATCGTCGAGGGTCTCCCCCGCGGCCAGCGTCGGGACGGCGAGCTCGCCGACCCGCGCGGCCTCGAGCGCGGCCGCCACGTCCGGGTCGGCCCGGAACGCCTGCGCCTTCTCGCGCAGGATCAGGTAGTTGCGCATGCAGGCCCGCGCGGTCTCCCAGACGCCGCCGATGTCCTCGGTCCGCGGCGGCTTGTAGTCGAAGTGCACGTAGCCGTCGTAGGCGCGCCCGGTGCCGGCGCCGAGGAGGGTGTCGACGGTCCAGAACGCGCCGCGCAGGTTGCCCGCGCCGAAGCGCAGGTCCTGGTCGAAGCGCGGGCCGTGCTGGCCGTTGAGGTCGACGTGGAAGAGCTTGCCGTGCCACAACGCCTGGGCGATGCCCTGGGCGAAGTTGAGGCCGGCCATCTCCTCGTGCCCGACCTCGGGGTTGAGGCCGACGCGGTCGGGCTCGTCCAGCTCGTTGATGAACGCCAAGGCATGGCCGATGGTGGGCAGCAGGATGTCGCCCCGCGGCTCGTTCGGCTTGGGCTCCAGGGCGAACCGGATGTCGTAGCCCTTCTCGCGGACGTAGCCGCAGAAGATGTCCAGGCCCTCCTTGTACCGGTCGAGCGCGGCGGCGACGTCCTTGCTGCCGCCGGATTCCGCCCCCTCGCGGCCGCCCCACAGCACGTAGGTCTTCGCACCCAGTTCGGCGGCGAGATCGATGTTGCGCAGCACCTTGGCGATCGCGTACCGCCGGACGGTGCGGTCGTTGGCGGTCAGGCCGCCGTCCTTGAAGACCGGGGCACCGAAGAGGTTCGTGGTGGCCATCTCCACGCCCATGCCGGTCTCGGCCAGCGCCTTGGTGAACCGCTCGAGAGTGGCGTCGCGAGTGGCGTCGTCGGGAACCAGATCGTCGTCGTGGAAGGTGACCGCCGCGGCGCCGAGCTCGGCCAGGCGGTGCACCGCCTCCACCGGGTCCAGGAGCGGGCGCACCGGGCCACCGAAGACGTCGACCCCCTGCCAGCCCACGGTCCACAGCCCGAAGCTGAACTTGTCGTCCTTGGTGGGCGTGTAGTCGGTCATGTGGTGCTCTCCGTCCGGGTCGATCAATGGGCTGCCCTGCACTGGGTCAGGACGCTGGGGTCGAGACGCTGGGTCAGGAGGCTGGGTCAGGCGGCTGGGTCAGGAGGCTCCGGCCCCGGGTAGGTCGTCGAAAGCCGGCACGAGGGTCGGGTCGTCGAACACCGACTCCAGCGCCACGTGCGCACCCCCGCGGACGGCGGCGGTGAACCCGAGGGTCGAGAGGACCACCTTCGTGCCGGCCAGGTCGGGGCCGAAGACACGTGCCCGGAGCTCGGTGGTCATGGGCTCGGTCAGGAACCGGCCGAGGACGGCGAAGTAGCCGCCCAGGATGACCACCTGCGGGTTGAAGAGGTTGATGAGGACGGCGGCGCCGTTGCCCAGGGCGGTGCCGACCTTGTCCAGTGCGGCCAGGGTGCGCTCGTCGCCGGCCTCGGCCCGCCGCGCGATCTCCGCCAGGCGTGTCTCGAGGTCACGGGCCGGGTCGTGCACCGGGTCGTCGGGGTCGGCCGCCTCCCGCAGGAGCGCCGCCAGGCCGACGACGGTCTCCCAGCAGCCGCGCCGGCCGCAGCCGCACACGATGTCGGGGTCGCCCAGCGAGGTGTGGCCGACCTCGCCGGACAGGCCACCGGCGCCGCGCAGCAGCTGGTCGGCCACGATCACGCCGCCGCCGACGCCGACCTCGCCGGTCAGGAAGACCATGTCGGCGGTCCGCGCCTCGGTCCCCATCGACCACTCCGCGATCGCCGACAGATTGGCGTCGTTCTCCACGCGGATGGGGCAGTCGAGGTCGATCCGGGCCCGCAGACCGTCCAGCACCGGCACGTCGTGCCAGCCGATGTTGGGCGCATACGTGGCCACGCCGTCGGCACTGCGGACCAGGCCCGGCACAGCGACGGTCAGCCCGACCGGCGTGGCCCCGAGGGCCGTGGCGGCATCGACGGCCTCACCCACCAACCGGGCCACCGCATCCAGCGTCCGATCGGGGCCGAGGGCGGCGACGTCGAGGGGGATCAGGTGCTCGAACAGCACCGCGCCCCGCAGGTCCAGGACGAGGGTTGCCGCGTAGTCGACATTGAGCTCGACGCCGATGCCGGAGACGGACGTGCCGTCGAGGTGCACGATCAGTCCGGGGCGGCCCACGGAGCCGCCGCGGTGGACGTCGCCGGCGCTGACCAGCCGCCGGTCGGTCAGCTCCGCGACGAGGCTGGAGACCGTGGCCTTGTTCAGGCCGGTCTCCTGGGCGATACGAGCCCGCGAGCGCGGGCCGGAGTCGCGCAGGTGGCGCAGGACCAGACCGAGATTGCTGCGCCGGACGGTGGCCTGGTCGGCAGGAGTGTGCCGGCGACCCGGCGAGCGGTCGAACCGACGGCGCTCGTCGGTCATGCCCCACCCCCTGCCGATCGCTTATTTGTCGGACCCATCAACAAATTATTTCCGCGGCGGCTCGCGGTCAAGGTCGCGCGGTCCCGTTACCGAAGTGCAACACGGTCGTCGTCGCTCCGATAAGTTCACCGACCCGACGAAGTGTGCCAAGCGTCGCTAGGGTCCGCAGCATGACCTCCCCCATCGCGCACCCGGCAGTCCTCCGGTGACTCTCGTCGCGGGGGTCGACACCTCGACCCAGGCCTGCAAGGTCGTCGTCCGCGACGCCGCCACGGGGCAACTCGTGCGGGCCGGCCGCGCCTCCCACCCGGCCGGCACCTCGGTCGCACCCCACGCCTGGGCCGACGCGTTCACCGCCGCCGCGGCGGCTGCCGGCGGACTCGACGACGTGGCGGCCCTGTCCGTCGGCGGCCAGCAGCACGGCATGGTCTGCCTGGACGAGGACGGCGCCGTCGTCCGGGACGCCCTGCTCTGGAACGACGTCCGTTCCGCCGGTGCGGCGGCGGACCTGATCCGCGAACTCGGCGACGGGAACGAGGCGGCCGGACGGCAGGCCTGGGCCGACGCTGTCGGCGTCGTGCCGGTGGCCTCCTTCACCGCGACCAAGGTGCGCTGGCTGGCCGACGCCGAGCCCGCCAACGCCGACCGCACGGCGGCCGTCTGCCTTCCCCACGACTGGCTGACATGGCAGCTGTCGGCCGACCGGAGCTTGAGCGCCCTCGTCACCGACCGCGGGGACGCCAGCGGCACCGCCTACTGGTCGGCGCGCACGGGCGAGTACCGGCTGGACCTCCTCGAGCTCGCGATGCGGGGCCGCCGCCCGGCCGTGCCCCGCGTCGCCGGCCCGGCCGAGGCCATCGGCTCCATGCGCGGCGGCTCCGCCGTCCTGGGCCCCGGCACCGGGGACAACGCCGCGGCGGCGCTGGGACTGGCCGCCCGCCCTGGGGACGTCATCGTCTCGATCGGCACCTCCGGCGTGGTCTCCGCCATCTCCACCATGGCCGTCTCGGACCCGACCGGCACGGTCGCCGGTTTCGCCGACGCGACGGGCAACTACCTGCCCCTGATCGCCACGCTGAACGCCGCCCGCGTGCTGGACGCCGCGGCCGCAATCCTCGGCGTCGACCACCACCGGCTCTCCGACCTCGCACTGTCGGCACCCTCCGGCGCCGGCGGGCTTGTCCTGGTCCCCTATCTCGAGGGCGAGCGGACGCCGAACCTCCCGCGGGCGACCGGCTCGGTGCACGGGCTCACGCTGCGGACCTCCACCCCCGCCTACCTGGCCCGCGCCGCGATCGAGGGTCTGCTGTGCGGGCTCGCCGACGGTATCGAGGCGGTCGTCGCCCAGGGCGTGACCGTCGATCGCGTGCTCCTCATCGGCGGCGCGGCGCGCTCCCCGGCGGTGCAGCAGCTGGCGCCGGGGATCTTCGGCCGGCCGGTGCTCGTCCCGCCGCCCGGCGAGTACGTCGCCGACGGCGCGGCACGGCAGGCGGCCTGGGTCCTGTCGGGCGCCGGCTCACCGCCGGACTGGGACCAGCCGGGGCTGGAGACGTTCGAGTCGCCTCCCGCCACCAGCGTGCGCGAGCGGTACGCCGAGGTGCGCGGCCGCACCGACGGCCAGTAGCCCGGCCTCACCCCGGCGCAACCGCGAGCAGGATCGGGGCGACGTGGTCGCGGTGGGTCTGCGGTGTCATGTGCGCAGCGCCGGGGATCTCGACAAGGCGTCCGCGTGGAGCGGTCACTGCCAGACGTGCGGACCAGTCGTGAGGGCACGACCGGTCACGGGTCCCCCGGACGACCGTGACCGGCACGTGCACGTCGCCCAGCCGACGCTCGATCCGGTCGGGCGAGGCCGAGCGCCAGAGCGCGGCCATCGTCCGGGGTCCGGTGCGCCACCATCGGGCCAGGATCAGCGGCACGGCTGACACCGGCTCGTGCACCGCCGTCCGCAACCACTGTTTCGCCAGCCCGGCAACCGATCGCAACCGCGGTTCGGTGGTCGGCCCCAGCAGCACCACCGAGGCGGCCACCCGTTCCCGCAGCCCCGCGGACGATCGTTCGTCCAGTCCGAGCCCGGTAACCAGCACGAACCGGACGGCCGGCGAGTGCATCCCAAGGGTCTACCGAGCCCGACCCGAGCCGCGCGCCGACGGTCCCGCGGGCAGACTGTGTCCTGGATCGCTCCGGGTTCAGCGGGAGGCGGGACCCGCCAAGTGGCAGGATCAATCATCATGACGACATCACCAGCGCGTGTCCCGGCCCCGAGCGACAACTCCGGCGGCCGCCCGCGCGTTGTGGTCATCGGCTCCGGATTCGGCGGGCTGTTCGCGGCCCAGGCGCTGCGCAACGCTCCCGTCGACATCACGCTGGTCGGCAAGACCAGCCACCACCTGTTCCAGCCGCTGCTGTACCAGGTGGCAACGGGCATCCTCTCCTAGGGCGAGATCGCCCCCTCGACCCGCGAGGTGCTGCGCCGCCAGCAGAACGCGCGCGTCCTTCTCGGTGAGGTCACCGACATCGACCTGACCGCCCGCACGGTCACCTCGAGCGTCCTGGGCCGCACCACCGTGCATCCCTATGACGAGCTCATCGTCGCCGCCGGTGCCGGCCAGTCCTACTTCGGCAACGACCGGTTCGCCGAGTTCGCGCCCGGCATGAAGAGCATCGACGATGCTCTCGAGCTGCGCGGCCGCATCTTCGGCGCCTTCGAGCTGGCCGAGCTGGCCGAGGACCAGGCCGAGATCGACCGGCTGCTCACGTTCGTCGTCGTCGGCGCCGGCCCCACCGGGGTGGAGATGGCCGGCCAGATCGCCGAGCTCGCCCACCGGACCCTGCGCCGCGACTTCCGCCGCATCGACCCCACCACCGCCCGAGTCGTCCTGCTCGACGCCGCTCCGGCGGTGCTGCCCTCCTTCGGCGAGAAGCTCGGCGGCCGAGCGCGCCGCCAGCTCAACCAGACCGGGGTCGAGGTCCAGCTCGGCGCGATGGTGACCGACGTCGACGCCGACGGGATCGAGATCAAGGACGCCGACGGCCAGGTCCGCCGCATCAACGCCGCCACCAAGATCTGGGCCGCGGGGGTGCAGGCCAGCTCGCTCGGCCGGATCCTCGGTGAGCAGTCCGGCGCCGAGGTCGACCGCGCGGGGCGGGTCTCCGTCCAGTCCGACCTCACGCTGCCGGGACATCCCGAGGTGCACGTCGTGGGCGACATGATGTCGCTGGACAAGCTGCCCGGCGTGGCCCAGGTGGCCATCCAGGGCGCCCGGTACTCCGCCGAGGCGATCAAGCGCCGGATCGCCGGCAAGTCCCCCAAGGGCCCGTTCCGGTACCACGACAAGGGCTCGATGGCGACCATCTCCCGGTTCCACGCAGTCGTCGACCTCGGCGCGGTGAAGTTCGAGGGCTTCATCGCCTGGGTGATGTGGCTGGCCCTCCACCTCTTCTACATCGTCGGCTTCAAGAGCCGGATCACCACCGTCCTGCACTGGCTGGTCAGCTTCCTCGGCCGCGGCCGGTCCCAGCGGGTGGCGACCCAACAGCAGGTGTACGGCCGGCTGGCCCTGGAGCACCTCGGGCCCGACTTCGAGGCGTCCAAGACCGGCGGCCTGACGACCGACGCGGTCGGCGAGGACCTCACCGGGCGCCAATCGGCCTGAGAAAGAATCCGCTCAGACCGCGTGCGCGAGCGGCGGGACGTGCTCGTCGGCGCGCTCCAGGTGCAGCGGCTGCAGCGGAGAAGTCTCCTCCAGGTAGAGGAATGCGTCGTAGCGCTGCCCCAGCACGCTCGGCACGTAGTTGCCCCACCGTTCGCGCTCGGGCTGGTAGACGACGCCGATCGCCCGGTGGTCCAGCCGGCGGTCGAGCCACTCGGAGACGTCGCCATGGGGGACGACGATGAGCGCGTCCTCCCCCACGAGGCCGTGCAGGAGCGACTCGAGGCTCCCCGAGCGGGCGGGGGGCACGGGCATCCGCTTCATCTGCGCGCCCCACTCGTCCCCCGCGATCACGCCGCCCCGGTGACCACCGAACCCGACCAGGACGACCTCCTCGGTCTCGTGCCGCTCCCGCAGCAGTTGGCCGACGTTGACCATGCCGGCGGACGCCATGTCCGTGGCCCGGGCGTCGCCGACGTGCGTGTTGTGCTCCCAGACGACGGCCTTGTCCCCCGCGTGCCCCAGCAGCCGGTCGAGCGTGTCGGCCATGTGCACGTCCCGGACGTTCCAGGACTCCGCTGAGCCCTGCACCATCGCGCGGTAGTAGCGCTCGGCATCGGCGACCACGGCGGCGTTCCGCTCGGCCGAGAAGCGGCCCTCCGGGTCCCCGCCGTACTCCCGCCTGCCGTGCTCCTCCATGAGATCGTGCAGCAGGTCGACCACGATCTGCTCGCAGGACGTCGGCGCGAACCGGCTGGCGAACGCGTACTCGGCGCCGTCCTCACCGAACGGCTCGAAGCACCGCAGCGCCTGCACCGCCGTCGCGACGTGCTCGGGTTCGTGCTTCCGCAGCCAGCCGATCAGCTCGTGCATCGAGTCCCACAGGCTGTAGACGTCCAGGCCGTAGAAGCCGACCCGTTCCTCCTCCGGCCGCACGGCGTTGAACCCCTGCAACCAGCGGCAGAAGTCCACGACGTCGTCGTTGGCCCACATCCACGTCGGCCAGCGCTCGTAGGCGTCCAGCGCGTCGCGAGGGTCCTGGTCCGCCCCCTCCCGCAGCCGCACGCTGCGGTTGACGCGGTAACAGTCGGGCCAGTCACCCTCGACGGCCACGAAGGAGAAGCCACGCTCCTCGATCAGCCGGCGGGTCAACGCCGCCCGCCAGGCGTAGTACTCGTGCGTGCCGTGGCTGGCCTCACCCACCGCCACGATCCGCGCGTTCCCGATCCGCTCGAGCAGCGGGTCCAGGTCGGCGGGATCGCGCAGCGGACGGGCCAGCGACCCGATGGAATCGGTCGTGTCGCTGCCGACCATCACATCTCCCTGAGCATGCCTTCCCGCACGATCCCGGCGGCCACCTCACGGCGGTCGCCGGTGCGCAGCCAGGTCCTCCGCTGCCGTGATGCCGACGTACCCCGCGAGAGCAGTCGGCTCACCAGATCACCGACCTCGGTCCACTCGTCGTGGTCGCGCAGGTCCTCCTGCAGTTCGGAGAGCAGCCGGCGAACGGCGACCCGGGCATCGATGAGCGCCCCGAGGACCGGATCGAACAATGTGTCGCTGATCCCGTGCCTGGCTGCCCGCCATCGCGCGGCGCGCAGCAGCTCCGGCCGCGGCTGCGGGCAGGGCTCTCCCCGCTCGGCGCGGCCGGCCAGCGTGCGCACCAGTGATCGGACGAGGGCGGCGTGCAGGATCGCGGCGTCGAGGTCGGTGCAGACGTCGGCCAGCCGGAACTCCACTGTCGGCAGGTGGTAGCTGGGCCGGACGTCCCAGTAGAGGTGTGAGGAGTCGGCGACGGCACCGGAGGCGACGAGCCCGGCGACCACCTCGGTGAACCGCTCCGCACCGCCCAGGTACTCCGGCGCCCCGGTCGTGGGCCAGCGCGCCCACCACAGCGTCCGGTAGCTCTCGTACCCGGTGTCGACGCCGCTGTGGAACGGCGAGCTCCCGGTCATGGCCAGCAGCACCGGCAGATAGGGGCGTGACCGGTCCATGACGGCGACCGCAGTCTCCAGGTCGGGCACGCCGACGTGCACGTGGCAGCCGCAGATGTCCTGCTCCAGAGCGAGTGCGGCCCAGCGCTCCACCATCGCCTGGTACCGGGGAGCGGGGGTGATCTCCTGCTGCTCCCAGGTGCCGAACGGGTGCGTCGAGGCCGGCAGGACGGCGACCCCGGCGGCCGCGGCCGCTGCCGCCGCCTCCGCCCGGGTACCGGTCAGCTCGGCCCGGAGCTCGGCCAGGGTGGTGCAGATGCCGGTGACCGTCTCCAGCTGGGTGGTGGTGATCTCCGCGTGCAGCCGGACGCCGATCTCGTGGCGCAAGGCCGCCACGGCGAGCTCCGGGCTGGGGGTCAGTGCGAGGCTCACGGGGTCGACGACGTGGAATTCCTCCTCGACACCGAAGGTCGCACCGGCGACCGTCGGCCCGGGCGGCGGACGGCCGGGTCCGCCGAGGAGGTCAGGGGCGGCCATCGCCGTGCGCCGGCAGGCGCCCGGGAGAGGGATGGGACCGGCCGGCGCTGCTCACCACGCGCGCTCCTGTGCACGGAGAGGTGACGTCGTCGTCGCCGCCACCGGCTTCCCCGGACGCGGGGTCGACTGGTGCTCAGCCGCGAGTTGACGGTAAGGCCTCCCGGGGAGCCGCACCAGTTCGCTGCGTCCGCAGGGTGGTCAGGTCTGACGTCGGCCAGGCCTACGAAGGTGGGGGCCTGTTCGCTCAGGGCACGACGCGTGCTCTGTCCGGGGAGCTCGGACCGGCGTTCACTGGTGGGGGTAACCCAGTAATCATCGAAAGGTGGCGCTATGAGCGCCGGACCGGAATCCGACCTCGAGCCGGCACCGGACGCCTACTCCCGGATCGTCACCGCCGTGGCCGCCGACGTGACGCCGCACGTCGCCGCCCTCCAGGTGACCGGCCGCGACGGGCGCTCGGGTGCCGGCTCGGCCGTCGTCGTCACCGGCGAGGGGTTGCTCCTCACCAACGCCCACGTCGTCGGGAACGCCGCCCGCGGCCGGGCGGTGTTCAGCGACGGGTCCGAGTCCGACGTCGACGTCGTCGGCGCCGATCCCCTCTCCGACCTCGCGGTGGTGCGGGCGCGCGCCGCCACTCCCCCGCCCGCCCTCCTGGGCGACGCCGGCACGCTGCGGGTGGGGCAGCTCGTGGTCGCCGTCGGCAACCCGCTCGGGCTCACCGGCTCGGTCACGGCGGGCGTGGTCAGCGGGCTGGGCCGCTCCCTGCCGACGCGGGACGGCCGGACGGCGCGGGTGGTCGAGGACGTCATCCAGACCGACGCCGCGCTCAACCCGGGCAACTCCGGCGGCGCGCTCGCCGACTCCGCGTCCCGGGTGGTCGGGATCAACACCGCGGTGGCGGGCTGGGGGCTCGGTCTCGCCGTCCCCATGAACGACACCAGCCGCCGGATCATCTCCTCCCTCGTCGAGGACGGCCGGGTGCGGCGGGCCTACCTCGGCCTGGTCAGCACCCCGGCCCCGCTGCCGGCGGCCCTGGCCGAGCGCACCGGACGACGGCGGGGCCTGCGGATCGTCGACGTCGTCCCCGGGGCACCCGCCGACCGGGCCGGGCTGAAGGCCGGTGACCTCGTGCTGGAGGCCGACCGGCGCCCGGTCGCCGACGCGCAGAGCCTCCAGCGGCTGCTCTTCGCCGAGGCGATCGGCCGGCCGCTGGCCGTGACTGTGTACCGCCGCGGCGCGATGGTCGACGTGATCACCGCTCCGGCCGAGCTGACCGGGGACTGACCCGCCGGTGTGACACCCGGCCGCGGTCTGCGCCGAGCAGGTGCCGCAGCGGCAGGATGCAGCCATGCACGCCGACCGCCGCACACCCGTGGCACTGCTGGCCGTGCTCTACACCGTCAGCGGCGGGCTCTGCCTGATCGCCGCCGTCTGGCCGTTGCACCCCGACAGCCCGGTCGCCCTCTTCATCGTGACCGCGATCATCACGCTGACCTGTGGGACGGCCTTCTGGGTGCTCGGCGTGCGGACCCGCTGGTGGGCGATCCACGCGGCGATCGCGCTGGGCAGCGTGCTGGTCGGTCTGCTCGCCTGGCGCTCGGTGACCGCCGTCGGCATCGTCGGCATGGGTCCCGCCCTGATCGGCATCGGCCTCTACGCCGCGCACTTCTTCCCGCTCAGCGCCGCCCGGCTGCACGTGCTGGCCCTGGTCACGCTCGCCACGGCGGGTGCGATCGCCGCCGCCCCCGGCGGCTTCACCGTGCCCTGGGTGACGCTCGTGGTGGGCACCGTCGCCCTCACCGAGACGCAGGGCCGGCTGGCGCGGAACCTGCGCACCGCGGCCACCACCGATCCGCTCACCGGCGTGGCGAACCGCCGCGCCTGGGAGGCCGAGGCCGCGCGCAACCTGGCGCGGGCCGTCCGGACCGGTGAGCCGCTGAGCTTCGCGATCCTCGACCTCGACGACTTCAAGGTGGTCAACGACCGGGAGGGCCACGGCGCCGGGGACGCCCTGCTCTGCGAGCTCGCCGCCGGCTGGTCCCGCCGGCTGCGCAGCACCGACCTGCTCGGCCGCTACGGCGGCGACGAGTTCGTCCTGTGCCTGCCTGCCACCGACGAGGACGGCGCCTGGCAGTTCCTGCGGCAGCTCGACCAGACCCACGACTTCGCCTGGTCGGTCGGCCTCGCGACCGTCCGCAAGGACGACACGCTCAGCAGCGTGCTGGCCCGCGCCGACGCCTCCCTCTACCTGCAGAAGCGGTCCGGCCGCACTGCGTGAACCCCGGGCCGGGAGGGCCCGAGGGCCCTGGCCGGCCCTGCGCAGCCGGTGGCACGGTGCCGGGCAACCACACCACCGGGAGGCCCGGCGATGGGCTCGGTCGTCGTCTGCGGAGGAAGCGTCATCGGTCTGTCGGTGGCGATGATGCTGGCGCAGGACGGGCACGACGTCACCGTGCTGGAGGCCGACCCCGACGGGGTCCCCGCCTCGCCGGCTGCGGCGTGGGACTCCTGGCGACGTCACGGTGTGGCGCAGTTCCAGCAGCCGCACAATCTGTTCGCCCGATTCCGGGAGATCTGCGACGCCGAACTCCCGGGCCTCACCGACCGACTACTGGCCGCCGGCTGCGTGTGGGTGGATCTCCTGGCGCCCCTTCCGCCCACGATCTCCGACCGAGCCCCCCGGCCGGGCGACGAGCGCCTGCGTTACGTCACCGGCCGCCGGCCGACCGTGGAGGCCGTCGTCGCGGCGGCCGCCCGACAGCTGCCCGGCGTCTCGATCCGCAGGGGGGTGGAGGTGGCCGGCCTGACGGCCGGGCCGTCGGCCGTCCGCGGCGTCCCGCACGTCGCCGGAGTACGGCTGACCGACGGGTCGGAGCTCTCCGCCGACCTCGTGGTCGACGCGACGGGCCGGCGCACTCCGTCGGCCATCTGGCTGGAGGCCCTGGGCGCCCGCGCCCCGACCGTCGAGTCGGAAGACCGCGGGTTCGTGTACTACACCCGCTACTTCACCGGCCCGAACCGGCCGCAGCGACGCGGCCCCGCGCTGGACCCGATGGGCAGCATCTCCGTGCTCACGCTGGACGGCGACAACGACACGTGGTCGCTGACGCTGTTCGGACCCACCCGGGACGCGCCGCTCAAGGCCCTGCGTAACCCCGAGGTCTTCGACCGGGTGATCCGGTCCTTGCCCAGGCAGGCGCACTGGCTGGACGGGCGACCGCTGACCCGCGTGCTGGCGATGGCGGGAATCGTCGACCGGTACCGGCGGTTCGTCGTCGACGGCATCCCGGTCGTGACGGGTTTCGCTGCCGTCGGCGACGCCTGGTGCTGCACCAACCCGTCGGCGGGGCGGGGACTGTCGGTCGGGATGATCCACGCACAGCTGCTGCGCCGGGTGGTCGCCGCCCATCTCGACGACCCCGCGTCCTTCGCGCGTGCCTGGGACGAGGGGACGGAGCGCGAGGCGACCCCGTACTACCGCGACCAGGTCGCGGCCGACCGTGCCCGGTTCGCCGAGATGGACGCGATCCGTCAGGGCCTCCCGCCGCCTCCTCCGGATCCGGCGACCATGCGGTTCCTCGCCGCCGCCATGACCGACGGCGACGTCTTCCGCGCACTGGTCGAGACGGTGTCCTGCCTGGCCGCGCCCGGGGAGGTGTTCGGCCGCGCCGCACTGCGGGAGCGGGTGGCACGGCAGGACCCGGGCACGCCGCGGCCGCCCGCTCTCGGCCGGCCCGAGCTCCTGCGGCTGCTGAGCGCGTGAGCCCACGTCACGCGCGGCGCCAGTCGTCGCTGCGGAGGTGCGAGCCGGCCATCGGGCCCATCTGCATCATGCCGCCGTCGACCGACCAGGATGCCCCGGTCACGTAGCTCGCCTCCGGTGAGGCCAGGAAGGCGACGGCGGCCGCGACCTCGTGGGCGTTGCCGGGCCGGCCCAGCGGCACTCCGGGGCGCTCGTGGCCGGGTGTGGTCGGGTTCTCGTCCTCCTGACCGGTCATCGGCGTGGCGATCTCGCCGGGGGCGACGGCGTTGACGGTGATGCCGTGCTCGGCCAGCTCGAGCGCCGCGACCCGGGTGAGCAGACCGAGGCCGCCCTTGGCCGCGCAGTAGGCCGCCGCGCCGACCCGTGGCTGGTGCTCGTGCACGCTGGTGATGTTGACGATCCGACCGCCGCGACCGGCGGCGACCATGTGCCGCGCCCCGCGCTGCAGACACAGGAACGCGCCGTCGAGGTCGGTGGCCAGCACCTCGCGCCAGGTGCCGAGATCCAGGTCCAGCAGCGGCGTCCTGTGCCCGGTCCCGGCGTCGTTGACCAGGACGTCGACGCCGCCGAGGGCCGAGGCGAGCTCGTCGACGACGTCCGCGGCCTCCGGCAGCCGGGTGAGGTCCAGGTGCCGGACCTCGGCGCGGCGCCCCAGCGCGCGGACCTCCTCGGCGGTGGCCCGCCCCTGCGCCTCGTCGCGGTACCAGGTGATGCCGACGTCGCAGCCCTGGGCGGCCAGGGCAACGGCGACGGCCCGCCCGATGCCCGACTCCGACCCGGTGACGATCGCGACGCGCGACGTCCGTCCGTCCATGGGCCGACGTTAGGCAGCCGGCGCCGTCCCCGCAGCCGCGAGAGCGAAACGTGCACCCCACTCGCGGAGCAGCTCGCGGAGCTCGGGCGGGGAGACGACTGTGAACTCCGCGCCGACCGTGCCCAGGGCCATCGCCGGCCAGCTCAGGTCGTCGGCCCTCATCCGGATGCGGCACGTACCGGCGCCGGTCTCCTCGACCGTCGCCGGACAGTGCGAAGCGACACATCGAGGCAGTCGGCGCGGTCCGCGCCTGACCGGCGCCTCCTGCTCTGCATGACGGGAGAGCAGCGCAGGGTGCGGTTGCCGGCATCGGCCATGGTTTCAGCTTCTCCCGCACATCGGTCAGGAACTGTCACCGATGGCGCCTACGTTCGTCCTGACGGACCCCGATGACGGAAGGCCGATCCGATGACCAGCACCTTCCCCACCCTCATCGGAGAGCGGGCCGACCTGCTCGAGGCGCTGACCTCCCACCGGCGCTTCCTGCGGTTCACCGTCCAAGGGCTCACCGACGAGCAGGCCACCCGCCGTCCCACCGTCAGCGCGCTGAGCCTTGCCGGGCTGATCAAGCACGTGGCCGGGACGGAGGCGGCCTGGGGCCGCTTCATCGAGGGCGGTCCCGAGGCGATGAGCAGCGAGTGGACCCAGGAGGCCTGGGAGCGGGAGTGGCGGCTCCAGCCGGGACAGACGCTGGCGAGCGTGCTCGAGGACTACGAGGCGGTCGCCCGGCACACCGACGAAATGGTGGTCTCGTTGCCCGACCTCGACCTGTCCCACCCGCTGCCGGAGGCCCCCTGGTTCCAGCCGGGTGCGCGCCGCTCGGCCCGCCGGGTGTTCCTCCACATCATCGCCGAGACCTCCCAGCACGCCGGGCACGCCGACATCCTCCGGGAGTCGATCGACGGCCAGAAGACAATGGGCTGAGTCAGCTCTCCCGGACCGCCGCCACCACCTGCTCGAGCGCCGCCAGGCTGTGCCCGCTGACGAAGGCGTCGCAGTACGGGAGGGCGGCGGCCATGCCGCCGACCAGCGGCGCGTACCCGGGCGCGGCCTTCCGCGGGTTGACCCAAACGACCCGGTGCGCCAGCCGCCGGAGCCGGCGCATGGCCTCGGCGACCTCCTCGGGGTCGTCGGTCGCCCAGCCGTCGGAGAGCACCACGACGACGGCGCCTCGAGCCAGCCCCCGCCGACCGTGCGTGGAGACGAACCGCCCGATGCCGGCAGCCAGCCGGGTGCCGCCGGCCCAGTCCCAGGACGTCGCCCCGGCGCGGGCGAGCGCCTGGTCCGGGTTGCGCACGGAGAGCTCCCGGGTGAGCCGGGTCAGCCGGGTCGAGAAGACGAACGCCTCGGCCCGCGCCCCGGCGACCGCTCCCTGCAGCAGCGTCAGGTAGACCCGCGTGTAGGGCTCCATCGAGCCGGAGACGTCGCAGAGCAGCACCAGCCGACGCGGGGTCCTCCGCCGGGACGCATGCACCAGCCGCACCGGGTCCCCGCCGGTGCGCTGCGCGGCACGGACCGTCCGGCGCAGGTCCAGCCGGTCCCCCCGACGACGGCTCGGCCGGATCCGCCGGCTGCGCCGCTCCGGAGTGCTGAGCACCAGCCGCCGCACGAGATCGCGGACGTCGGTGAGCTCCTCGGGTGTGAGGTCGGCGAAGGACGTCTGCCGCAGCCGCTCCTCGGCCGAGGCGACGGCCAGCAGCACCTCCCGCTCGCTGTCCATGGCGGCGCCGTCCCCGCTGGACGCCGTCCCGGTCCCGCTCTCCGGTGGGGTACCCGGCGCGCCGGGCCGGCGGTCGGGGGCGGCCGGGCGCGTGTGCGGCTCGGCACCGATCGGCGGCGGCGCGTTGGGGTCGCCGCGGTTGTCGGCGGGGTCGAGGCGACCGTCGAAGATCGCGGAGAAGACCGCGTCGAACACCGGCAGCTGGGCTCGGTCGGTGACCAGGGCGACCCGGCAGGTCCAGTACAGCGCACCACGGTCGACCGGCGGCACCAGCCGCAGCGCCCGCGCCAGCCCGGCCGCCCGTTCCGGGGTGACGGGGAGGCCGGCCCGGTGCAGCGCCGTCGTCAGGCCGACGGCGAGGGGGCCCGCTCCGACGGACGGGAGCTCAGGCACCGGCCAGCCAGGCCGCACCGCGCGCGCGGGCCAGCTCCTGGTCGTCGCGGTTCTTGAGCACCGAGCCCCAGGTGGCCTCGACGGCTGCGGCGTCCAGGTGGGTCAGCCCCAGCAGGCCCAGCGCCGCGACCCAGTCGATGACCTCGGCGATACCGGGCGGCTTGACCATGTCCAGCGACCGCAGCCGGGTGACCGCCGAGGCAGCGGCCACGGCCAGCGGCTCGGCACTGCCGGGGACCCGCCGGCGGACGATCTCGGCCACCCGCTCGGGGTCGGGGTAGTCGATCCAGTGGTAGAGGCAGCGCCGGGTCAGCGCGTCGTGCAGGTCGCGGGTCCGGTTGGAGGTGAGGACGACGACCGGCGGATGGGTCGCCCGCACCGTGCCGAGCTCCGGGATGCTCACCGCCGCCTCGGCCAGCACCTGGAAGGTGAACGCCTCGAACTCCGCGTCGGCCCGGTCGATCTCGTCCAGCAGCAGCACCGCCGGCCGCGGACCGGTGTGCTCGATCGCCTGCAGCAGCGGCCGCCGCAGCAGGTACTGCGACCGGTACAGGTCGGACTCGGCGACGTCGGCGTGCCGGGCCTCGGCCAGCCGGATGCCCAGCAGTTGGCGGGGGTGGTCCCACTCGTAGAGCGCCTCGGCGGCGTCGATCCCCTCGTAGCACTGCAGCCGGTACAGCGGGGTGTCCAGCAGCCGGGCCAGCGCCTTGGCCGCCTCGGTCTTCCCGACCCCGGGCTCGCCCTCCAGCAGCAGCGGCTGGGGCAGCCGCACGGACAGGAACATCGCCGTCGCGAGTCCCAGGTCGGTCAGGTAGTCCTCGCCGTCCAGCGCCTGCGCCAGCGCCGCCACGTCGGGGAACAACCGGGCGACGTCGTCCCCGGCACCGTCGGGTGCCGGGGACGACGTGCCCGGGTCAGGACGCGGCGGCATACCGGGCCGGGGCGGCGGCGTAGGCGTCGCGGCACCCGGTGCAGCAGAACCACCGGGTGCCGCCCTCGGTCGTGAGGTGCACCGAGGTAGGGACGACGGCCACCGTCATCCCGCACACCTGGTCGACCGCGGTCGCCGGCTCCGGCGGCGCTGCCGGCGCGGCGGTCGCGGACCGGCGTTCGGCGACCAGCTGGGCCAGGATCGACAGCGCGATCTCCG
>JAOPWM010000080.1 GCA_025965695.1 Blastococcus sp.
TGCGCAGCGTCGACCAGTGCGCGACGGCGGCGTCCCAGTCGGCTCCCTGCGGCGCGTGCGGGAGGCCGGCCAGGAAGTCGATGGTGGTCTGGTCCGGCGCGATCAGGCCGGCGCGCGCCCCCGCCTCGATCGACATGTTGCAGATGGTCATCCGCGATTCCATCGACAGCGCCTCGATGGTGCTGCCCCGGTACTCGATGACGTGGCCCTGGCCGCCGCCGGTGCCGATCTCGGCGATCACGGCCAGGATGACGTCCTTCGCGCTGACACCCAGGGGCAGCTCTCCGTCGACCCGGACCGACATCTGCTTCGCCGGACGCTGGGGCAGGGTCTGGGTGGCCAGCACGTGCTCCACCTCGCTGGTGCCGATGCCGAAGGCCAGCGCACCGAAGGCACCGTGGGTGGAGGTGTGGCTGTCACCGCAGACGATCGTCATACCCGGCTGGGTCAGCCCCAGCTGCGGGCCGATGACGTGCACGATGCCCTGGTCGCGGTCGCCCATCGGGGCCAGGCGGATGCCGAACTCGGCGGCGTTCTTGCGCAGCGCCTCGATCTGCGCGCGGCTGATCGGGTCGGCGATGGGGCTGAGGATGTCGAGGGTCGGGACGTTGTGGTCCTCGGTCGCCATCGTGAGGTCGGGACGGCGGACCGTCCGGCCGGCAGCCCGGAGGCCGTCGAACGCCTGCGGGCTCGTGACCTCGTGCACGAGGTGCAGGTCGATGTAGAGCAGATCGGGCTCGCCGTCGGCGCTGCGCACCACGTGAGCGTCGTAGACCTTCTCCGCCAGGGTCTTCGGCACTGTTCTTCCCCTCAGCTGGCCATCCCACTCTGCGGGATGCGAGTATTGCTCTGTGGGACAGCCTAACCCCGTTGCCGTCTTGGACAAAGCGGTGGCCATTCTCCGCGCCGTCGCTGACGAGCCGGCGACGCTCGCCGAGCTCGTCAGCCGCACCGGCCTGCCCCGGGCCACCGCCCACCGGCTCGCCGTGGCACTCGAGGGGCATCGGCTGGTCCGGCGCACCACCGAGGGCGCGTGGGCACCGGGGCCGGCCCTCGGGGAGCTCGGGAGGGACGGGGCGGACCTGGCCGATCTGGCCGGCCGGCACCTGGCCGTCCTGCGCGACGCCAGCGGTGAGAGCGCCCAGTTCTACGTGCGGGACGGCGCCACGCGGGTCTGCGTCGCCGCCGCCGAGCGCACCAGCGGGCTCCGCGACACCGTCCCGGTCGGCGCCCGGCTGCCCATGACCGCCGGGTCCGCGGCGCATGCCCTGCTCGCCTTCACCCCCGCCGACGAGGTCACCCGCCTTCTGCCCGCCGCGAGCTTCACCGCTCGGACGCTCCTCGAGGTCCGCCGCCGCGGCTGGGCGCACAGCGTGGCCGAGCGGGAGCCGGGCGTGGCCTCGCTGTCGGCGCCCGTCCGCGACGGTACGGGGACCGTCCTCGGCGCGGTGTCCATCTCCGGTCCGGTGGAGCGGCTGGGCCGCCGGCCCAGCCCGGAGATCATCGGCGCCGTCCTCGACGCGGCCGCCGCCATCTCCCGCGCCGCGCGCTAGTAGAAGGACCCGGTCCTCCTCAGCGCTCGCACGCTCGCGCCGAGCCTCGGGACCGGGCCACACTGCTCCCATGGCCGCCACGGACTCCCGCCCCGGCATGGCCCGGATCGCCGAGGCCGGCGAGGGCATCGGGCTCGACGAGCTCGCCCTGGCCACGCGTAACCACGGCATGCCGCTGGAGGCGCTCCGCTACGACGTCACCCCACCCGGCCTGCACTACGTCCTGACCCACTACGACATCCCACTGGTGGATCCCGGGTCGTGGCGGCTGGAGATCGGCGGCGCTGTCGAGCGGCCGCTCAGCCTGGCCCTGGACGAGCTGATGCGCCGTCCCGCCGTCACCGCCCGGGTCCTGCTCGAGTGCGCCGGCAACGGGCGCGCCCGGCTCGAGCCGCGCCCGGTCAGCCAGCCCTGGCTGCTGGAGGCGGTCGGTACCGCCGAGTGGACCGGCACCCCGCTCGCACCGCTGCTGCTGGAGGAGGCCGGCCTCTCCCCCGGGGCCGTCGACATCGTCTTCACCGGGGCCGACCACGGCGTGGAGCGCGGCGTCGAGCAGGACTACGCCCGCGGTCTGCCCCTGGCCGAGGCGCTGCGGCCGGAGACGATGCTCGTGTGGGGCATGAACGGCTCGCCGCTCCCCCCGCAGCACGGCGCCCCGCTGCGCCTGGTCGTCCCCGGCTGGTACGGGATGGCGCAGGTGAAATGGCTGACCCGGGTCGACGTCTCCACCGAGCCGTTCACCGGATTCCAGAACGCCACCGCCTACCGGCTGAAGGTCGACTCCGACGAGGACGGCGAACCGGTGACCCGCATCCGGCCGCGGTCACTGCTCGCGCCCCCCGGCTGGCCCGACTTCATGACCCGGGAGCGCTTCGTGAGAGCCGGCCCGGTGCCGATCTCCGGACGGGCCTGGTCCGGCCGGGCACCGGTCACCCGGGTCGAGGTCAGCACCGACGGCGGGGAGACCTGGTCGGAGGCAGGGCTCGCGCCGGCCGATCCGCGCAACCCGTTCGCCTGGCGGCGCTGGACCTACGACTGGACGGCGCAGCCCGGTCGGCTCGAGCTGCTCACCCGGGCCACCGACGAGGCGGGCAGCCAGCCGCTGGAGGCGGAGTGGAACCGGCAGGGCATGGCGAACAACCTCGTTCAGCGCGTGCCGGTCACCGTCCTGGAGTGATCAGGTCGCCAGCAGCGCGACGACGACCCGCTGCGTCAGAGCTTCTCCGCCTCCTTTTCCTCCACGACGATCGGCCGCAGCCGGGTCCACAGGGCGAACCCGGCGGCGACGACGGCGAGCGCGATCCCCGCCCACAGATTGGCGTTGACCCCGTCGGTCTTGCGCAGGGCCTGCTCGCCGTTGTCGACGAGACCCACGACGACCAGGACGATGCCGTAGAAGCCGATGAGGGCGGCGATGACGTTGCGGACGTCGAACGCGCCCGCCACCGTGCGCTTCGCAGGTCCCGTGTCTTCGGTGCTCATAGGTGGGCTCCTGGCTCAGCGGAAGATGACGTTCAGGACGATGACCATGACCAACGCGATCCCGGCCAGCGGCACCGGCGACCGGTACCAGGGCAGGCGGTGCGCCTCCGGATCGGTGCGCACCTCCTTCGGCGTCTCGGAGTAGACGAGCCCGGCCAGCTCGGCGACCGGCTTGGGCGCGGTCACCTGGCTCACCACCACGCTGACGAGGATGTCCACCACGAACGCGGCACCGGCGGCCACGAACGCCGAGCCCTGACCGGGCAGGGTGATGACCCCGGTCTCGTTCATGACGAAGACGACGATCGCCGCCAGTGTCCCGGAGACCAGGCCGGCCCACCCCGCGGTGGGCGTCATGCGCTTCCAGAACATGCCGAGGATGAACGTGGCGAACAGCGGCGCGTTGAAGAACCCGAAGAGCGTCTGCAGGTAGTCCATGAGGTTGCTGTAACCGGCCGCGATCAGCGCCGTCCCGATCGCGATGCCGGTGGCACCGACGGTGGCCCACCGGCCCACCTTCAGGTAGTAGTCGTCGGGCCGGTCCTTCTTCACGTACTGCTGCCACAGGTCGTAGCTGAAGACGGTGTTGAAGGCGGAGATGTTGGCCGCCATACCGGCCATGAAGGCGGCGAGCAGGCCGGCGATCGCAATGCCGAGCAGACCGTTGGGCAGGACGTCCCGGATGAGCGCCAGGATCGACTCGTTGTAGGTCAGGGGGCTGTCCTCGCCGGCCTTGAGGGCTGAGATCTCGGGCACCAGGACCGAGGCGATCAGACCCGGGATCACGACGATGAAGGGCACGAACATCTTCGGGAACGCACCGATGATCGGCGTGGCCCGCGCGGCGGACATCGAGTTGGTCGCCATCGCCCGCTGGACCTCGACGAAGTTCGTCGTCCAGTAGCCGAACGAGAGGACGAAGCCCAGACCGAACACGATCCCGACGACCGACCAGAACGGGTTGTCGAAGCCGGAGAGGTTCGTCGCCGGCCACGACGACAGCTGCCCGGCGCCCCCGGGCGACGCGGTGACCTTGTCGATCAGCCCGCCGACCCCGCCCACCCGGTGCAGGCCGATGAGGGTCAGGGGCAGGAGCGCAGCGACGATGACGAAGAACTGCAGGACCTCGTTGTAGATCGCCGCCGAGAGGCCGCCGAGCGTGATGTAACTGAGCACGATGATCGCCGCGATGATCAGCGAGACCCACAGCGGCCAGCCCAGCAGCGCGTTCACGATCGTCGCCAGCAGGTAGAGGTTGATGCCGGCGATGAGGACCTGGGCGACGGCGAAGCTGATCGCGTTGACCAGGTGGGCACCGGTGCCGAACCGCCGGCGCATGAACTCAGGGACGCTGCGGACCTTCGACCCGTAGTAGAAGGGCATCATCACGACGCCCAGGAAGAGCATCGCGGGGACGGCACCGATCCAGAAGTAGTGCATCGTCGCCATGCCGTACTGGGCACCGTTGGCCGACATGCCGACGATCTCGACCGCGCCGAGGTTCGCCGAGATGAACGCCAGCCCGGTCACCCAGGCCGGCAGCGACCGGCCGGACAGGAAGAAGTCCAGGCTGTCCGACACCCGCCGGCGGGCCGCGAAGCCGATCAGCAGCACGACGGCGAAATAGACGACGACCAGGCCGTAGTCCACGAACGACGCATTCAGTCTCAGGGTGTCGCCCACGCTGCTGTCTCTCCTCGGGTGTGAGTCGTTCAGGCCAGGCGGCGGGCGCCGGCCGACGGGACCGTGACGAACGTGCGCGGTGCGGCCTGCCCCTCGCGGGCGAACCGCGCGGTGACCGCCGCGGTCACGGCCTCGACCGCGTCGGCGTCGACGAGGGCGATCGCGCTGCCCCCGAAGCCGCCGCCGACCATGCGGGCACCGTGCGCGCCGGCCCCGACGGCCGCCTCCACGCAGGCGTCCAGCAGCGGGACCGAAATCTCGAAGTCGTCCCGCAGGGACTCGTGACCGGCGGTGAGGACCGGCCCGATCGCGCGCGGATCGGCGTCCCCGCGCAGCGTGGCCACAACCTTCAGCACACGGGCGTTCTCGGTGACGATGTGCCGCGCCCGGCGCCGCAGGACGTCCCCTTCGGGGGTGCCGTCGGCGAGGACGCCGAGGGCCGCCACGTCGTCGATCTCCCGGAGCAGACCGACGCCCAGCCGAGCCGCGGCGGCCTCGCACTCGCGGCGGCGGTCGCCGTACCCGCCCTCGGCGTGGTCGTGGGTCGTGCCCGAGTCGATGACCAGCAGGGCCAGCCCCGCAGCGGCCAGGGCGAAGGGCACCTGCTCGCTGCTCCGGTCGCGGGTGTCGAGGAACAGGGCGTGCTCGGCGGTGCACAGCAGCGCGGCCGACTGGTCGAGGATGCCCGTCGGCGCACCGACGAAGTCGTTCTCCGCCCGCCGGGCCACGTCGACGAGGTCGGCCGGGCCGAGCTCCAGGCCGAGCAGGTCGCGTAGTGCGAGGGCGACCGCGCACTCCAGCGCCGCAGACGAGGAGAGGCCCGCACCCGACGGGACGTCGCCGTCGACCAGGATGCTCAACCCGTGGGGCACCCGGTCCCGGAGCTCGTGGACGACGCCGGCCGGATACGCCGCCCAGCCGGCCGGATGCCCGGGACGCAGGTCCGCGAGCTCGATCTCGACGGCCGTGTCCGGGTGCTGCAGCGAGGCCAGCGCGACCAGCCCGTCGCCGCGCCGGGCGACCGCGGCACGGGTCGTGTGCGGCAGCGCCACGGGCAGCACGTAGCCGCCGTTGTAGTCGGTGTGCTCGCCGATGACGTTGACCCGGCCCGGTGCGGCCCACACGCCCTCGGGCGCCGTGCCGAAGCGCTCGGTGAACGCCTCGCTCGCACGCCGGGCGGCCTCGCGATCGCTGCTCACGCGACCACGACGGCGCGCAGCTGCTCGGCGACGTCCTCGGGGTTCGTGTCGGTGATGAACGCGCCCATGCCCGATTCCGAGCCGGCCAGGTACTTCATCTTCCCGGGCGCGCGCAGCAGCGAGAACAGCTGCAGGTGCAGCCACCAGTCCTCCCGGCCCTCATGGACCGGGGCCTGGTTCCAGGAGGCGATGTAGGGCATCGGACGGTCGAAGCGGCGGGCGAAGCGGGCGAGCACGTCGAGGTAGACGTCGACGAAGGCGTCGCGCTCCTCGTCGGTCAGGGCCGGCAGGTCGGGCACCTTGCGGACCGGGAACAGCTGGACCTCGTAGGGCCACCGGGCGGCGGCCGGGACGAAAGCTGTCCAGTGCTCGTTGCTGACGACGACGCGGGGGCCCGACCGCTCGGCCGCGACGATGTCGGCGAACAGGTCCCGCCCCGTCCCCGCGCGGTGCCGCCGGGCCGACGCCAGGATCCTCTCCGCCCGGGGCGGCAGGTAGGGGTATGCGTAGATCTGGCCGTGGGGGTGCGACAGCGTCACCCCGATCTCCTCGCCGTGGTTCTCGAACGGGTAGACGTACTCGACGCCGTCGATGGCGCCGAGGGCCTCGGTGCGGTCTGCCCACACGTCCACCACCAGGCGTGCGCGGTCGGACCCGAGGTCGGCGAAGACGCGCTCGTGCTGGTCGGTGAAGCAGACCACCTCGCACCGGCCGAAGCCCGGGCGCAGCTCGGCCACCGCGTTCCCCGGCGCCGACGGGGGCACGTCCCGCTCGACCCCCGTCGCCAAGGACGGGAACCGGTTCTCGAAGACCACGACCTGGTAGGCGCTCTCGGGGATCTCGGTGGGGCGCCCCGGGCGAGACGGGTCCAGCGGGCACTCGTCGGCCGGCGGCAGGAAGGTGCGCGTCTGCCGGTGGGAGGCGATGGCGACCCACTCCCCGAGCAGCGCGTCCCAGCGCAACTGCGAGCGCGTGGCGACCGCCGGTAGATCGCGGGTGTCGACTGCCTCCCGCGGGACCGGTTCCCGGTCGAAGTAGAGGATCTCGCGGCCGTCGGCCAGGCGACGACTCGTCCGGATCACGGCGAGACGCTATCCCCGGCATTGATCTTCCGGCCAGTCGGTGCCGGGAACGCCGAGAGCCCCCGGCCGGGAAGGCCGAGGGCTCTCGTGTGCTGTCCTGCAGTGCTGTAGCCCCGAAGGGATTCGAACCCTCGCTACCGCCGTGAGAGGGCGGCGTCCTGGGCCGCTAGACGACGGGGCCGTACGGAGTCAGATTCTGCCACGGACCGCCGCACCCCTCTGCGAGGGGTGGGGAACGCCTGAAGACGCAGACAGCCCTGGAAAGCACAGAGCCCCCGACCGGAAGGCCGGGGGCTCTCGTGTGCTGTAGCCCCGAAGGGATTCGAACCCTCGCTACCGCCGTGAGAGGGCGGCGTCCTGGGCCGCTAGACGACGGGGCCGTGACTTGCTGCAGAGGAGATGGAACTTCCTCGCTGGGGTACCAGGACTCGAACCTAGACTAACGGAACCAGAAACCGTCGGGCTGCCAATTACCCCATACCCCATGGGTGGCACCTCGCGGCGCCGCAGAAGACGATACCCGACGGGCCCAGTGCGGATGGCACCCACCCCGGGGCGACGGGTCAGCCGGCGGCGACCGGCGCGGGGACGCCCGGCGTCCGCAGGTCCAGCGCCGCGGTGTGCGTCTCGGGCAGCAGCCGACGACGGGACCGCCCCACCAGCGCGACGTAGGCGGCCACGGACAGCAGGCTCACCAGCAGGAACAGCAGCCCGGCCCCGCCAGGAACCTGCTCGGTGATGACCCCCTCCCCCAGCGCCCCGGCGAGCACGAACACGAGCACGTTGTTGACCGCGTGCAGCACGATCGCCGCCTCCAGCCCGCCGGTCAGCCAGACCACCGCCGAGGCCGCCAACCCGAACGCGAAGCGGTCGAGGAAGGTCGGCACGTCCGGGGGCAGGTGCGCGGCGGAGAAGAGGGCGGCGGTCACGACGGCGGCGGTCACCGCGCCGGCCACGGGGTGACGCACCCATGCGGCGATCGACTGGCTCAGGTACCCGCGGAACAGGTACTCCTCCGCCGCCGACTGCAGCGGTGTGGTGAGCAGGACGACGAGCAGCAGCCAGCCGAACGAGGCGACCGGCCCGGTGACGTGCTCCTCCCCGGCGAGGAACCCGGCCAGCACCGACAGGCCGATGCCGGCGCCGAGGGTGGCCAGGGCCATCAGCGAGTACGGCAGGACCAGCCGCCAGCGCAGCCGCGCCAGCACAGAGGAGGACCAGGTCCGGCTCATGCCATGGGCGGTGACCCAGGCGAGCCAGACCACCGGGATGGCGACGATCAGCGAGAGGTTGGTGAACAGCAGCGTGAGCGGGTCGGCGAAATCCATCTGCGCGAAATCGGGGCCGATCCCGGTGGCGAGGGTGAGGAACACGACCACGGTGGCCGCGACCAGGTACACCACGGCGAGCAGCAGCAGGCCGAGCAGCGGCCGCCACCACGCCCAGTCCCTCGACCGCATGACGAGCAGGTAGGGCTGCGGGAGGTCGTGCGGCGGGGTGCCGGGCGGCGGGGCCCATCGCACGGCCGGCGGCAGAGGCGGCAGCCACGGAGGGGGCGGCGGCCGGTCCCAGAGCACTGGTCCCGGCACGGGCGGCCAGTACGCGTGGGCCCGTTCCCACGGTTCCGGCCGACGGGTCGGGGGCGGCCCCACGTACGGCTCGTCGCCCGGTCCCGGGTAGGTCATCCGGCGGACGGCCGCTCGGTCAGCGCCCGGCCGGCGCCCAGGCGGTCCAGCGTGCGCTCGCGGCCCAGCAGCTCCATCGACTCGTACAGCGGCGGGGAGACGGTGCGACCACTGATCGCCACCCGCACGGGGCCGAACGCCTGCCGCGGCTTCCGGCCGAGTCCCTCGACGAGGGCGGCCTTGAGCGCCTCCTCGATCGCGGGGGTCGACCACTCGGGCAGCTCCCGCAGGGAGACCGCCGCCGCGTCGAGGATCTCGGCGTCCTCCGGCCGCAGGTGTTTGGCCGCCGCGGCATCCTCGATCGCGACGTCATCGACGAACAGGAACCCGAGCAGGCCGACCGCGTCGGACAGCACGATCATCCGCTCCTGCGCCAGCGGGGCGATGGCCCCGAGGACGCGCCGCTGCTCGTCCGTCGGCGGGTCGCTGATCAGCCCGGCACCGGCCAGGAAGGGGACGACGCGATCGATGAATTCCTCGACCGGCAGGGCGCGCAGGTGGGTGGCGTTGATCGCCTCGGCCTTCTTGAGGTCGAAGCGCGCCGGGTTGGCGCTCACCCGCGTCACGTCGAACGCCTCGACCATCTCGGCCATGGAGAAGATGTCCCGGTCCTCGGCGATGGACCAGCCGAGCAGCGCCAGGTAGTTCGCCAGTCCCTCGGGCAGGAAGCCGCGCTCGCGGTAGATGTCGAGGTTGGACTGCGGGTCCCGCTTGGACAGCTTCTTGTTGCCCTCCCCGGTCACGTAGGGAAGGTGCCCGAACCGCGGGGTCCCGGAGGCGACGCCGATGTCGGTGAGCGCGGCGTACAGCGCCAGCTGCCGCGGCGTGGACGGCAGCAGGTCCTCCCCGCGCAGGACATCGGTGATGCCCATGAGCGCGTCGTCGACCGGGTTGACGAAGGGGTAGAGCGGCACCCCGTTGGCCCGCACGAGCACGAAGTCGGGTACCGACCCGGCGGCGAAGCGGATCTCGCCGCGGACGAGGTCGTTCCACGCGAGGTCCTCGTCCGGCATCTTCAGCCGCAGGACCGGCTCGCGTCCCTCGGCGCGGAAGGCGGCCTTCTGCGCGTCGGTCAGGAACCGGTCGTGGTTGTCGTACCCCAGCTTGGGGTCCTGCCCGGCGGCGAGCCGGCGGGCGTCGACCTCCTCGTTGGTGGAAAAGGACTCGTAGGCGTGCCCCGCGGCGAGCAGCTTGGCGGCGACCTGGCGGTAGATGTCGTGGCGCTCGGACTGCCGGTAGGGGCCGTGCGGCCCGCCGACCTCGGGGCCCTCGTCCCAGTCCAGGCCGAGCCACCGCATGCTGTCGAGGAGGTGCCGGTAGGACTCCTCGGAGTCCCGCGAAGCGTCGGTGTCCTCGATGCGGAAGACGAGCTTCCCCCCGGTGTGGCGCGCGTGCGCCCAGTTGAACAGCGCGGTGCGCATCAGGCCGACATGCACCATCCCGGTCGGCGACGGGCAGAAGCGGGCGCGCACGGCGCTGGCGGGAGCGGTCATCGGGCGCCACCGGCGGTGGAGACGGCCTCGGCGGCCGCGACGGTGTTGCTGAGCGTGCCGAGGCCCTCGATCGTGACGTCGACCCGCTGTCCGGGCCGAATGGGCCCCACGCCGGACGGGGTGCCGGTCAGGACGACGTCCCCGGGAAGCAGGGTCATGATCTGGGAGATGTAAGAGATCAAGGTCGGGACGTCGAAGATCAGCTGGCTGGTGCGGCCCTGCTGACGGAGCTCGCCGTCGACCGTGCAGGTGACCTCGAGGTCGGCCGGGTCGAGGCCGAGCCCACCGAGATCGGTCTCGATCCACGACCCGATGGGGCAGAAGGAGTCGAAGCCCTTGGCGCGGGTCCACTGCCCGTCACTCTTCTGCATGTCCCGCTCGGTGACGTCGTTGCCGATCGTGTAGCCGAAGATGCTCGCCGCCGCCTGCTCGGGCGTGACGTGGCGGGCGCCGCGCGCACCGATGACCACGGCCAGCTCCGCCTCGTGGTGGACGTTGGTGCTGCCCGGCGGGATGCGGATGGCGTCACCCGGCCCGATGACCGAGGTGGAGGGCTTGAGGAACAGCAGCGGCTCCTTCGGCGCCTCGCCGGTGTTCATCTCGGCGATGTGCGCGGCGTAGTTCTTGCCGACGCAGACCACCTTGCTCGGCAGGATCGGCGAGAGCAGCCGGACGTCGGCCTGCGCGTAGCGAACCCCGGTGAAGGAGATCCGGCCGAAGGGGTGCCCCTCGATCTGGGCCACCTGGCCGTCCCCGTCGAGAACGCCGAAGGACATGCCCTGAGGTGAAGCGAAACGGACGATGCGCACACCGGCGAGGTTAGTCGGCGGGCGTGGACACCCCGCTCGCCCTACCGTGCGCCGCATGGCCTGCCGCTTCTCCGAGCTCGTCGTCGACGGCCGCGACCCCGGAGCACTGGCCGCCTTCTGTCACGTCTGGACCTGCTTCGGCGTCTACTCAGTGGCATCGCGCCAGGGGATCGAACCTAGGGAGTGAACTCGGGTGAGAAGCCGGCTGCCACACACGACCAGTGAGCACCGGTCACGGAACCGGACAGGAGGACGACGGCATGGCCCGGCTTGCCTCTTCCCGTCATGGAGTCGGCTCACCACTGGTGCTCCTCCACGGCCTCGGATCCACGCGTGCCGCCTGGGACCCGGTCATCCCGGTCCTTGCCGGGCACTTCGACGTCCTCGCCGTCGATCTCCCCGGCTTCGGGAACTCCGAACCCGTGCCACCGCACGCCGAGCCGGACCCGGCATTCCTGGCGGCAGCTGTGGCCGACCTCCTCGACGAGCTCGGGATCGAGCGTCCGCACGTGGTCGGCAACTCGCTCGGTGGCTGGGTGGCACTGGAGCTGGCCCACGTCCGGCCGGTGGCCTCGTTGACCCTGCTCTCCCCCGCCGGGCTGTGGCGAGGCGGTACACCGCTGTACTGCCGGGCCAGTCTTCGAGCCTCTCGTTGGCTGAGCCAGCATGCCGCCGGCACCTTGTCCCGATTCGTCAACCACCGGCTGGGACGCATCCTGGTTCTCGGCCAGACCCACGGCCGGCCCTCGCGCATGAGCCCCGACCAGGCGCGCGCGGCCATCCGCGCAGTGCGCATCGCGTCCGGATTCGACGACACCCTCACGGCCACTGCGACCCGCCACTCCGTGTCCGGCCCGGCCTTCGACGCGCCGGTGACCGTCGCCTTCGGCTCGCGTGATCGCCTGCTGCTCCCGCACCAGTCCCGCCACCTCGACGAACTCCCGCCCGGCACGCAGTCCGCGACGCTTCCCGGGTGTGGCCACCTCCCCATGACCGACGACCCGCTGGCCGTGGCCGCTCTCGTCACCGCATCCACCGCCCGTGGTGAGTCCGGTGAGGGGCAGACCGCCTGATCAGCTGCCGATCGCACGCCACACGGCGGGAACGGTCTACCGACCCGGAACACGCCGTGCTGCAGCACTCATCAGGGGTTGAACTCGCGCTCGGGGCCACGTCGATGTCGAGGTCGATGTCGAGCAGGAGGGGGCGTCCATGATGGTCTGCACCGAGTTCCGGGGCGAGGCCCGCGCGGCATGCCTCGGCACTGCCCCCGACGGTCAGCCGGAGACCACTGGACGGCGCATGACGGCGTAGGTCAGCGCGTCGACCAGCGCGTGCCAGGAGGCCTCCACGATGTTGTCGTGGACCCCCACGGTGGTCCACTCCCCCGCCCCGTCGGTCGTGGTGATCAGCACCCGCGTGGTCGCGCTGGTGCCGCCCTTCCAGCCGAGGATGCGCACCTTGTAGTCCGCGAGGGACACCTGGGCGAGGTGCGGGTGGCGGCTGACCAGCGCCTGCCGCAGCGCGTTGTCGAGGGCGTTGACCGGACCGTTCCCCTCGGCGGTGCTGATGACCCGCTCGGCCGTCCCGTCGTCATTGGGAAGGCGCACCTTCACCGTCGCCTCGCTGACGACGACACCGTTGCCCCAGTGCTCGACGGAGGTCTTGTAGCTCTCCAGCTCGAACAGCGGGGCGGGCGCGCCCGGCAGCTGGGCACGGAGCAACAGCTCGAACGACGCGTCGGCCGCCTCGAAGGACCACCCGTCGGCCTCGAGCACCTTCACCTGGTCGACGACGCGGCCGATGGCGTCGGCCTGGCCGGCGACGTCGACGCCGAGCTCGCGGCCCTTGAGCTCGATCGACGCGCGACCGGCCATCTCGGTGACCAGGATGCGCATGTCATTGCCCACGACGGCGGGGTCGAGGTGGTTGTAGAGCTCGGGACTCACCTTGATCGCGCTGGCGTGCAGCCCCGCCTTGTGGGCGAACGCCGAGGCACCGACGAAGGGCTGGTGGTCGTCGGGAGCGATGTTGGCCAGCTCGGCGATGGCGTGGCTGACCCGCTGCAGCTCCGGCAGGCACTCCGCCGGGACGACGGGCAACCCCATCTTGGTCACCAGGTTGCCGATCAGGGCGAACGTGTCGGCGTTCCCGGCCCGCTCGCCGTACCCGTTCGCGGTGCCCTGCACGTGGGTCACCCCGGCCTCCACGGCGGCCAGCGAGTTGGCGACCGCGCAACCGGTGTCGTCCTGACAGTGGATGCCCAGCCGGCCGGTGACCCGGGACCGGACGTCGGCGACCACCCGGCCGATCCCCATCGGCAGCATGCCGCCGTTGGTGTCGCACATGACGCCGACCTCCGCGCCGGAGGCGAACGCGGTCTCCAGCACCCGGACGCCGTAGTCGGGGTCGTGGGCGTAGCCGTCGAAGAAGTGTTCGCAGTCGAGGAAGACCCGACGGCCATGCCCGACGAAGAAGGCGACCGTGTCGGCCACCATCGCAAGGTTCTCCTCGAGCGTGGTCCGCAGCGCATCACGGACGTGCCGGACGTCGGACTTCGCGACCAGGCACACCACCGGCGTCTCGGCCTCGAGCAGGGCCCGCACCTGCCCGTCGTCCTCGACCCGGACGCCGGCCTTGCGGGTCGCTCCGAACGCCACCAGCTGGGCGTGCTGCAGGGACAGCTCGGTGCGCGCCCGCGCGAAGAACTCGGTGTCCTTCGGCAGGGCGCCGGGCCACCCGCCCTCGATGAACCCCACGCCGATCTCGTCCAGCAGCCGCGCGACGGCGAGCTTGTCGGCCACGGAGTAGCTGACGCCCTCCCGCTGGGCGCCGTCGCGCAGTGTGGTGTCGAAGACGTGGAAGTCGAGGTCGGTGCTCATGGGATCTCCCGGGTGCGGTGACGTGCGGCCCGAACACGAAAAAGACCCCCCGGGTACGGGAGGTCTGCGCGCAGTCGGGGAGGTGACTGCGCGCTAGCTGATGATGATCGTGCCGGTGGTGTGCATCGGCACTAGTAGAGCATGAGGGACCCCGGCCGCGGCACCCGCCACGACCGGGCCCGGTCAGCCGCTGGCGAGGGCCGCGAGACGGTCGCCGACATCGGTGGTCTTGACCGGCCCCTGCGGTGAGCGGGTGGACAGGTCGAAGGCCACGGCCGCGTTGACCTTCTTCGCCTGCTCGGTGCGCCCGAGATGGTCCAGCAGCAGCCCGATCGACAGCACCGTCGCTGTCGGGTCGGCGACGCCCTGACCGGCGATGTCGGGTGCCGAGCCGTGCACCGGCTCGAACATGCTCGGGTTGGTGCCCGAGACGTCCAGGTTGCCGCTGGCGGCCAGGCCGATTCCGCCGGTCACGGCGGCCGCGATGTCGGTGACGATGTCGCCGAAGAGGTTGTCGGTGACGATGACGTCGTAGCGGCCCGGGTCGGTGATGAAGAACATCGAGGCGGCGTCGACGTGCTGGTAGGCCACGGTCACCTCGGGGAACTCCGGCGCCACCTCCTCCACGGTGCGCGACCAGAGCCCGCCGGCGTGGGTGAGCACGTTCGTCTTGTGGATCAGCGTGAGGTGCTTGCGCGGCCGGGCGACGGCCCGCTCGAACGCGTACCGCACGACCCGCTCCACCCCGAACGCGGTGTTGAGCGAGACCTCGGTGGCCACCTCGTGCGGAGTGTCCTTCCGGAGCACGCCTCCGTTGCCGACGTAGGGCCCCTCGGTGCCCTCGCGGATGCAGAGCATGTCGATGGGACCGGGGTCGGCCAGCGGGCTGCGCACGCCGTCGTAGAGCTTGGCCGGGCGGAGGTTGACGTGGTGGTCGAGCTCGAACCGCAGCCGCAGGAGCAGCCCGCGCTCGAGGATCCCCGGCGGCACGCTGGGGTCGCCGATGGCGCCGAGCAGGATCGCGTCATGCTGCCGCAGCTCCTCGATCACCGTGTCGGGCAGCAGCTCACCGGTGCGCTGCCAGCGCATGGCCCCCAGGTCGTACGGGGTGGGCTCGACGTCGGGAGCCACCTCCCGCAGGACCTTGAGGCCCTCGGCCACCACCTCGGGACCGATCCCGTCTCCAGCGATCACTGCCAGGCGCATGGGGAACGACCCTAGGTCAGGCGGTGTGAAGGTCGGCAGCCCGGGCCTCGCGGGCACCGATCCGGCCGGCGATGTCGCCCAGCAGCTCCGCCGGGACCTGACCGTCGACGGTGACGGCCATCAGCGCCTCGCCCCCGCGGGTCGTCCGGCTGACCTGGGCCCCCGCGATGTTCACGCCGGCCTCCCCGAGCGCCGCGCCGACCGTGCCGACGACGCCCGGCCGGTCGGTGTAGATGAAGAACAACAGGTAGCCCGAGAGGTCCAGGTCGATGTCGAACCCGTCGACCTCGGTCAGCTTCGGCACCTGGTTCTTGCCGAAGAGGGTGCCCGAGACCGTCACCGCGGTGCCGTCGGCCATAGCGCCGCGCACGGTGATCAGGTTGCGGTAGTCGGGGCTCTCGACGTCGCTGGACAGTGAGACCTCCAGGCCGCGCTGCTCGGCCAGCAGCGGGGCGTTCACGTAGGTCACCTGCTCCTCGACGACGTCGGAGAAGACGCCCTTGAGAACGGCGAGCTGCACCACCGAGACGTCGAACTCGGCGATCTTGCCGCGCACCTCGACGTTCACCGACTGGGCAAGCCCCCCGGCCACGGCGGTGAACACCCGGCCGAGCTTCTCGGCCAGCGGCAGGCCCGGACGGACGTCCTCCGCGACGACCCCGCCGGCCTGGACGTTCACCGCGTCGGGAACGAACTCACCCTGCAGCGCGAGCCGCACCGAGCGGGCCACGGCCGTGCCGGCCTTGTCCTGCGCCTCGGTGGTCGACGCGCCGAGGTGCGGCGTCACGAACGTGTTCGGCAGCCCGAACAGCGGGCTGTCGCTGCACGGCTCCTTGGCGTAGACGTCGATGCCCGCGGCCCCGACCTGGCCGGACTTGAGCGCGTCGGCGAGCGCTTCCTCGTCGACCAGCCCGCCGCGGGCGGCGTTGACGATGATCACGCCCGGCTTCGTCGTCGCGAGTTCGGCGGCGCCGATCAGCCCGACCGTCTCCGGCGTCTTCGGCAGGTGGATGGTGATGAATTCCGACTCGCGGAGCAGCTCCTCCAGCGAGACCAGCCGGACGCCGAGCTGCGCCGCGCGACCGGGCTGGATGTAGGGGTCGTAGGCGATCAGGCTGACGCCGAAGGCGGCCAGGCGCTGGGCCACCAGCACGCCGATGCGGCCGAGCCCGACGACGCCGACGGTCTTGTCCGTGACCTCGACGCCCATGAACTTCGACCGCTTCCAGGCGCCCTCGCGCAGCGAGGCGTCGGCCGCCGGGATCTGGCGGGCGGCGGCGAGCAGCAGGGCGACGGCGTGCTCGGCGGCGCTCACGATGTTCGACGTCGGCGCGTTCACCACCATGACCCCTCGCTCGGTGGCGGCCGGGACGTCGACGTTGTCCAGCCCGATGCCCGCGCGCGCGACCACCTTCAGGTGGGGCGCGGCAGCCAGCGCCTCGGCGTCGATCTGCGTGGCGCTACGGATCATCACCGCCGCCGCCTCGGCGAGGGCTGGGAGCAGGGCCGCACGGTCGGCGCCGTCGACGTGCCGGATCTCGACGTCGGTACCGAGCACCTCCAGGACACTCGGGGCGAGCTCTTCGGCGATCAGGACGACGGGCATGGTCGTGGTCACAGGGCGACAGCCTAGGAGCGCGCCCGGAGCGGCTCGACACCGCACCGGCAGGAGCGGCGTGCTTGTGCCCGACCGGCCGCCCAGACATCCTGGCCGCACGAGATCCGGGACGGCCGGAACCGACGGAGGAGACCATGAGCCAGAGCGACGACCCGGGTCGTTCCGACGCCCCCTACGGCCAGGGCGCCGGCAGTGGGCAGCCGTACGGGGCGCCGGCGGAGCCCTACGGCCAGCAGCCGGACTACGGGCAGCCCCAGCAGGGTCAGCCCCAGTACGGCCAGCCCCAGCAGGGTCAGCCCCAGTACGGCCAGCCCCAGTACGGCCAGCCGCCCGCCTATGGGCAACCCGAGTACGGCCAGCAGCTATACGGCGCGCCGGCCCCCTACGGCGCCCAGTACGGGCAGCCGGCCTACGGGCAGCCCGCCTACGGGCAGTACGGGGACTCGGCGGTGCCCGCCAAGCCGCCGCACGTGATCATCGCCGCTGTCCTCGGCTTCATCTTCGGTGCGTTCGGGGTGCTCGTCTCCCTGTTCAGCATCATCGTCGGCGCCGTCGCCTCGGGGTCGGCCGGCTCCGCAAACGAGCAGATCCCCGGGTTGGGCGCGGTCGCGGGCGCCGTCGGTGGGGTGCTCATCGTCGTCGGGTTGCTCGCCCTCGCGTGGACGGTGGTCATGATCTGGGGTTCGGTGTGGGCCCTTCGCGGGCGCAGCCGCGTGATGCTCCTGGTCGGCGGGTCTCTCGCCCTGGCCTTCTCCCTGATCGGGTTCGTCGGCACCATCGCTGACAACACCAGCACCGGAGGCGGCATCGTCTTCAACCTGGTCCTCCTGGTGGCGGCGCTGGCAATCGTCGTCCTGCTGTGCCTGCGGCCGGCGGCCGACTTCTTCGCCGCGCACCGGGCACGCCGCGGAGCCTGAGAGCACTCCGCACGACGACGAGCCCCCGCTGCCATCGCAGCGGGGGCCTCGACCAGCGGGTTTCGTATCCGGATCGATACGTGGATAACTCCGCCTGAACGTTGTGGCGCCCCTTACACTCCGCCACCAACCCGCCACTCAGGCGGCACGCTCAGGAGGAGCTGCCCGATGTCGAGCCCGACCCCCGGTCCAGATCAGAACTACCCGCAGAACCAGTCCGGCTGGGGCGCACCCCAGCAGCCCGGCGGCTACCCCGCACCCGCCTACGCCCCGGCTTACGCCGCAACCCCCACCGCGCAGATCGGGTTCGCCGACGCGGTGCGCAGCGTGCTGAGCAACTACGCCAACTTCTCGGGGCGGGCGAGGCGTTCCGAGTACTGGTGGTTCATCCTCGCCTACTTCCTCGCCAGCATCGTGGCAGCGATCATCGACGCGGCGCTCGGCGCTCCGGTTCTCGAGGTGATCCTCATCCTGGGTCTGCTGGTGCCGAGCCTGGCGGTCGCGGTGCGCCGTCTGCACGACACCGACCGCTCCGGCTGGTGGCTGTTCCTCGGCCTGATCCCGTTCGGGGGGATCGTCGTGCTGGTCTTCAGCTGTCTGGACAGCCAGGCGGGGACCAACCGCTTCGGACCGTCACCGAAGTACCCGCAGAGCTAGCCCCCCGCACGACGAACGGCCCCCCGCCAGTGGCGGGGGGCCGTTCGTGCATCAGGGGCTGATCAGCTGCGGGCAGCCGTGCCGGTGTAGTCGTCCGACGCGGACACCCAGCTCATCAGGCCGCGCAGCTTGCGCCCGGTCTCCTCGATCGGGTGCGCCTCCGCCTCGGCCCGGCGGCGCTTGAAGTCCGGCGCCCCGGCGTCCTGGTCGGCGATGAACTCGGCAGCCCAGGAGCCGTCCTTGATCCGCGCCAGGACGTCGCCCATGGCCGCCTTCACGCGGGCGTCGATGATCTTCGGCCCGGAGGTGTAGTCGCCGTACTCGGCAGTGTCGGACACCGACCAGCGCTGCTTGGCGATGCCGCCCTCGTACATGAGGTCGACGATCAGCTTCAGCTCGTGCAGGCACTCGAAGTAGGCGACCTCGGGCTGGTAACCGGCCTCGGTCAGGGTCTCGAACCCGGCGGTGATCAGCGCGCTGGCACCACCGCAGAGCACGGCCTGCTCGCCGAACAGGTCGGTCTCGGTCTCCTCGGCGAAGGTGGTCTTGATGACGCCGGCGCGGGTGCCGCCGATCGCCTTGGCGTAGGACAGCGCCAGCTCGAGGGCATTGCCGCTCGCGTCCTGCTCCACCGCGACCAGGCAGGGCACGCCCTTGCCGTTCTCGAACTCGCGGCGCACCAGGTGGCCGGGACCCTTCGGGGCGACCATGGCGACGTCGACGCCGGCCGGGGGCTTGATGTAGCCGAAGCGGATGTTGAAGCCGTGGCCGAAGAACAGGGCGTCGCCGACCTGGAGGTTCGGCTCCACCGACTCCGCGTACAGCGTCCGCTGCACGTGGTCGGGCGCGAGGATCATGATCAGGTCGGCCTCGGCGGCCGCCTCGGCCGGGGTGACGACGCGCAGCCCCTCGGCCTCGGCCTTCGGCCGGCTCTTGCTGCCCTCGGGCAGGCCGACGCGGACGTCGACCCCGGAGTCACGCAGGGACAGCGCGTGCGCGTGCCCCTGGCTGCCGTACCCCAGGACGGCGACGGTGCGCCCCTGGATGATCGACAGGTCGGCGTCGTCGTCGTAGAAGATCTCGGCGGCCATGCTCTGCTTGCTCCTTCGGTTGTTTCTCGTGAGGTCGTTCAGACAGCTCGTGAATCAGGCAGTTCGTTCGACCGGGCGCAAGGTACCGGCGCCGCTCATCGAGCGCGGACCCCGGCCCAGGGCCACGGTCCCGGACTGCGCCATCTCCTTGATACCCAGTGGGGCGAGGACGGCGAGCAGCGCCTGCAGCTTGTCGGGGGTGCCGGTGGCCTCGAGGGTCACCGTGTCGGGGTTGACGTCGACCACGCGGGCCCGGAAGAGCTCGGCGGTCTGCAGCACCTGGGTGCGCTCGGCCAGGGGCGCGCGCACCTTCACCAGCAGCAGCTCGCGCTGCACGGCGGCGCCGCCGTCCAGCTCGACGATCTTGATGATCTCGATCAGCTTGTTCAGCTGCTTGGTGATCTGCTCGAGCGGCGCGCTCTCCGCGTCGACGACGATCGTCATACGGGACAGGTCGGGGTTCTCCGTCGGCCCGACGGCGAGGGACTCGATGTTGAACCCGCGGCGGCTGAACAGCGCCGAGACGCGGGCCAGGACACCGGACTTGTTCTCCACCAGGACCGAGAGCGTGTGACGCGACATGGTGTGCTCCTCAGACCTGTCCGTCGCCGAAGACCGGGCGCACGTCGCGCGCGGCCAGGATGTCGTCGTTGCTGGCGCCCGCGGCGACCATCGGCCACACCTGGGCGTCGTGGCCGACGACGAAGTCGATGACGACCGGGGCGTCGTTGATGGCCATCGCCTTCTCGATCACCGCGTCGACGTCGTCCTTCGTCTCGCAGCGCAGCCCCACACAGCCCAGCGCCTCGGCGAGGAGGACGAAGTCGGGGATGCGCACCGCCTTGGGGGTGCCGTCGGCGTTGCGCGCGTGCAGTTTCGTGTTGGAGTAGCGACCCTCGTAGAACAGGGTCTGCCACTGCCGGACCATGCCGAGGTTGCCGTTGTTGATGACGGCGACCTTGATCGGGATGCCCTCGATGGCGCAGGTGGCGAGCTCCTGGTTGGTCATCTGGAAGCAGCCGTCGCCGTCGATCGCCCACACGGTGGTGTCCGGGCGCCCGTACTTGGCGCCCATGGCGGCCGGGACGGCGTAGCCCATCGTGCCCAGCCCGCCGCTGTTGAGCCAGCTGCCCGGCTTCTCGTACTTCACGAACTGCGCGGCCCACATCTGGTGCTGGCCGACACCCGCCGCGTAGATCGCGTCCGGGCCGGCGATCGCGCCGAGCCGCTCGATGACGTACTGCGGGGACAGCGAGCCGTCCTCGGGCCAGTCGTAGCCGAGCGGGTACCGCTCCCGCCAGTCGTCGAGCTGCGCCCACCAGGCTGTCAGGTCCGCGATACGTCCGGCCTCGCGGTCACCGCGCAGCGCCTCGACCAGCTGGGCGATCGTCTCCTTGGCGTCCCCGACGATCGGCACGTCGGCCTTGCGGTTCTTGCCGATCTCCGCCGGGTCGATGTCGGCGTGCACCACGAGCGCGCCCGGCGCGAAGCTGGCCAGGTCACCGGTCACCCGGTCGTCGAACCGGGCGCCGAGGGCCACCAGGACGTCGGCCTTCTGCAGGGCGGTCACCGCGGTGACGTTGCCGTGCATGCCGGGCATGCCGAGGTTCTGGGGGTGGCTGTCCGGGAAGGCGCCACGCGCCATCAGGGTCGTGACGACCGGGGCACCGGTGAGTTCGGCCAGCTCGGCCAGCTCGGCGCTGGCGTGCGCCTTGAGCACACCGCCACCGACGTAGAGGACCGGACGGCGGGCGGCCGCGATCAGCGCGGCGGCCTCGCGGACCTGCTTGCCGTGCGGGCGGGTGGTCGGCTTGTAGCCGGGCAGGTCCAGCCGGGGCGGCCAGGAGAAGTCCGTCGTCGCCTGCAGCACGTCCTTGGGGATGTCGACCAGGACCGGCCCCGGACGCCCGGTGCTGGCCAGGTGGAATGCCTCGGCGATCCGTTGCGGGATCTCAGCGGCGTCGGTGACCAGGAAGTTGTGCTTGGTCACCGGCATCGTGATGCCCCGGATGTCGGCTTCCTGGAAGGCATCGGTGCCGATCGCGGCGCTGGGCACCTGACCGGTGATCGCCACGATCGGGACGGAGTCCATGTGCGCGTCGGCCAGCGGGGTCACGAGGTTGGTGGCGCCGGGCCCGGAGGTCGCCATGCAGACGCCGACCTTGCCGGTGGCCTGGGCGTAACCGGTTGCGGCGTGGCCGGCGCCCTGCTCGTGGCGGACCAGGACGTGTCGCACCTTCGAGTCGAACAGCGGGTCGTACGCCGGAAGGATCGCCCCACCCGGGATGCCGAAGATCACCTCGACACCGACGGCCTCGAGCGAGCGCACGAGGCTCTGCGCCCCGGTGATGCCCGTGGCCGGCTCGACAGCGGCATCGGCCGTGGAACGGGCCGTCGTCTCGACGCCGGCCAGGGAGGCAGCGGCCTCGCGGGTGGCGGCCTCACGGGCGGCGTGCTCGCTCGGAGTGGTGGTCATCTCGGCGTTCTCCTGGGCCTAGCTGTTGTGGGACGGGCTCGACGGGCAACAAAAAACCCCTCGTGCCACAGGCACGGAGGGGTCAGCGCGTCGGTCGGCAGACCGACGCGCTAGGCGACTACGAGGCTGCGCGGGCAGCCGGTGACGGGCAAGCAGGCGCGAGGCACCTGCACACTGTGCGCCTCGCCCGCCGGGATCGTCAACCAGCGTGTCCCACTGTATGGACACGCATGTCCATTTCCGACACCGGGGCTTCGTCCAGCAGGGCCGGGTCGAAGTCCTCCAGCAGCAGCCGCAGCTCGGCGAGTGGCATCGGCCGGCCGAACAGCCACCCCTGGACGTAACGGCACTGCATGCCCCGCAGGGCGGCGAGCTGACCGGTGGTCTCGACGCCCTCGGCGACGACGTCCATGCCCAGCGTATGGCCCAGCTCGACGATGGCCGACACGAGCGCGGCCGCCCGCTCGTCCCGCTCGATCTCGGCGAAGAACTCGCGGTCGAGCTTAAGGATGTCGACCGGCAGCCGGGCCAGGTAGGCCAGCGAGGAGTATCCGCGGCCGAAGTCGTCCACTGCGAGCACGCAGCCCATCGCCTTGAGCGTGGCGAGGTCGCTCTCGAGGCGGTCCTCGGCGTCGAGCATCACCGACTCGGTGATCTCGACGATGAGCTTGTGCGGCGGCAGCCCCGACTCCGCCAGCGCGCGAGCGACGTCAGGAGCCAGGCAGCCGGCCTGCAGATGACGCACGGAGACGTTCACCGCCATCTGCACGTCCCACCCGGCCACCAGCAGGGCGGCGGCGTCGGTCGTGGCCTGCTGGAGCACCCACCGCTGCAGGGCCACGATCAGGCCGTCGTCCTCGGCCAGCGAGATGAACTCGTCGGGCGGCACGGTCCCGAGCACGGGGTGGTCCCAGCGCACGAGCGCCTCCAGGCCCAGGATCCGGCGTTCCTTCACCCCCACGACCGGCTGGTAGTCCACCCGGAACTGCTCCTGCTCGAGAGCAGCGGGCAGGTCCCGGGCCAGCCGGGTGCGCCGTCCGGTCGCGCTGTCGATCGCGTGATCCGCCGTCCGGACGCAGCTCTTGCCCGCGGCCTTGGCCGCGCGCAGGGCGAGGTCGGCCGAGCGGATCGTCGTCGACACGTCGTCGGCCGGGTGAAGCTCGGCAACGCCGATGCTGCCGGAGACGTCGAAGACGACACCGGACGCGTACCCCTCGGTTCCGGGGGCCCGGTGCACCGTTCCCAGCTCGGCGACGATGCGCTCGGCGAGCGCCGTGGCCTCCTCCAGTCCGTCGGTGACGAGGACGGCGAACTCGTCGCCGCCGAGCCGGCCCACGAGGTCCCCGTCCCGGACCGTGGCCCGCAGCCGGGCAGCAACCAGCACGAGCAGGTCGTCCCCCGCCTCGTGACCGGCCACGTCGTTGACCGGCTTGAAGCCGTCGAGGTCCAGCAGCAGGAGGCAGGCGGGTGCCCCGCCCCCGGCCACGCGGGCGCGGGCCGTGGCCAGGCCGGCCATCAGCCGGGCGCGGTTCGGCAGCCCGGTCAGGTAGTCGGTGTAGGCCAGCCGCTCCAGCTCCAGCTCGCTGCTCCGCCGCCCCGCGACGTCGCGCAGGTGCAGCACCAGCCCGTCCCGACCGGGCTCGGATCGTCGCCCCGGCAGCCGGGAGGGACCCGGCAGCCCGGCCGATGACGCCGTCCGGACGGTCTCGAACTGCCGCCACGATCCGTCGCGCGCGCGCAGCCGGAAGACCGGGCCGCGTGCCTCGTCCTCGTCAGCCGTCGGGTGGAGCACGCGGTACAGCTCGTGCCGGTCGTCCTCGTGGACGAAGTCGCGCAGCTGCCGGCCCTCGAGGTCGCGCGGAGACCAGGTGGACTGGCCCTGTGCCGCGGTCGAGGCCCACGTGACCTGACCGCGGTGGTCGAGCACGATGGTGACGTCGGCGGAACGGTGCACGAGGCTCCGGAAGAAACCCTCGGTGCGCAGCACCTGACGGGTCAACCGGGCCCCGTCCCGCGCCCAGACCAGCGTGCGGGCGAAGGTCAGGACCATCAGCCCGGCGACGGTGACCGCCTCGAGCGTCACGAGCGGACGGCCCAAGGAGAGTCCCCCGAGCAGCAGGAGCAGGACGCCGAAGCCGAGGCAGTAGCTGACGACCACGCCGGCCAGCGGCACTGCCGCGGTGGGCTCGTCGGCACGGGCCCGCGGCCCGGGGTCGGCGGCCAGCGCCTGCGTCGCTGCGGCGAGCATGCCCAGATAGGCCGTGCCGGCGACGACGTCGAGCACCGCCGAGGGCCGCCCGACGGCGAGGGCACCGCTGACCATCGTCACCCCGAGAGAGGCGAAGGTGAGCAGCAGCCACGCGGCTGCAGCCCGGCGTGGGGCGGAGACGCCGGCGAACGTCACCAGTCCCGCGGCGCAGAGGAGCGCACTGACCGTCGGGTAGCCCACCGTCAGCATCAGCGCGGCCCGGCCGCCGGCCACGCCGACGGTGAGCGGGAACAGCATCTCCAGCAGCACACCGAGCGCGACCAGCGCGACCGCGGCGTCCAGGACGGTCTGCACGCGGACCCTGCCCCCGGTCGACCGGACCAGCCAGACGCACATCAGGACGGCGACCGGTCCGGTCGCTGCCAGCGGCAGGTCCGACAGACTCGCGGCCGAGGGGTTGACCCCCAGGCCGCCGATCGCGCGGATCACGTGGCCCAGGGCCAGCAGACCGGCGATCGCGGCGAAGCCCCGCCACGTCGCGGTCGCGACCGGGTCCATCCGGCGGCTGTGCCGCAGGACGGAGATGGCGACGACGACGGTGGCCATGGCCAGCACCGCGGGCCCGGTCCAGCCGTTCCATTCCGGGCGCCCCAGTTGCAGCACGCCGGCGCCGAGCGCGGTCGCGGCCAGGGAAGACAGCACCGCGGCACGTGGCCATGCCGGTTCCGGTGCTGCCGGTTCCGGTGCTGCCGGTTCCGGTGCTGCCGGTTCCGGTGCTGCCGGTTCCGGTGCTGCCGGTTCCGGTGCCGTCCGTTCGTCTGCCGGCCGGTCCGGGTCGCTTCGATCCGCCGCCTGGGTACCGGTCACCGCGAGCCGACCAGGCCCGGCCAGAGCAGCCCGGCGCTGTCGGCGAACATCGCCGTGAAGCCGGCGAGCGGCAGCGGACGGGAGATCAGGAAGCCCTGGGCGAAGCCACAGCCGAACCCGCACAGGGCGGCCAGCTGCGCGGGCGTCTCGACCCCGTCGGCCACGACGTCCACCCCGAGCGCGCGGCCGATGCCGACGATCGACTCGCACAGCGCCCGGCTCTGCGGATCCCGGTCGATCCGGCTGATCAGCGAGCGGTCCAACCGCAGGACGTCGATGGGCAGCCGGGTCAGGTGGGCCAGCGCCGAGGAACCGCTGCCGAAGCCGTCGAGCGCCACGTGCACGCCCATGAGCCGCAGGCTCGCCACGTCGAGCCCCGTCCGCTCGTCCTCCGACATCACCGCAGGTCCGTTGATCTGCAGGATCAGCCGCTCGGGCGCCAGGCCGGACCGGCGCAGCGCCTGCTCCACATCGGAGACCACAGCGCCGGTGGCGAGGTACCCGAACGGGATCGTGACGCCGATGCGCAGCGGGTCCTCACGCTCGGGCAGCCCGGCGGCGGCGCAGGCGGCTTCCTCCACCACCCAGCGCATCAGCTCACCGATCAGGCCGGCGCGCTCGGCCAGCGCGAGGAACTCCTCGGGCGGCACCTCACCGAGCTGGGGGTGCTGCCAGCGCAGCTGCGCCTCCATGCCGGTGATCCGCTGCTGCTCGAGCGCCACGATGGGCTGGAAGAGCAGGAACAACTCCCTGCGGGCCCGCGCCCCCTGCAGGTCGTGCCGGAGGCGGTCACGTCGGGCAGCCGCATCGCCGAGGGCGACGCTGTAGCGACGGGCCGAGCCGGGACCCGCCTCGTGCGCGGCCCGCACGGCCAGGTCGCCCCGGCCGAGCAGCCCCTCCAGGCCGAGCCCCTCCTCCAGCGGGACGACTCCGACACCGGAGGTCAGCTCCATGATCCCGGCGGTCGTGAGGATGGGCTGCTCGACGACGGACAGGCACCGGGCGGCCAGCCGGTCGGCGTCGGCGTCGTCCCCCCGGGTCAGGACGGCGAAGCCCCCACCGCCCATGCGGGCGACGACGTCCTCACCGCGCACGGTGGCACGCAGCCGCCGGCCGACCTCGGCCTCGACCGTGGCGACGATCTCGCGACCGGCGTTCTCGCGTGCGGCGGCCAAGCCGTCCAGCTCGATCACGAGCATCGTCGACGACTGGTCCGCGGCGTCGGCCAGCGATTGCCGCACGAGCCGGAGGAAGCCGGCCCGGTTGGGCAGCCCGGTCATGGGGTCGGTGTACGCGACACTCTGCAGCGCCTGCTCACGGGCGTGCCGGTCGGTCATGTCCCGGCAGTGCAGGACGACCCCGGCTACGTCGGCGACCCCGCGCAGGTCGGAGACACCGGCCTCGAGGTAGCGCCACTCCCCCGACGCGTCGGGCAGGCGCAGGGTCAGCAGCCCGGCGTCGGCCGTCACCGGCGCGGCTTCCGCGGCGGACGTCGGCAGGACGGCGGCCAGCGTCGCCACGTCGTCGGGGTGCACCGCTTCGAGCAGCGGGCGGCCGAGGAGATCGTCGGCCGCCGGGCCGAGCGACCGCTGCAGGGCCGGCGAGGACCAGGTGATGCGCAGGTCGCCGTCGAGGATGACCACGGCGTCGCCGGCGGACTGGACGAGGGCGCGGAAGTGGGCCTCGCTGCGCCGCAGACGCGCCTCCATGCGTTCCTCGTCGCGCGCAGTGATCCACCGATGCACCCCGGCGAGGGCGACGCAGAGCACGGCTCCGACGAAGGTGCCGAGACTCAGCCCGTGATCGGTCAGGGCTGCGCCGCCCGCGGCCGTCACCGCGAGGAACAATGCGACGTGCGGCAGCATCTGCCCCACGTCGGTCGACCTGCCGCGAGGCAAGCCCGCGGGCCGGTCACCCGGCCCAGGAGCGAGGAGCACGGCGAGGACGAGCAGGTGCAGGCCGGCAGCGATGAGGAATCGGCTGACGTCCACTGCGCCGAGGGTCCCCGAGAGCCTGGCGGACGTCCCCAGGCCGCGGCCGCTGGCGAGCAGCACCATGCCGGCCAACAGCGCGGCCGCCATCGACCGCTGGCGTGCCTCGACGACGCCCAGCAACGTGAGTGCCGCGGCCATCGCCGCCGACGTCGCCACGACGGCCGCACCCAGGACCCCCTTCTCCTGAGGGCCGAGGGCCGACCACCCGCCCACGGGACCGGTGACGAGCAGATTGACGACGATCAGGCACGCGGTGAAGAAGAGCGCCACCTCGACCGCGAGCCGCCGACCGGTGCGCAGCCGAGCCCGCCCCGCGAGGCCGAGGCTGGCGATGATCGCGAGGACATAGGCAGGAACCGTGGGAGCCCAGCGGAGCACAACCAGCTGGAGGGTGTTCGGCGGGTCGACAAGTACGGCCAGGCCGTAACCGAGGACCGGCAGCAGCGGCGCCACGGCGAGCAGCCGCCAGCTCGCCGAGCGGTCCCGGCTGCCGCCGACGACCCACAGGACCACAGCGGCCACCAGCCCGGTGACGAGAACTGCGACGTCACCGAGGGGCTGCAGGGCGGCGTTGCCCGAGGCAAGCGCGCAGGCGATCGTCACCGGCACGGCGCCGGCGAACAGCCACCATCGACGAGGGTCCACACCGGTTGTCTCGGCATCCTCACCGACGGTGACAAGCGGGACGGGTGCCGCCGTCACCCGTTCGGGGGATGCCCGCCGAACGGCGTCAGCAAGGCGTTCGTGCGCCGCTCAGCCGCAGATCGCGCCCTGTGCCGCCGACCCGACGAGCTTGGCGTACTTGCCGAGGACCCCGGTGGTATAGCGCGGGGGCAACGGTTCCCAGCCCTCGCGGCGGGCGGCCAGCTCGGTCTCGTCGACCAGCAGGTCGAGGGTGCGGGCGGCGAGGTCGAGCCGGATCCGGTCGCCGTCGCGGACAAAGGCGATGGGGCCGCCGTTCGTGGCCTCCGGCGCGACATGGCCGACGCAGAGACCCGTCGTCCCGCCGGAGAAGCGCCCGTCGGTCAGCAGCAGCACGTCCTTGCCCAGCCCGGCGCCCTTGATCGCGCCGGTGACGGCGAGCATCTCGCGCATGCCCGGGCCGCCCTTGGGCCCCTCGTACCGGATGACGACGACGTCGCCGGGCTGCAGAGTGCCCTCGGTGACCGCGTCCATGGCCCCCTGCTCGCCGTCGAACACGCGGGCGGTGCCCTCGAAGACCTCGGCGTCGAATCCGGCCGACTTCACGACCGCCCCGTCCGGGGAGAGCGAGCCGCGCAGCACGACGAGGCCCCCGGTCTTGTGGATCGGATTGCCCATCGCGTGGATGATCGCGCCGTCCGGGTCGGGCGGGGCGATCTCGGCCAGGTTCTCGGCCATGGTCTTGCCGGTGACGGTGAGCGCGTCGCCGTGCGGCAGGCCCGCGTCCAGCAGCGCCCGCATCACGACCGGGACCCCACCGATGCGGTCGATGTCGGTCATGACGAAGCGGCCGAACGGCTTGACGTCGGCCAGGTGCGGCGTGCGGTCGCCGATCCGGTTGAAGTCCTCCAGTGTGAGGTCGACCTGCGCCTCGTAGGCGATCGCCATCAGGTGCAGGACGGCGTTGGTCGAGCCACCGAGGGCCATGACCACCGTGATGGCGTTCTCGAACGCCTTCTTGGTCATGATCTGCCGCGCGGTGATGCCGTGCTTGAGCAGGTTGACCACGGCCTCGCCGGAGGCGACCGCGAAGGCGTCCCGGCGGCTGTCGGGCGCCGGGGGCGCAGCACTGCCGGGCAGCGCCATGCCGAGCGCCTCGGCCACGCTGGCCATGGTGTTCGCGGTGTACATCCCGCCGCACGAGCCCATGCCCGGACAGGCGGCCTTCTCGATCGCGGTGAGCTCGTCGCGAGTGATCTTCCCGGCCGCGCAGGCGCCGACGCCCTCGAAGACGTCGATCAGGGTCAGGTCCTTGTCCCCGAGCTTGCCCGGCAGCGTCGAGCCCGAGTACATGAAGACACTGGCCAGGTCGAGCCGGGCGGCGGCCATCAGCATCCCGGGCAGCGACTTGTCGCAGCCGGCCAGCAGGACCGAGCCGTCGAGCCGCTCGGCGAACATGACGGTCTCGACCGAGTCGGCGATGACCTCGCGGGACACCAGCGAGGCGCGCATGCCCTCGTGGCCCATCGAGATGCCGTCGGAGACCGAGATCGTGCCGAACTCCATCGGGAACCCACCCGCAGCGCGCACCCCCTCCTTGGCCCGCTTCGCGAGCCGGTCGAGGGAGAGGTTGCAGGGGGTGATCTCGTTCCAGGACGACGCGACGCCGATCTGCGGCTTGACCCAGTCGTCGTCGCCCATGCCGACGGCGCGGAGCATGGCCCGGGCCGGGGCCTTGGTGTCCCCGTCGGTCACCTCCCAGCTGCGCGGCTTGAGCGGGTTCCGCGTCTGGCTGTCTGCGTGGTCTCCGGTGGGGCGGTCCTCGACGGTCGTCACGAGCCAGAATGCTAGGCCGCGGGCACCGGGCCGCTCCGGGACGGGTGGGATGATGACGCCTCGTGGACTCCCCTGCCCGCCTGCGGATGAACCGGACCGCGCTCATCCCCGTGGGTCTCCTGGCGCTGTGCGTGGTCCCGGTGGCCTTCGCCGCGTCGTGGACCCCCGTCCTGCTGCTGATCCCCCTGGCTGTCGCCGTCTGGGTGCTGCGCGTGGGCGTGGACATCGCCGAGGACGGTCTGACCGTGCGGTCCCTGGCCGGCGAGCGACGGGTCCCGTGGAGCGAGCTCGCCGGCATCCGGGTGGCACCGCGCGGGGAGCTCTGGCTGGTCACGACCCGGGGCACCGAACTGCGCATGCCGGTGATGCGGGCCCGCGACCTCCCCCGCCTGGCGGCGCTCTCCGGCGGCCGGATCGACGTGCCGCCGCCGCCGGCATGAGCGGTCAGTAGCGGTCGACGAGGTTGACCAGCGGCTCCCCGGCGAGCACCCGGGCCAGCTGGTCGGTCACCGCCGCGGCGGCCCGTGCGTTGGTCTCCGGCACGGCTCCCGCCACGTGCGGTGTGAGCAGCAGACCCGGCGCCGACCACAGTGGATGCCCCTCCGGGAGCGGTTCGGGGTCGGTGACGTCGAGGGCCGCTCGCAGCCGGCCCGCGGTGAGCTCGGCGAGGAGGGCGTCGGTGTCGACGACGACTCCCCGCGCGGCATTGACCAGCAGCGCGCCGTCGGCCATGGCGGCGAGGAAGCGTGCGTCGACCATGCCGGTGGTCTCCGGCGTCACGGGGACGATGAGGATCACCACGTCGGCGTGCGGCAGCAGCTGCGGGAGCTCCGCGGTCGAGCGGACGCCGTCCCGCGCGGTGCGGGCGACGTAGGTCAGCTCGACGTCGAAGCCGGCGAGCATCCGGCCGATCGTCGTCCCGATGTCACCGGCGCCCACGACGAGCACGCGGGCACCCACGAGCGAGGAGAACGTCGCCGACGACCACCGCCCGGCGCCCTGCTCACGGACGAAGTAGGGGATTCCGCGCTGGGCGGCCAGCGTCGCCGTGACGGCCCACTCGGCGGTCGACGGCGTGTGCGCACCGCGCGCGTTGCAGAGCAGCACCCCCTCGGGCAGCCGGCCGACGAACCGCTCGGCGCCGGCGCTCAGCAACTGGACCAACTGCAGCCGTGGCAGCCCCTCGAGGAAACCGTTGTCCGGGATCACCGCACCGCCGGCGCGGGGCACCCAGACCTGGGCGCGGGCGGCGTCCCCGGTCGGAGCGCCGTCGGCCGGATCGACCCGATGGGCGCGCACGCGGGGCGAGAGAGCTTCCACCGCCGTCGCGATGGCGCGTGAGGGCACCAGCACATGGAGAGGCTCGTCGGGGTCGAGGTTCAGGCGCGGCACGGCCGTTCACCCTAGGCCGCCCGCACAACCGTCCGGCGAGCCGCCGACGCACCTCGGCACGCACGTACTCTGCAGTGTGTGTGGCTGCGGGCGGGAGGACGGGCATCCGGCCTGCTGCTCGCGGGCCTGCTCACGGCCAGTCTCCTGGCCGGCTGCGGCGGCGGCTACCACCCCGTCGGGCCCTTCCATCCGCTCCCTGAGGGGGCGCCCCCCGAGGTCGGTCCGCCGACGTCCCAGGCGCCGGTGCCGGGTGACCCCGCCCAGCCGGGATCGGGCCAGCAGGCCGGCGATGCCAACGTCGTCGCCTCGGGCCTGAACGTGCCGACCGGGCTGGTGGTCCTGGCCGACGGCAGCGCGATCGTCGGCGAACGGGAGACCGGCCGTCTCCTGCACGTCTTCCCGGACCGGTCCCCCGCGCGTGAGCTGATGACGGTTCCGGGCGTCGACACCACCGGCGACGGCGGTCTGCTCGGGCTGGCCATCTCCCCCACGTACCTCGAGGACGGGCTGGTCTACGCCTACCTGTCGACGGCGACCGACAACCGCGTCGTCCGCTTCCCGCTGGGCGGAACCCCGAACCCGGTGCTCACCGGCATCCCGCGGGGAGAGACCGACAACGGCGGCGCCCTGCTCTTCGGTGCCGACGGAACCCTCTTCGTCGGCACCGGCGACACCGGGAACCCCGCGCTGGCCGACGACCCGAACTCGCTCGCCGGCAAGGTGCTCCGGATCGACGTCTTCGGTCGCGCGGTGGGCGCCTCACCGGTGTACAGCCGCGGTCACCGCGACGTCACCGCGCTGTGCCAGCACGGGGCCGAGGCCCTGTACGCCACCGATGCCACGCTCGACGGACCGGACGAACTGAACGCGATCACCGGCGGCGGCGACTACGGCGCCCCGCAGGGGACACCGCCGGTGGCCGAGTTCGGCGCCGCGGAGGGCGGCCTCGGCGGCTGCGCGGCCGCGGCCGGTGGGGTGTTCCTCGGCGCCATGGACGGCGAGCGCGTGCTCGCCCTCACCGTCGACAAGACCGGAACGGTGACCGGGAAGCCCGAGGATTTCCTCGCCGGTCAGTACGGCCGGCTGCGCACCGTGGTGCTCGACCCGCAGGGCGCCCTCTGGATCACCACGTCCAACCGCGACGGCATCGGGACGCCGAAGGGGGACGACGACAAGGTGCTGCGCATCCAGCCGCCGACCTCGACCGGCAGCTCCCCGCTGTGACACCGCGGTCCTCGACACCGCGGTCCTCCGGACCGCACCGCGGCGAGGTGCAGTACCCCAGGTGAGCTGAGTGAGCTGAGCTGTTCTGCCGTCCCCGGCGGGAGCCCTCCGGGCCCAGTCCGGGTACGACCGTCAGCCTGCCGTCAGCCGCTCCTCGAGCATCCGCTTGACGGTGGCTGCGTCGGCCTTGCCGCGGGTGGCCTTCATGACCGCGCCGACCAGGGCGCCGATCGCCGCCACCTTGCCGCCGCGGACCTTGTCTGCGACGTCGGGGTTGCCCTCGATCGCGGCGTCCACGGCGGCGACCAGCTCGTCGGACTCACCCATGACGGCGAGGCCGCGGCTCTGGACGACCGCGGCCGGGTCGCCCTCACCGGCCAGCACACCGTCGAGGGCCTGCCGGGCCAGCTGGTCGTTGATCGTGCCGGCGCCCACCAGGGCCACCAGCTCGGCCACCTGGGCCGGCGTCACCGCCAGTTCGGCCAGCTCCACCCCGGCGTCGTTCGCGCGGCGGGCGAGCTCACCCAGCCACCACTTCCGGGCGTCCGTCGGCGTGGCGCCGGCCGCGACGGTGTCGGAGACGAGCTCGACCGCGCCGGCGTTGACCAGCCAGGCCATCTCGGTCGGGGCGATGCCCCACTCCTCCGACAGCCGCGTCCGGCGCGCGGCGGGCAGCTCGGGCAGCGCCGCGGCAAGCTTCTCGACCCACTCCTCGTCGGGGGCGACCGGCACGAGGTCGGGCTCGGGGAAGTACCGGTAGTCGGTCGCCTCCTCCTTGCTCCGCCCGGGCGAGGTGCTGCCGGTGTCCTCGTGGAAGTGCCGGGTCTCCTGCACGACCCGGCCGTCCTCGTCGAGGACGGCGGCCTGGCGACGCATCTCGTAACGCACGGCCCGCTCGACCGAGCGCAGCGAGTTGACGTTCTTGGTCTCGCTGCGGGTGCCCCATTCGAGGCTGCCGATCGGGGCGAGCGAGACGTTGACGTCGCAGCGCAGGCTGCCCTGCTCCATCTTCACGTCGGAGACACCGAGCGCCCGCACGATCTCGCGCAGTTCGTTGACGTAGGCCCGGGCCACCTCTGGCGCCTTCGCGCCGGCTCCGGGGATCGGCCGCGTGACGATCTCGACGAGCGGGATGCCGGCCCGGTTGTAGTCGATCAGCGAGTGGTCGGCGCCGTGGATGCGCCCGGTGGCGCCTCCGACGTGCAGGTTCTTGCCGGTGTCCTCCTCGAGGTGCACTCGCTCGATCTCCACGCGGTAGATCTCGCCGTCGACCTCGACGTCGAGGTGCCCGGCCGTGCACAGCGGCTCGTCGTACTGCGTGGTCTGGAAGCCCTTGGGGATGTCCGGGTAGAAGTAGTTCTTGCGGGCGAACCGGCTCCAGGTGGCGATCCGGCAGCCCAGCGCCAGGCCGATGCGGATCGTCGACTCGATCCCCACCTCGTTGGCCACCGGCAGCGAGCCGGGCAGGCCGAGGCAGACCGGGCAGGTCTGGGTGTTGGGCTCGGCGCCGAACGTGGTCGAGCAGCCGCAGAACATCTTGGAGGCCGTGCCCAGCTCGACGTGGGTCTCCAGGCCGATGACCGGCTCGTAACGAGTGAGGACCTCGTCGAAGTCGACAAGCCTGTCGCTGCTCACGGGGTGGGGCCTTCCTTCGGGACGGTGCGGCCGGTCACCAGGGCACCGATGCCGGTCAGCACTCCGAGAACGATGAAGACGGCGAAGAGCGGGCGGCCGGTGACGATCCAGAGGACGACACCCGCCAGGACGACGAACGCGGTGAGCACCCAGGCGGCCTTGAGGGCACCGTTCATGCGGCACCCTCCGTCGTCGCGGCCCGGGCGGCGAGCTGGTCGAGGAACCCGCGGTCGCCGCGCTCGTCGGTCAGCGCGGCCTCCAGCGCGGCGGCCACCCGGTAGCAGCGGTCGTCGGCGAGGGCCGGGGCCATGATCTGGAACCCGACCGGCAGACCCTCGGACAGACCGCACGGCACCGAGATGGCCGGCACCCCGGCCAGGCTCGCCGGCAGCGTGCACAGGTCCGCGGCGTACATGGCGATCGGGTCGTCGACCCGGGCGCCGAGCGGGAAGGCGACGGTCGGCGTCGTGGGGCTGACCAGTACGTCGACGCCGGCGCCGTTCCCCCCGTCCCACGCGGCCGAGAAGTCGCGGCTGATCAGCGTGCGCACCTTCTGCGCCTGGCCGTAGTAGGCCTCGTAGTAGCCGCTGGAGAGCGCGTAGGTGCCGAGGATGATCCGGCGCTTGACCTCGGGACCGAAGCCTTGCTCGCGGGTGAGCGCCATGACCTCGTCGAGGTCCCGGGCGCCGTCGTCCCCCACTCGCAGTCCGTACCGGACGCCGTCGAAGCGGGCCAGGTTGGACGACGCCTCGCTGGGGGCGATCAGGTAGTACGCGGCCAGCGCCAGGTCGAACGCCGGGCAGGAGATCTCACGGACCTCGGCACCCATGGCCTCCAGCCGGGCGACAGCGGCGGCGAAGCTGGTGAGGACGCCGTCCTCGTACCCGTCGGCGTGCCCCTCGCCGCCGAGCTCGCGGACGACGCCGACCCGGAGGCCGGCCAGGCTCCCCTCCGCGCCGCGGCGGGCCGCTTCGGCGAGGACCGGCAGGGGCGCGTCGATGCTGGTGGAGTCCAGCGGGTCGTACCCGCCGATCGCCTCGTGCAGCAGCGCTGCGTCGAGCACGGTGCGGGCCATCGGGCCGGCCTGGTCCAGGCTCGAGGAGAAGGCGATGAGGCCGTACCGGGAGACTGAGCCGTAGGTCGGCTTGTGCCCGACCAGCCCGGTGAGCGCCGCGGGCTGGCGGATCGAGCCGCCGGTGTCGGTGCCGATGGCCCACGGCGCGAGGCCGCCGGCGACCGCTGCCGACGAGCCGCCGGAGGAACCGCCCGGGATCCGCTGCGGGTCCCAGGGGTTGCGGGTGACGCCGTAGGCGGAGTTCTCGGTGGAGGAGCCCATCGCGAACTCGTCCATGTTCGTCTTGCCCAGCAGGACCGTGCCCGCCGCCTTGAGCCGGGCGGCCACCGTCGCGTCGTACGGCGGCTTCCAGCCCTCGAGGATCTTCGAGCCGCTGGTGGTGGGGACGCCCTTGGTGACGACGACGTCCTTGAGCGCGACCGGGATGCCGGTGAGGCCTGTGCCCCGGGTGCCGGCGGAGTCCATCTCGGCTGCCCGCGCGAGTGCGGCCTCGGGGTCGACGTGCAGATAGGCGCCCAACTCGCCGTCGGCCGCAGCGATGCGGTCGAGGTAGGCCCGGGTGACGTCGACCGACGTCGCCCCGTCGGCCAGTGCGGCCTGCAGTTCGTCGACGTTCATCGACGGAAGGTCACTCACGCCTCCTCCTGCAGGATCCGCGGCACCCGGAACCGACCGTCCTCGGCTGCCGGGGCACCGGCGAGCACTACGTCGCGGGGCAGGCTCGGGCGGGCGACGTCCGGACGGACGACGTTGGTCATCGGCACCGCGTGAGTGGTCGGCGGAACGTCCTCGACCGCGGCCTTCCCCACCTGCGCAACGGCGTCGAGCACGGCGGCCAACTGATCGGCAAAGAGGTCGAGCTCCTCGTCGGTCACCGCCAGCCGGGCGAGGTGCGCCAGGTGCGCCACCTCGTCACGGGAGAGTTGACCCTTCCGGGAGAGCGTGCTCATGCTGGGGCGGGACTCCACTTCGGCGGTGCGCGACGGCTCGGTTCTCGGCCGGTGACGTGACCAGGCCACTCTACGTGGCACCGTTCGGGGTCCTCCCCGCCGAACCGGCGTGAGAGGCTGCACCCATCGCGATCGACGGAGATCGGCCCGCACTTCGAGGACGACCCGGAGGAACCGTGTCCTATCTCCTGCGCCTGGTGGTGCCCGACCGGCCCGGCATCCTGGGCGCGGTGGCCACCGCGCTCGGCGACGCCGGCGTCGACATCGTTTCCCTGGACGTGCTGGAGCGCGGGCACGGCGTGGCCGTGGACGACGTGGTGGTCGAGCTCCCCCGCGACCGGCTGCCCGACAGCCTCATCACCGCCGCCCAGGCCGTGCCCGGCGTGACGGTGGAGTCCCTGCGGCCGTTCGCCGGGCCGCTCGACACCCACCGCGAGCTGGAGCTGCTCGAGGGGCTGGCCCGTGCCGCAGAGGGCACGTCGGCCAAGCTGCTCGCCGCCGAGCTGCCCCGGGTCTTCCACAGCGGCTGGGCGGTCGTCCTGGAGGCGGCGGGCGACGGCTGGGAGGTGGCCGCAGCCTCCGACGCGGCACCGACGTTCGACGGCGTGACGCTGCCCTGGATGCCGCTGCACGCACCGGCGCTGCTGCCCAGCGAGGCCGACTGGCTACCGGAGCGCTGGCGAGAGATGGCGCTGGAGATGATGGCGTCGCCCTACGGCGGCCCCGGCTGCGCGGTCGTGCTGGGCCGCTCCGGCGGTCCGGCGTTCCGCCGCTCGGAGCTGCTGCGGCTGGTGCACCTCACCGGCATCGCCACGACGGTCGCCTCGCTGCCCCCCGACTGACCTCAGTCGGAGCCGTCGCCGATCGTCGCGACCTCGCGGGCGGCGTCCGGGCCGTCCTCGAGCAGGACCCGGAGGCCGTCGTCGTCGAGGACCGGCGCCTTCACCTGCACGGCCTTGTCGTACTTGCTCCCGGGATCGGTCCCGACCACGACGAAGCCGGTCTTCTTCGACACCGAGCCGGTGACCTTGCCGCCGCGCTCCTGGATCGCCGCGATGGCCTGGTCGCGGCTGTAGTCGCGCAGCGAGCCTGTGACGACGACGGTGACGCCGGTCAGCGGGCCGGGCGGTGCGTCCTCCCCTGCGTCGGCCATCCGGACGCCGGCGGTGCGCCACTTCTCCACGACGTCGCGGTGCCAGTCGACGCCGAACCAGTCGCGCACCGAGGCGGCGATGGTCGGGCCGACGCCATCCGCGGCCGCGAGCTCCTCCTCGGTGGCGGCCATGATCCGGTCCATCGAGCGGAAGTCGCGGGCCAGGGCCTGTGCGGCGGTGGGGCCGACGTGCCGGATCGACAGCGCCACCAGCACCCGCCAGAGCGGAACGTCCTTGCGGGTCTGCAGATTGACGAGCAGCTTGGCGCCGTTGGCGGAGAGCCGGCCGTCCTTCTTCGTGAAGAACGACGAGCGGGACAGCTTCTCCTCGTCGAGGAAGAAGATGTCGCCCTCGTCCTCGAGCAGGTGACTCTTCAGCAGCGCGATCGCCGCCTCGTACCCGAGGTTCTCGATGTCGAACGCGCCCCGGCCGGCGACGTGGAAGACGCGCTCCCGCAGTTGCGCGGGGCACGACCGGGCGTTCGGGCAGCGGATGTCGGCGTCGCCCTCCTTCTCCGGCCGCAACTCGGTGCCGCACTCGGGGCAGTGCGTGGGCATCAGGAACTCCCGCTCGGAGCCGTCCCGCGCCGCCACCACCGGCCCCAGCACCTCGGGGATCACGTCCCCGGCCTTGCGGATGACCACGGTGTCGCCGATGCGGACACCCTTGCGCTTGACCTCCGACGCGTTGTGCAGGGTGGCCAGCTGCACGGTCGACCCGGCGACCTTCACCGGTTCCATGAAGGCGAACGGGGTGACCCGGCCCGTGCGGCCGACGTTGACCCGGATGTCGAGGAGCTTGGTCGTCGCCTCCTCCGGCGGGTACTTGAACGCGATCGCCCAGCGCGGCGCCCGGGAGGTAGAGCCGAGCCGCCGCTGCAGGGCGACCTGGTCGACCTTCACCACGACGCCGTCGATCTCGTGCTCCACCGAGTGCCGCTGCTCGCGGTAGCGCTCGATGTACGCCCAGACGCCGGTCAGGTCGTCGACCACCCGGAACCGGTCGCTCACCGGCAGCCCGAGTTCCCGCAGCTTCTCGTAGGCGGCCGACTGGCGGCCGGGCTCGAACCCGCCACGGGCGCCGAGGCCGTGGACGACCAGCCGCAGCGGGCGGGACGCGGTGACCTTCGCGTCCTTCTGCCGGAGTGAGCCCGCGGCGGCGTTGCGGGGGTTGGCGAACGGCGGCTTGCCCTGCTCGACCATGCCGGCGTTGACGTCGGCGAACGCGGCGATCGGGAAGTAGATCTCCCCCCGGACCTCGAGGAGCTCCGGAACGTCCTCGCCGGTGAGCTGCTGTGGGACGTCGTCCATCGTGGCGACGTTGGCGGTGACGTCCTCCCCCGTGACCCCGTCGCCCCGGGTCGCGGCTCGGACCAGCCGGCCGCGCTCGTAGACCAGGTCGACAGCGACGCCGTCCACCTTCAGCTCGCACAGGAAGCTGGCCCCGGCGCCGCCCTCCCGCTCCACGCGGGACGCCCACGCCGACAGCTCGTCGCTGGAGAACGCGTTGTCCAGGCTCTGCATCCGCTCGAGGTGCTGGACGGGCGAGAAGGTCGCCGCGAAACCGCCGTTGACCTTCTGGCTCGGCGACTCGGGTGTGACCAGGGCGGGATGGTCGGCCTCCAGCGCCTTGAGCTCACCCATCAGCTCGTCGTACTGGCCGTCGCTGGTCAACGGCTGGTCGAGGACGTAGTAGGCGAACGCGTACCGATCGAGCTCCTCCGACAGGTCGCGGTGCCGGGTGCGGGCATCGTCGGGGACCTCGGTGAGATCCTCCCGGTCGGTCGCGGGGACGACCGCCGGCTCGTCGAGTTCGGCCTCAGTGCTCACCGTTGCACGGTATCCGCCGCCTACGACGGTCAACCGGCCTTCACCCGGACGGCGACACCTCGGCGTGCGGCGGCTGGGCGGCAGGCTCCTTCCCACGGGGTGGGCGGACGTTCCACACGGAGTAGGCCAGGCCGATGATCGCCAGCCCCGTGACCGTGTGGAGGAGCCGGTCGTGCAGGCCGAGGTCCGTCGTGAACAGCAGCCAGACGGCGATCCCGCACAGCGCGGCAGCGACGGCGTGCAGTGCGCGGAACCATGCCGGCCGGACTCGCATGAGGTTCTCCCACCAGGGGACGATCCCCCGGGTACCGGGCGGCGGATCGAACTCCCCGCGCACGGATGCCCGGAAGCCCCCCAGAGCGCCGAGCCCGGGGACGTGCTCCCCCGCGACCGGCGCAGCGGCCAGCAGCGCGGGTACCTCCGGAGGAAGCCCGAGCGCCTGCACCACATGCGCGGAGATCTCCTCCGGATCTCCGGTGACGTCGTGCAGGTAGGCGACGTCGTGCTCCCGCCGGCCGGTGGCGCCGGCGAGCAGTTTCGGGTCGCCGGGCGCCACTCCCCAGCGGTGGCGGTCGACCTCCCTGCCGCCGCGGAGCAGGACGTACTCGAGGTCGGCGTGGGTTCGGCGGAGGACGAGGGCGGTCGAGCCGCGGCCCAGGACGGGGGCCAGGTCGGCGCGGCGGGCGACGGCGGACACGGCACCGTCGGGCAGGACCGAGGCCGGCGGTCAGCGGCGGCGGCCCCTCGACGAAGAAGACCGGGACACCGTCGATGGAGGCCTGATGCACGGCAGGAGGTTAGGTGCCGCCGTCGCCGGACACGGCCGTCTCCGAAGTCGTGTCGCCCGGGCTCACTCGGGCTGGAGGTACCTCGCCGCCTCGCGGACGTGCGCCATGGCTGCTCGCGCGTACGCGGGGGTCGCCCCCGCGAGCCCGCACGCCGGGGTGAGCGTGACGGCACCGGGAAGCTGCTCGGCCGCGAAGCCCATCTCCCGCCACCAGGCCTGAACCCGCGAGGCCGTCGCCTTCGGCGACGGCAGGGGGGTGTCGGTGCCGGGCACGACGCCCGGGAACAGGTGGGTGCCCGCCTCGACCGCGGTCCCGACGGCGTCGAGGTCCTGGACGAGTCCGAGGTCGAAGGAGACCCCGGCGGCCCCGGCCGCGCGGAACAGGTCCATCGGCATGCGCGGCGCGCAACAGTGCAGCACCACCGGGACGGGGAGTCGCCGCACCAGGTCGGCGAGCTCCTGCTCGACGACGGTGGACTCGACGGCCGCCAGCTTGCCGAAGCCACTCACCGAGGGCAGGCCGCCCTGCAGGACGGCGGGGACGGAGGGCTCGTCGAGCTGGACGAGCACGGTGGCGCCGGGCACGCGCGCGGCGACGGCCGCCACGTGCGCGATGAGGCCCTCGGCGAGGGACTGCACCAGGTCGCGGCGGGCCCCCGCGTCGACGACGGCCCGGTCGCCGCGGGTGCGCTCGAGCCCGGCGGCGAGCGTCCAGGGCCCGGCGGCCTGCAGCTTCAGCGGCCCGTCGTAGCCGCCTGCGACGTCGTACAGGGCGTCGAGGTCCCGGTCGAGGAGCTCCTTCGCCCGGCGCTGGTCGAGGCCGGGACGCGGGACCAGGCGCCAACCGGCGGGTGTCAGGTCGAACGCGAGGTCGACCAGCAGTGCCGCGCTGCGGCCGATCAGGTCCGCCCCGGGCCCTCGGTCGGGCAGCTCGGGCAGGTGAGCGAAGCCCGGCAGCTCACCGACGACCAACCGGACGGCCTCGGCCGGGTCGGTACCGGGCAGGGAACCGACGCCTGAGGCCGGCCCCCACGGCATGGGGACCGGCCTCGGGTGCTCGGTGCTGTCCGGCTCGTTCTGGGAGGCCACGACGGCGACGGTAGACCGCCTCCGCCGCCCCGACGGGGGTGCGGGGTGTCAGCAGGCGCCCCGGCCGCTCCCGTCGTCGTTGAACTGCTTCGCCGGGTCAGTGGACATCGCGCGGTCGAGCGCCGGTGGGGCGACCGGGCCCGGCTGCACCGCCAGGTAGGCATTGAACGCGTCCACGTCGTTGGGACCCGTGACCGGCGTGGAGCCACCGGTCCGGCCGGTGACGAAGGACGTGAAGTTGTCCCCGCCGCCGAGGAGGAACGAGTTGGCCGCCACCCGGTAGGTGCCCGCGAGGTTCAGCGGCACGTTGTCGATGGTGATGGAGACCGGGTCGACCCGGTTGCCGGCCGCCGCGTTCGGGTTGAACGCGTACCGGACGTTCGACGAGACCGACAGCTGCAGGAAGCTGTCCACGCCGCCCCGCACCGCCCACTGCTGCTCGAGGATCTGCTCGATCGCCGCGCCCGTGAGGTTCACCGCGTTGACGGTGTTGCTGAAGGGCTGGACCTCGAAGGTCTCGGCGTAGGTGATGTCACCGTTGGTCTGGCCCGAGCCGGCGGGCGCGAGGCAGTTCAGGTCCGCGCGGATGCCACCGGGGTTCGTGATCGCCAGGTCTGCCCCGCCCAGGGAGCTTCCGGGTGAATCTGCCGAAGCCAGCTGAGCGTCGGCGATCAGGTTCCCGAGTGAGGACTCGGAGTCGCGGACCGGCTTGGAGGCCAGGTAGGCGCGGTCGAGGTCGGCGGTCTGATGACCCACGACGACGCTGCCGGCGACTGCGGCGCGGTCCTTCCAGTACGAGACGATCGAGGCGACCTCGGCGTCTCCTGCTCCCTGCCGCTGGACCGGGACGTTCGTGGCGCCGTAGGACGCTGCGTGCCGGTCGACGTCCCCGGTCCTCGGGTCCACGGTCAGCCGGATGTCGCTTACCAGTCGGCCGTAGAACCCGGCTTGCGTGACCAGCCGCGGCTCACCGGCGGGGTCCTGGAGGCTGCAGTTGTAGGCCTGGTGGCTGTGCGCGCTGATGATCAGATCGACCTGCGAGTCCATGCGGTTGTTCAGATCGAGGATCGGCCCGGTGAGGTTCTGGCAGGCGTTGATGTAGTCGGCCGCGGGGTTGGGCGTGTCGACCTGCCCACCCTCGTGCACGAGGACGGCGATGGCGTTGACGCCGCGGCGCTCGAGCTCGGGGACGACCCGGTTGACCGCATCGGCCTCGTCGATGAACCGCACGTCGGCGATGCCGTCGGGCGAGACGATCGTCGGGGTGGTCTCGGTGACCACACCGATCACTGCCAGCTTCTTGCCGCGGGGCAGGTTGAGGACCTGGTAAGGCGGGAGCATCGGCTTGCCGGTGCGGCCGGAGAGCACGTTGGCAGCGAGGTACGGGAAATCGGTGCCGTGGAACTCGTGACCGGGGCCGCCGAAGCATCCGGTCTCACCGACCACGACTCCCTCACAGGCCGAGACGTCGTCGGTGAAGGTGCCGTCGGTCGCGCCGGAGATACGGCGCAGCTCCTCGGTGCCACGGTCGAACTCGTGGTTGCCGACGGCCGATACGTCCAGGCCCATGGCGTTGAGCGCCTCGATCGTCGGCTCGTCCTTGAAGAAGCTTGATTCGAACGTGGAAGCGCTGATCAGGTCTCCGGCGCCGACGAAGAACGAGGAGCCGGCGTTGCCGGTCTCCGCTGCGAAGGCGGACCGGACCCGGTCCACGGTCGCGGCGACGTGGGCGGAGCCGCCCACGACCAGGGACGTGTCGTCGTTGGCGTTCTTGAGGGCGGGGTTGGGGCCGAAGATGTTGTCGTCCCCCGGGCCGGTGATGATCTGACTGTCACCGCCGCTGGTCTCGGAGATCCGGCCGTGGAAGTCATTCATCGCGACGAGCTGCACGGGAATGGGCTTCTTCGGGGCGGCATGGGCCACGGCGGGCGCGCCGACGACCGCGGCGGTGACCACGGCAAGGGAGATGGCAAGGCTCAATCTGCGCACGGGGTCCTCCAGAGGACATGCGGAAACAGGCCACCCCGGGGGGCCTTTCAGGCGGCGTCTTCGTGGACCGAGCTCGTAGATAACGCTCCGGAAGCAGCTTGTGACAAAAACTAGCCGCTCGTAGTTCCGAAACCAAGGTCTAGTGACGAACCGTTTCTTCCCGTTCACATGGCGTCTCCACGGTGGCCTGCCCCAGCACCCGGTCGCCCCGCTGCGCATCCGGCTCGTAGAGCACTGCGGACTGCCCTGGAGCCACCCCGCGCTGCTCCTCGGCGAGCGTGATCCGCAGCCCGCCGTTCGCACCGGGGGCCACCTCGCACGCGACCGGAACGGCGTGCGCGCGCAACTGCACCTGCGCCGCGAACGGCATCGCGGGCGCCGGTCCGGTCCACGTCGGGACACCCGTGCGCACCTCGCCGATGCCGGCCAGGTCCTGCGTGCCGATCGTGACCGTGCGGCTCACCGGCTCGATGCCCAGGACATAGCGCGGCCGCTGGTCCCCGACCGTGATCCCGAGCCCCTTGCGCTGCCCGACGGTGAACCCGTAGGTCCCGTCGTGCTCCCCTACGGTCGCCCCCGTGGCCGCGTCGACCACCGGACCCGGCCGGCTGCCGAGCGTGCGGGCCAGGAAGCCCCGGGTGTCGCCGTCGGGGATGAAGCAGATGTCGTGCGAGTCCGGCTTCGAGGCCACCGCGAAGCCCCGCTCGGCGGCTATCTCCCGGACCCGGTCCTTGGTCATCGATCCCAGGGGGAACATCGCCGACGCAAGCTGGTCGGGCCGCAGGACCCCGAGGACGTAGGACTGGTCCTTGGCCGCGTCGACCGAGCGGCGCAGCTGCCCGTCGGACAGCCGGGCGTGGTGCCCGGTGACGACCGCATCGAAGCCCAGCGCCTGCGCCCGGCCGAGCACGGCGGAGAACTTGATCTTCTCGTTGCAGCGCAGGCAGGGGTTCGGCGTCCGGCCGGCCGCGTACTCCGCGACGAAGTCGTCGACGACGTCCTCCCTGAACCGGTCAGCGAGGTCCCAGACGTAGAAGGGGATGCCGAGCTCGTCGGCGACCCGACGGGCGTCGTGCGCGTCCTCGACGCTGCAGCACCCCCGGGCACCGCTGCGCAGGGTCTGCCGGTCCGGCGACAGCGCCAGGTGGACCCCGGTCACTTCGTGACCGGCATCGACCGCAAGGGCAGCGGCGACGGCGGAGTCCACTCCCCCGCTCATCGCGGCGAGCACCCTCATCGGCGGTTCATCCCGGCCCGCCGGGCGCGCTCGACCACCGGGCCGATCACCTCGAGCAGCGCCTCGACGTCGTCGTCGGTCGAGGTGTGGCCGAGGCTGAAACGCAGGGAACTGCGGGCGCGGTCGGTGTCGGCGCCGGTCGCCAGCAGGACGTGGCTGGGCCGGGCCACCCCGGCGCTGCACGCCGAACCGGTCGAGCACTCGATGCCGCGCGCGTCGAGGAGCATGAGCAGCGCGTCGCCCTCGGCTCCGGGGAAGGACAGGTGCGCGTTGCCGGGCAGCCGACCCGGGCCCGACGCGATCCGGTCGTCCAGGGGCGCGCCGTTGAGCTGGACGTCGGGCACCTGGTCGACCACGCCGTCCACGAGCCGTCCGCGCAGGTCCGCGACGCGGGCGGCGCGCTCCTCGCGGGAGCCGACCGCGGCCACGGTCGCCACCGCCAGCCCGACGATCGCCGCGACGTCGAGGGTGCCGGAGCGGACGTCGCGTTCCTGACCGCCGCCGTGGAGCAGGGGCGTGCACTCGGCCTCGCGGCGCAGCAGCAGTGCACCGGCGCCCATCGGGCCGCCGAGCTTGTGTCCGGTCATGGTGAGCGCGTCGGCGCCGCTGGCGGCGAAGTCGACCGGCACCTGGCCGACGGCCTGGACGGCGTCGGTGTGCAGCGGGACGCCCACCTCGCGGGCGACCTCGGCCAGCGCCGCGATGTCGCTGACGGTGCCGATCTCGTTGTTGGCCCACATCACACTGGCGACCGCGACGTCCCTGCCGTCCCCGAGCGCCTCCGCGAGCGCGACGGGGGTGACCCGGCCGGTCGGCTCGACCGGAAGCCAGGTGACGTCCGCGCCGTCGTGCTTGGCCAGCCACTCGACGCTGTCGAGGACGGCGTGGTGCTCGGCGGGGCTCACCACGATCCGGCGGCGTCGCGAGTCGGCCTGCCGCCGGGCCCAGAACAGCCCCTTGACCGCAAGGTTGTCACTCTCGGTGCCACCACCGGTGAACAGCACCTCCGACGGGCGCGCACCCAGCGCCTCGGCCAGCCGCTCGCGGGACTGCTCGGCGGAGCGACGGGCGGCGCGGCCGCTGGCGTGCAGCGACGAGGCGTTGCCCACCCGGCCCAGCTGCTCGGCCATGGCAGCCAGCACCTCGGGGAGCACCGGCGTGGTCGCCGCATGGTCCAGATAGGTCATGACGCAGCCAGCGTAGCCGCGGGATCGGACGCGACCGGCGCCACCGCCGCGGACCTGCGACCGGCGGCACCGGCCCGCGGGGCCACAACGGCCCCGAGCACTGCCAGCGCGGTGAGGACGGCGACGGCGACCAGCACCGCGGCCGACAGGGAGAGCAGCCCGGCCGTGGCCGCGGCGACCAGTACGCCGACGACGCCGACGCACAAGGCCGATCCGGTGACGTCGGCGATCTGGAAGGCGGCAGAGTCCGCGCCCCGGCGGTGCTCGGGTGACTGGTCGAGCAGCAGCACGCCCACGCTGGGCATCCCCAGGCCCATGCCGAGCCCGGCGACGGCCCAGCTCAGGTAGGCCGGCCAGCCGCCCACGGCCGGGACCGTGACGGCCGCCGTCCCGGCCAGACCGACCGCGAGCAGCACGAAACCGGCCCGCAGCAGTACGACCCGCGGCAGGGCCGGCAGCCGGCTCTGCACCTGGGAGGCGACCGCCCAGCCGAGTGCACCGGCGGTGAGCGGGACGCCGGCCGCGGCCGGGCTGTACCCGTGCAACTGGGTCAGGGTGAGGGGCAGCAGGGTGTCCATACCGAAGAAGGCGCCGGCCAGCAGCCCGCGGGCGCCCACGACCGCCGGCAGCCCCCGGCGGGCGCGCACCGTGCCCGGCGGCAGCAGCCGGCGCAGACCGACGCCCAGCACGGCGAGCCCGAAGACGACGATGCCGACGGCGGGCAGGTCCAGGCGCTGCCCGGCGTACTGCATGGTGGCGATGCCGACGCCGGTGAGCAGCGCCCACCAGCGCCGGGCCGGCGCGCTCAGGGCAGGCGGCCCGTCGGGCACGGCGAGCGCCCGGACGGCCGGGAGCACCAGCCCGAGGCCGAGGGCGATCAGCGGGAGCAGGCCGAGGAAGACCCACCGCCAGCTCGCGTGGGTGGTGAGCAGGCCGGCGACCAGCGGGCCGACCAGGGCCGGCAGCACCCACGCGGCGGAGATGGCACCGAACAGCTGCGGCCGCAGGGCCGCCGAGTAGGCCTGCCCCGCGACGACGTAGAGGGAGACGGCGATGATCCCGCCACCGACGCCCTGCACGGCCCGCGCCGCGACGAACAACGCCATGTCAGCGGCGACCCCGGCCGCGAGCAGGCCCGCTGCGAAGACCGCCACGCCACTCAGCAGCGCTGCGCGCGGACCGCGCCGGTCCCCGACGTCGCCCCCGAGCACCATGCCGACGACCGACGCGACCAGATAGGCGCTGAACGGCCAGCCGTACCAGGCCAGCCCGTCGAGCTCGGTGACCGCCGTCGGCATCGCCGTCGCCACCGCCATGGACTCGAAGGCCACGAACGTGACCAGCATCAGCAGTCCCGCGGTGGTGAGCCGGTGCGCCCGGTCGAGGACCGACACCCGTCCACGTTCGTCCACGTCGATGGCCAACTCCCTGTCACTGCCGGGACTTCCCGCGATGTCTTTACCTACATGCGTCGAGCGCCGCCCCCGAGGGGACGGCGCTCGACGTCTGCTTGCGGCCGGGCCGGGCCGGGCCCGGTGCGTCAGGCCCTTGCGGCTCTACCGACTCAGCCCTTGCGGGCGGTGATCTGCTCGGTGGCCGCCGGGACGACCGTGTTCAGGTCGCCGATGACGCCGAAGTCGGCGAGCTCGAAGATCGGCGCCTCGGGGTCCTTGTTGATGGCGACGATCGTCTTCGAGGTCTGCATGCCGGCCCGGTGCTGGATGGCACCGGAGATGCCGACGGCGACGTAGAGCTGCGGGGAGACGGTCTTGCCGGTCTGCCCCACCTGGAAGCTGTGCGGGTAGAAGCCGGAGTCGACCGCGGCGCGGGAAGCGCCGACGGCCGCGCCGAGGGAGTCTGCCAGGGCCTCGATGATGGAGAAGTTCTCGGCGCTGGCCACACCGCGACCACCGGAGACGACGATCGAGGCCTCGGTGAGCTCGGGACGGCTGCTCTTCTGCTCCACCACGCGGTCGACCACGCGCGCCTGCTTCGCCTGGTCGGACAGCGAGACCGGCACCTCCTGCTCGGTGCCCGCTGCCGGTGCCGGCTCCGGGGTCACCGAATTGCCACGCAGCGTGTAGATCGGCGTCCCGGTGGTGACCCTCGAGTGCACGACGACCTGGCCGGCGAAGGCGGCCTGGGTCGCGGTTCCGTCGGCGGCGATCTCGGTGACGTCGGTCAGGAAGCCGCTGCCGGTCTTGATGGCCAGCCGGGCGGCGATCTCCTTGCCCTCCGGGGAGGACGGGATGACGACGGCGGCCGGCGACTTCTCGCCGACCAGCTGCGCCAGCACCTCGACCTTGGGGGCGACCAGGTACTCGTCGATGTCGGCGGACTCGGCGACGTAGACGGTTGCGGCGCCGTACTCCGCCAGGGTGTCCTTCACGCCGGCTGCGGTGCCGGGGGCGGCGATGACGACCGCCGAGGGCTCACCGAGCGCGCGCGCCGCGGTGAGTGCTTCCAGGGTGGTCTTGCGGACTCCGCCGCCGGCCGGGTTGAGCTCGACCAGAACCAGGACCTCTGCCATGGGGATGTGTCTCCTCTTCCTGTGATCCGGGCCGGGTCAGACGATCTTCTGGGCGGCGAGGAAGCCGACGAACTTCTCGGCGCCGTCGCCCTCGTCGGTGACCTTGACGCCCTCGCCCTTCGGCGGGCGGCCGGCGAAGTCGAGCACCTGGCTGGCGGCGTTCGCCAGGCCCACGGTGCCGGCGTCGACACCGAGATCGGCCAGCGACAAGGTCAGAACCGGCTTCTTCTTGGCCGCCATGATTCCCTTGAACGACGGGTAGCGCGGCTCGTTGATGGTGTCCCAGGTGGACACGATCGCCGGCAGCGGCGCCTCGACGGCCCAGTAGCCCCCGTCGGTCTGCCGCTCGATCTTCGCCGTCGAGCCGTCGACGGTGAGCTTGCGCGCACCGGACAGCTGCGGGATGCCCAGCCGCTCGGCCAGCAGCGCCGGCATCACGCTCATCTGGCTGTCGGTGGCCTCGGCGCCACAGATCACGAGGTCGTACTCCAGCTGCCCCAGCGCGGCAGCCAGGACGGCGCTGGTCTGCAGCGCGTCCGAGCCGTGCAGGGCGTCGTCGACCACGTGGACGGCCTTGTCCGCGCCCATGGAGAGGGCCTTGCGGATGGCGTCGGTCGCCGAGGCGGGGCCGACGGACAGCACGGTGACCTCGCCGCCCTGGGCCTCCTTCACCGTCAGCGCTTCCTCGATGGCGTACTCGTCCATCTCGTTGATCACGTTGTCGGCCGAGGCACGGGCGACGGTGTTGTCGGACGGGTCGAGCTTGCGCTCACTACCCGAGTCCGGGACCTGCTTGACAAGAACGACGATGTTCATCGCCAGATCAACCTCCGACGGTTCAGGACGCGGGCAGGAACCCGCCTGGCTCCGATCATGGAGGTTACTGGGAGGTAACGCGGTAGCGGACCGAGGGGCTGGTGAGGCCCATCACCCTGCGGCGGCGGGCCACTCCCCGGTCGCTGCGAACCGCTGCAGCGTGGCGGTGTGCGGTAGGAGGTCCAGCCCCTGACCGGCCACCCAGTCGTCGGAGTAATACGTGTGGGCGTACCGCTCGCCACCGTCGCAGAGCAACGTGACCACGCTGCCGGTGCGGCCCGCCGCCACCATCTCGGCGACGAGCTGGAAGGCACCCCAGAGGTTGGTACCGGTCGAGCCGCCGGCACGGCGTCCGGTGGTCCGTTCCAGCTCGCGCATGGCCGCCAGTGAGGCAGCGTCCGGCACGCAGATCATCCGGTCGACGATGGTCGGCACGAACGAGGGCTCCACCCGTGGCCGGCCGATGCCCTCGATGCGGGAGGACCGGCCGGTCGCGGTCGCCGGGTCGCCGTCGCGCCAGCCGGGGAAGAACGACGAGCCCTCCGGGTCGACGACCGCCAGCCGCGTCGGCAGCCGCCGGTACCGCAGGTACCGGCCGATCGTCGCGCTGGTGCCGCCTGTGCCGGCGCCGACGACGACCCACTCAGGCAGCGGGTTCCGCTCCAGGGCCAGCTGACTGAAGATCGACTCGGCGATGTTGTTGTTGCCGCGCCAGTCCGTGGCGCGTTCGGCGTTGGTGAACTGGTCGAGATAGTGGCCGCCGGACTCCGCCGCGATCCGGCGGGCCTCGTCGTAGACGCTCCCGGCATCGGCCACCAGGTGGCAGCGGCCGCCGTGAAACTCGATCAGCGCGATCTTCTCGGGGCTCGTGGCGGCGGGCATGACAGCCACGAAGGGCAGTCCGAGCATCCGGGCGAAGTACGCCTCGCTGACCGCCGTCGACCCGCTCGAGGCCTCCACGACGGTGCTGCCCTCGGTGATCTGCCCCGAGCACAGGCCGTAGAGGAACAGCGACCGGGCCAGCCGGTGCTTGAGGCTGCCGGTCGGGTGGGTCGACTCGTCCTTCAGGTAGAGCTCGACCCCCCACTCCGGAGGAAGCGGGTAGACCAGCAGGTGGGTGTCCGCGCTGCGCCGGGCGTCGGCCTCCACCGCGGCGACGGCGAGGTCGACCCACGCCCGGCAGACCGGATCGGAACGGTCGACGTCGGTAGGGCCCGGGCCCGGTGCGGCAGTCACCCCCGCATGATCACGTACCGGGGCGTCACTTCGAGGGGCAGACACACCCGCGGTTGGTTGCCGCCGAGGCCTCGGTCGCGCGGCAGAAGCGCAGCGAGATGGCGTCGTGGGCGGCGAGCGGGTGCGGGCAGACCGCACACGCACCGGCCACGACGGGCGCGTCGGTGTCGACGTCGGGGGCGGGAAGGGTCGGGGCTGATGTCATGACAGAACCTGACTGAGCCGGACCTGCCGGCACGCAGAAGGCGTGCTCCCGATCCGGCGCCGGCACGGAGAGCCGGCGCACGAGGTGGATCGGGACGACCCCGACGCTACGCCCTGGCGCCCGCCTCGTCCCCGATCGTCGGCGGGGGCTCGGGCGGTGCCACGAGCACCGGCCGCTCGGCGGGGCGCACGGCCACCGCGGTACCCGGGGTGAGCTCCCCGCTGACGGCGCTGGGCAGGTCGACCCGGACCTCGACCCCGTCGGGCAGGGCGACGAGCACCCGCGTCGAAGCGCCGGAGAACGTGCGGGTGACCACCCGTCCGCCGCCGCCGGGGTCGGCGGTCACCAGCAGGGCTTCGGGGCGGACGAGGGCGACCACCGCCCCTTCCCGCGGCGCCGCACCGGCCACCGGACGCCGGGTGCCGAGCAACTGCACCTCGCCGCCGGCCAGGGTCGCGGGCAGCCGGTTCATCGTCCCCACGAACTCCGCGACGAACGCGGTCGCCGGGCGCTCGTACAACTCGTCCGGGCTCGCCACCTGCTCCAGCCGGCCGGCCCGCAGCACGCCCACCCGGTCAGCCACCGAGAGCGCCTCGGCCTGGTCGTGGGTGACGAAGACGGTCGTGATGCCGAGCTCGAGCTGGATCCGGCGGATCTCCTCCCGCAGCTGCACCCGCACCTGGGCGTCCAGCGCGGACAGCGGCTCGTCGAGCAGGAGCACCTGCGGCGCCACCGCCAGGGCGCGGGCCAGGGCCACTCTCTGCTGCTGGCCGCCGGAGAGCTGGTGCGGGTAGCGGTCCCCCCGGTCGGCCAGGCCCACCAGGTCCAGCAGCTCCCCCGCCCGGCCGGTCCGCTCGGCCTTCGCGCGGCGGCGCACCCGCAGCCCGAAGGCCACGTTCTCGGCGACGGTGAGGTTCGGGAACAGGCTGTACGCCTGGAACACCATCCCCATGTCGCGCTTGTTGGCCGGCACGTCGGTGATGTCCCGGCCGTCGAGGAGCACCCGTCCGCCGTCCGGACGGTCGAACCCGGCGATCGCCCGCAGCGCCGTCGTCTTCCCGCAGCCCGACGGCCCCAGCAGCGCGAGGAACTCACCGCCGGAGATGTCGAGATCCAACCCGTCGAGCGCCAGCACCGATCCGTACCGGCGGGTCAGCCCGTCCAGCCGGATGGGGACACCGGGCCGTTCCCGCAGGTCGGCGGTCCCCGCGAACCGGGCGGACACGGCGGTCATGAGTTCTCCTTCGTGCCACGCCGGCGGTCCAGCGCGGAGATCAGCAGCAGCAGTACCCACGTCACCAGGAGCGAGAGCACCGAGACCGCCACCGACAACTGCGGCTGCGACCCCGAGATCCGGACGATCCACGTCGGGAAGGTCTCGAAGCCGAGGATGGCGGCGATCGTGTACTCCCCGAGCACGAGGGCGAGGGTGAGGAACGAGGCGTTGAGCACCGAGGTCCGCAGCACCGGCAGGACGACGGAGACGAGCACCCGCGGCCAGGAGGCGCCGAGGTTGCGGCCGGCCTCGGTGAGCGTGCGGAGGTCCGCGCCGCGTACGCCGGCGTCCAGCGCGCGGTAGACGAACGGCAGCGCGAGGACGACGTAGACGAGGACCAGGATCCAGGGCAGCGCCGGCTTCTGGAGGGCGAAGAACGCCTCGGCCAGCGGGGTGTTGAGGAAATAGTCCGGCGCCCAGGCCAGCACGCTCCGGACGCCCACGACCAGCGCGATCGGCGGCAGGACCAGCGGCATCAGGGTGAGCAGCTCCACCGTCGTCCGCAGCCGGGGCAGCCGCAGCTCGACGAGCACCACCGTGGGCACCATGAGCAGCAGCACGATGACCACGGTGAGGCCGGCCAGGGCCAGCGACCGGGTGAACGCCTCGGCGAACCCGTCGGCCCCCGGGATCTCGGCGTAGTGCTCGAGCGTGACCCCGCCGCGACCGCGGTCGCGCACGGTGAACAGCACCGAGGCGGCGATCGGGATCAGGAAGTACAGGCCCAGGACGATCAGGACGGCGAACCGCCAGGCCCCCGACCGCCCGCGTCCGGTACGGACAGGCGTCTCCGGCGCCACGCTGCCCGCACCCGTCACGCCGGTCGCCAGGGCTGTCATGTCAGCCACCGCTGGGTCCGCCGCTGGATCCAGGCGTAGAAGGCCATGACCACACCGATCAGCACGACCATGCCCAGCGCGAGCGCCTTGCCCAGGTTCTCGGAGCCGACGATGACGTTGCTCGACAGCGCGTCGGCGATCTGCAGGGTGACCAGCGGGATGCTGCTGCCGACCAGGGCGCGGGCGGTCGCGTACGCGGCGAAGGCGGAGGCGAACAGCAGCATCGTCGCGCCGATCACCGGCGGCGCCAGCACCGGGCCGCCGACGTAGCGCCAGTACTGCCAGCCACTGGCGCCGAGGTTGTCGGTCGCCTCCCGCCACTGCGGGCGCAGTGCCTCCAGCGCGGGCGTGATGGTCAGGACCATCAGCGGGATGAGGAAGTACAGATAGACCAGGGCCAGTCCGAACATCGAGTACAGCGTGAACCCGCCGAGGCCCAGCCCGAAGGTGTCCTGCAGGAGCGCGGTGATCACGCCGGCGTTGCCGATGGTCGCGAGGAACGCGAAGGCGAGCGGGATCCCGCCGAAGTTCGCGAGCACCCCCGACGCGGTGAGCACCAGGCGCCGCAGCAGACGTCCGCGGCGGGCCCGCAGCACCGCCACGGCCAGCGCCAGGCCGAGGACGGCGCCGAGCACCGCGGTCATCAGCGACAGCTGCAGGCTGCCGAGGTAGGCCCGCCGGTAGGCGCCGCCGGTGATCGCCACGATCGAGTCGGTCGACCAGGTCTCCTCGAAGGTCACCGGATCGGTGGCCCGGAAAGCCTCCACGGCGAGCACCCCGACGGGGAGCAGCAGGAAGACGGCGACGTAGAGGAAGAACGGCAGCGCCCCGAGGACGGTCAGCGCGCGGCCGCGCCGGCCCCTCTTCCGAGGAGCCGGCGCGATCGTCGTCCCTGCATCGGTACTCAGCCGGAGATCTCCGCGTTCCAGCGGTCCGCGACGACCTTCTTCGCCGCGGTCTGCTGCTTGTCGTCGGGGAATTCGACCGCGGCGTCGACCTTGGGCAGCGCCGCGACCGCGGCGGCGTCCGCGGTGGCCGCTGCCTGCATCGCGTCGAGCCGGACGGGGCGGGACAGGCCCTTGAGCCAGATGTTCTGGCCCTCGTCGCTGTAGAGGAACTCCTGCCACAGCCGGGCCGCGGCCGGGTGCGGGGCGAACTTGCTGATCGCCTGGCTGTAGTAGCTGCCGAACACGCCGTCCGTCGGCACGTTCACCTGCCACTTGACGCCACTGTCGGCGAGCGTCTTGGTGAAGCCTGCGTTGACGTAGTCCCAGTCGAGGGAGAGCGGCGTCTCGCCGCTCTGGACCGTGGCCGGTGTGCTCTCGACCGGATTGAAGTTGCCGGCCTGCTTGAGCTTCACGAAGAAGTCGATTCCCGGGCCGATGTCGTCGAGGCTGCCCCCGTTGGACAGGGCGGCCGCCCAGACGCCGCTGAACGCGGCCTGTGCCTGTGTCGGGTTGCCGTTGAGCGCGACCTGTCCCTTGTACTGCGGGTCGAGCAGCGCGGCCATGGTGGTCGGGCACGTGGCGACGACCGAGGCGTTGCAGCCGATCGAGATGAAGCCGCCGTAGTCGTTGTACCAGCGCCCGTCGGCGTCCTTCTGGTTGTCGGGGATGTCCTTCCAGGTCGCCACCTGGTAGGGGGCGAGCAGGTCCTGCGCGGCGGCCTGCTTCGCGAAACTGGTGCCGACGTCGAGAACGTCGGGCGCCCGGTCCTGGCCCTTCTGGCTGGTCACCGCGTCGAGCTCGTCCTGGCTGGACCCGTCCGGGTTGGCACTGCTGATCTTGATGCCGTACTTGTCGCTGAAGGTCGAGAGCATCTCTTCGTAGTTGGCCCAGCTCGGTGGCAGGGCGATGACGTTGAGCGTCCCCTCCGCCTGCGCGGCCTTGACCAGCGCGTCCATGCCACCGAGGTCGCCGGCCGTCGTCGCCGTGGCGGCGTCCGACCCGCTCCCGCCGCTGCCGGAGCCGCTGTCGCCCGACCCGCATGCGGTGAGCGTGAGTCCGGCCGTCACGACCGCGATCGCGGCGCGCAGGGTGCTTCGTCGCACGTGTCCTCCTGTAGTGGTGCCGCGCCGCTCCCGGGCCCCGTTGACCCCGAGCCGTGCGGCGACGCGATTGTGTCGGACAGGGGTCGTTCAGGGGCGGTTACGGCACACGAACGTGTGGTGAACGCTGGGCGCGGAGCTCAGCGACCGGAGGCCGCGTCGTCAGCGACCTCGAGATCAGCGGCCCGTGAAGACGGCCTTGCCGGGACCGTTCTCGATGAACGAGCTCATGCCGACCTTCTGATCCTCGGTGCCGAACAGCTCCGCGAACAGCCGGCTCTCCAGCGCCAGCCCCTCCTCGAGCGGCAGCTCCAGCCCCTCGTCGATCGCCTGCTTGGCGGCGGCCAACGCCCGGGGCGGCCCCGCCGCGAACTTCCGCGCCATGGCCACCGCGGTCGAGTACACCTCCGCGTCGGGGACGACGGCATCGGCCATGCCGATCTCCAGCGCCTCCTCTGCACCGACGTGGCGTCCCGTGAAGATCAGGTCCTTGGCCTTCGCCGGCCCGACGAGCCGGGCCAGACGCTGGGTGCCGCCCGCCCCGGGGATGACGCCGAGCTGGATCTCGGGCTGGCCGATCTTCGCCGAGGCGCCGAGCACGCGGAAGTCCGCACACAGGGCCAGCTCGTATCCCCCGCCGAGGGCGTAACCGGTGATCGCTGCGATGACCGGCTTGGGGATCCGGGCCACCGCGGTGAAGGAGTGGGTGAGCTCCCGGCCCCAGGCGACCATGCTCGTAGCGTCGAGCTGGGACATCGCCTTGATGTCGGCACCGGCGGCGAAGACCCGCTCACCGCCGTAGAGCACGACGGCGCGGACCTCCTCACGCTTGGATGCCTCCATCGCCGCGGCGCGGACCTCCCAGTGGAGCTGCTCGTTGATCGCGTTCATCTTCGGCCGGTCGAGGCGGATCGTGCCGACCCCGTTCTCGACCTGCAGGGTCACGAACTCGGGCTCTGCCATGCGGGGCCTCCAGGTGCGGACTTCGTCGTCCTCAGGTGAGTCGTCCCCCAGCACCCTAGCCATGGGGTCAGGCAGCTCGCCGGGCCGTGAACCGGCCGGCGGTCCTGGACAGCGAGAGCGACAGACCGAACGTCTCCGACAGCGCGGCCTCGGTCAGGACGTCGTCCGCAGGTCCGGCCGTCACCACCTGCCCGTCGCGCAGCAGCAGCGCGTGGGTATAGGCCGGCGGGATCTCCTCGACGTGGTGCGTGACCAGCACCTGGGCGGGCGCGTAGTGGTAGCGGGCGAGATCCGAGAGCCGGGCGACGAGGTCCTCCCGGCCGCCGAGGTCCAGGCCCGCCCCGGGCTCGTCGAGCAGCAGCAGTTCGGGATCCGGCATGAGGGCGCGGGCGATCTGGGCGCGCTTGCGCTCACCCTCGCTCAGAGTGCCGAACGGCCGGTGGGCGAACTGCGCGACGCCCCACTGCTGCATGAGCATCCCCGCCCGGGTGAGGTCGTGGACGTCGTAGCGCTCCCGCCACCGCCCCACGACGGCGTACCCGGCGGACACCACGATGTCACCGGTCTTCTCCGAGGGCGCGATCCGTTGCGCGAGGGCGGCGCTGGTCAGCCCGATCCGCGGCCGCAGCTCGAACACGTCGACCGCCCCGAGGGTCTCCCCCAGCAGCCGCACCTCACCGCGGGTGGGGTGCAGCTGGGCCGCCGCCAGCTGCAGCAGCGTCGTCTTGCCCGCCCCGTTGGGGCCGAGGACCACCCAGCGGTGGTCGGCCTCCACGTTCCAGTCGACGCCGCGCAGGAGGTAGGTCTCTCCCCGTACGACGTCGACCCCGGTCATCCCGACGACCGCCCCGGGGGCAGCTGAGCTCGACACACCCCCATCCAACCAACCTCCTGGGTCGCCCCGGCGCACCCACGCGGCCGGGAGTTGGCAGGATCCCGGTATGGGCGACAAAGCAGGGGCCGAACGTCTCGCCGGCGAGGTCCTGCCCGGGACGCCTTCTCCACTGGGCGCGCTGTGGGACGGGACGGGCACCAACTTCGCCCTGTGGTCGGCCGGGACGCACGCGGTGGACCTGTGCCTGTTCGACGCCGACGGGACCGAGCACCGGCACCGGCTGGAAGAGACGACGCACCAGGTCTGGCACGGCCGGCTCCCGGGCGTCGGCCCCGGCCAGCACTACGGGTACCGGGTCCACGGCCCCTACGACCCGCTCGCCGGCCTCCGGCACAACCCGGCCAAGCTGCTCCTGGACCCCTACGCGCGGGCCGTGGACGGCGGGCTGACGCTGGATCCGTCGCTGTTCGGCTACTCCGACAGCGCGGTGGACACCCCGTTCCCCGACCAGCGCGACTCCGCGCCCTACGTGCCGCGCGGCGTCGTCGTCCACGACCTCTTCCCGTGGGACGGCGACCGGCCGCCGCGCACCTCGTGGTCGAAAACCGTCATCTACGAGGTGCACGTCAAGGGTGCGACGGCCCGGCATCCGGACGTGCCGCCGCACCTGCGCGGCACGTACGCGGGGCTGGCGCACCCCGCGTTCGTCGAGCACCTGCAGTCGCTCGGGGTGACCGCCGTCGAACTGCTCCCGGTACACCACTTCGTCAGCGAACCGCACCTGATGCGCCGCGGGCTGACCAACTACTGGGGCTACAACACCCTGGGCTACTTCGCGCCGCACGCCGCCTACAGCTCCTCGGGCAGCGGTGGCGGTCAGGTGACGGAGTTCAAGACGATGGTCAAGCAGCTGCACGCCGCCGGCATCGAGGTGATCCTCGACGTCGTCTACAACCACACTGCCGAGGGCGACCACACCGGACCGACGCTGTCGTTCAAGGGCATCGACAATGCCGGCTACTACCGGCTCGACGGTGACAACCGCGCCCGGTACACCGACTACACGGGCTGCGGGAACACCCTCGACGTCCGCCGTCCCGCGGTGCTGGCCCTGCTCATGGACTCGCTGCGCTACTGGGTCACCGAGATGCACGTGGACGGGTTCCGCTTCGACCTCGCCTCGGCGCTGGCCCGCTCGATGCACGACGTCGACCGGCTCTCCGCCTTCTTCGACGTCGTCCACCAGGACCCGGTGGTGAGCAACGTCAAGCTGATCGCCGAACCCTGGGACGTCGGCCCGGGCGGCTACCAGGTGGGCAACTTCCCGCCGCCGTGGACGGAGTGGAACGGCAAGTACCGCGACACCGTGCGCGACGTCTGGTCCGGGGCGCACGTCGGTGTCCGCGAACTCGCCTACCGGCTCACCGGCTCCTCCGACCTGTACCGCTCCGACGGGCGCCGACCGTTCGCCAGCATCAACTTCGTCACCGCTCACGACGGGTTCACCCTCACCGACCTGGTCACCTACGAGCACAAGCGCAACGAGACCAACGGTGAGGACAACCGGGACGGCGAGAGCCACAACCGGAACTGGAACTGCGGCGTCGAAGGGCCGACCGACGACCCGGAGATCCAGTCGCTGCGCGCGCGCCAGGTGCGCAACCACCTGGCCACCCTGCTGCTGTCGACCGGCGTGCCGATGCTGAACGCCGGCGACGAACTCGGCCGGACCCAGCAGGGCAACAACAACGCGTACTGCCAGGACAACGAGATCTCCTGGATCGACTGGAAGGACGTCGACGAGGACCTGTTCGCGTTCGTCTCCCGGCTGGTCCGGCTGCGGCACTCCTCCCCCGTGCTCCGCCAGGAGGCGTTCTTCGAGGGCCACGAGATCCCCGGGGCCGGCGGCACGCGCGACCTGGCCTGGTTCGCCCCCGACGGGGGCCAGCTGACCACCGCCGACTGGTTCGACTCCGGCCTGCAGACCCTCGGCATGTACCTCGACGGCCGCGGTATCCGGCACCGCGACGAGCACGGCCGACCGGTGGTCGACGACTGCTACCTGGTGGAACTGCACGCCGGCCCGGACCCGGTCGCGGTGCAGCTCCCGGGCCCACCGTGGGCCGACGGCTACGAGCTCGTGCTGTCGACGGAGTACCCCACGGGCGCACCGCCGGAGAAGTCCGTGGTGGCCCCAGGCGCGGTCGTGCTGCCCGGACGCTCCGTCTGGCTGCTCCGGGTACTCAGGAGGCCATGACACTGCGATCCTCCGGATCGCACCGGGCCAGGAGCCGTCCCCCTGGTGCGCGGAGCCCATTCGGCGCGACCCCTGACAGACGCGAGAGCCCCGGTCCGCTGGACCGGGGCTCTCGGGCTTCTGGATCAGTCCATCATTCCTGCGGCTGTTCGAAGGTGATGACGGTCCAGCCGAGCAGCAGTCGGTCGCCGTCGGAGAGCGGGTGCGCGACACCCGGCTCGAGCTGCGTCCATTCGGTGGCCTCCGGCCCGGCGACGTGCGTGCCGTTGAGCGATCCGAGGTCGACCAGGGACACCTCGCGGCCGGAGCGCTGCAGGGCCGCGTGCGCCGACGAGAGGACGTTCTGGGTGTCCGCGATCGGCACCGGGCGGGCCGAGCCGGTGGAGACCAGCTCGTGGCTGTCCGGACGGCGGCCGAGCACGAGGTCCTCGTCGACGGTCACGACCATGCCGTCGTCGAAGCGGAGCACCGGCGCCGCCTGCTCGGGCCGCCAGAAGGCGGTCTGCTCACCGGACTCGACCGCGGCGCTGGGCGCGCGGCTCGATCCGGCACCCGACCCGAAGCCGGCGTCGGACGCCGCGGTGAACGGCGACGGGCCCGCGGTCGCAGCCGGCACGGCCGGGGACGCCGAGGGCGCGGCCTTGGTCAGCTGTAGCACCGCCCCGGACCCGGGCACCGTCCCCTCGACGAGGTCGTAGGCGACACCCGGCGGCATCTGCGGCGCGGCCGCCCCCGGCCCGACGTAGAGCGTCTGGCCGAGCGGGAAGCCGGAAGCGAGCGTGCAGCCCTCGACCGACGACCCGGACACGGGTACACCGTCGACGGCCGGCTGGCCCTTGCCCGACCACAGGGCGACGCCGGTGCCGGCGCCTCCCGATGTGTCGGCCAGGACGAGCGCGAACGAGGCGGACCCGTGGGCGAGGGAGCTCACCTGGCCGGCAAGGGCGGACAACACTCGGTCGGCCCCGGGACCCGACACGCCCAGGCAGGCGTGCAGGGCCGCGACGAGGGCGGGCGAGCCGGGTGCGTCGACCCAGAGCAGTCCGCCGCCGCGGCGGGCGACGACAGAGTCTCCAGGGAGGACTTCGCAGCGGTCAGGCATGGCCTCCAGCCTAGTGACCGAGCGGCGGTCTGGCTGACCGCACCGCACCGCCACGCCGGGCGTTCGCCAGGTCACACGGGGTGCCTGGGTCCGGCGTGGTCGAAGTTTCACGAGCGTCGAGTTCACGCACTCGTGACCACCCCGAGCTCCGCCGAATCGGCCATGCACTCAGAGTGCGGGAGCACGCGCACGGTGTAACCGAACGCCCCGGTCCGCTCCAGCGGCAGGGTGGACGTGAACCAGTGACGGGAGCCGTCGGTGTGCTCGTGCGCCATGGGCACGGTGGTCACCTCGTGCAGTCCGTCGGCGTCGTCGACCCGGCCATAGGCCGCCTGCACCTGGACGTCATCGGGCGCGAGGCCCGGCAGCTCGACCTCGGCGCGCAGCGCCAGCGTCGACCCGATCTCGGGCGTGTCACCGGCGCCGGTGGCCTCGACGTGGGCCACCCGCACGGCCGGCCAGTTCTGCAGCAGGTGCGCCCGCCAGCCGGCCTCCTCGCGTGCGGGGCGGTATCCGTCGGCCGCCATCGCCCGGGCCGAGCCGGCTGCCGGCACGTACAGCGCCTGCACGTAGTCACGCACCATCCGCGTGGCCAGCACCTTCGGCCCGGTCTCCCGCAGCGTGTGCCGCACCATCTCCACCCAGCGGGCAGGGACGCCGTCGCGGCCGATCTCGTAGAAACGTGGGAGCACCTGGTTGCCCAGCAGCTCATAGATCGCCCGGGCCTCCACCTCGTCGCGCCGGTCGGGATCGGCGACGCCGTCGGCCGTCGGGATGGCCCAGCCGTTCTGCCCGTCGAACCACTCGTCCCACCAGCCGTCGCGGATGGAGAGGTTCAGGCCGCCGTTGAGCGCGGCCTTCATGCCCGAGGTGCCGCACGCCTCGAGCGGACGCAGCGGGTTGTTCAGCCAGACGTCACAGCCCCAGTAGAGGTACCGGGCCATCCCGATGTCGTACCCGGGCAGGAACGCGATCCGGTGCCGGATCTCCGGGTCGTCGGCGAACGTCACCATCTCCTGGATCAGCTTCTTGCCACCGTCGTCCGCCGGGTGACTCTTGCCCGCGATCACCAGCTGGATCGGCCGCTCCGGATCCAGCAGCAGGGCCTTGAGCCGCTCCGGGTCGCGCAGCATGAGAGTCAGCCGCTTGTAGGAGGGCACCCGCCGGGCGAAGCCGATGGTGAGGACGTCGGGGTCGAAGGCCGTCGCCGTCCAGCCCACCTCGGCCTCGGTGGCCCCGCGGGAGAGCGCGGTCTCGCGGATGCGGCGGCGCACCTCCTCGACCAGCCGGGAGCGCAGCGTCCGGCGGATGCTCCAGAGGTCACTGGCCGGGATCTTGTCGACGCCGTCGAAGTGGACCGGCCCCTCCCCGTCGACCGGGTCACCCTGACTGGAGGTCTGCGTGCCCATCTCGACCAGCTCACGGGCGGTCCAGGTGGGCGCGTGCACGCCGTTGGTGATCGAGCCGATGGGCACGTCGGCCTCGTCGAAGCCGGGCCACAGGTCGCTGAACATCTGCCGGCTGACGTGCCCGTGCAACCGGCTGACGCCGTTGGCGCGCTGCCCCAGCCGCAGGCCCATGTGGGCCATGTTGAACTTCGACTGGTCCTCCTCGGCGCCGAGTGCGAGGAGCTCCTGCAGGGGCACGCCGAAGCCTGCGAAGTAGCGCTCGATCAGCACCCTGGGGAAGCGGTCGATGCCCGCCGGCACCGGGGTGTGCGTGGTGAACACGGTGCCGGCCCGGACGGCCTGCAGCGCCTCCGGGAAGCCCAGCCCGTGCGCCTCGGTGAGCTCGCGGATCCGCTCGACGCCCTGGAAGCCGGCGTGGCCCTCGTTGGCATGGAACACCTCGGGGGCCGGCGTTCCGGTCAGCGCGCAGTAGGCGCGCAGGGCCCGGACCCCGCCGATGCCGAGCAGCATCTCCTGGCGGAGGCGGTGGTCCTCGTCGCCGCCGTAGAGGCGGTCGGTGACCCCGCGCTCGGCCGGCGCGTTCTCCTCGATGTCACTGTCGAGCATCAGCAGCGAGACCCGGCCCACCTGGGCGCGCCACACGTGCGCGTGCAGGGTGCGGCCCTCCGGCAGCGGCACGGTGATGACGACGGCCGATCCATCGGGCTGGCGGAGCAGCTTGACCGGCAGGCCGTGCGGGTCCAACGACGGATAGTGCTCCAGCTGCCAGCCGTCGGCGGACAGGCCCTGGGTGAAGTAGCCCGCCCGGTAGAGCAGGCCCACCCCGATCAGGGGGACGCCGAGGTCGGACGCGGCCTTGAGGTGATCACCGGCCAGGATGCCGAGGCCACCGGAGTACTGCGGCAGCACCTCGGTGATCCCGAACTCCGCGGAGAAGTACGCGATGCTCGCCGGCGCCTCGGCCCCGAGCGACTGGTACCAGCGCGGGGTCGCGAGGTACTCCTGCAGATCGTCGACCGCGTCCTGCAGCCGCCGCACGAACCTGCGGTCCTTGGCCAGCGCGGCGAGCCGCTCGGCCGAGACCTCGCCGAGCACCTTGACCGGATCACCGCCGCAGCTCTGCCAGAGAGCGGGGTCCAGCGCCTCGAACAGGTCGCGCGTCTCGGGGTGCCAGGACCACCGGAGGTTCATGACGAGCTGGGACAGGGGCAACAGGGGTTCGGGCAGCGCCGCGCGGACGGTGAACCGACGAAGAGCTCGCACCGGTCGAGACTAACCACGTCCCCGCCTGCCGCCATCGGACCGGCGAATCGTCTCGGCCACCGGCCCCACCACTTTCCACAGCCCCAACGAGTGAGCCAGATGTGACGTGATCGAAGCCGAGGTGCTGGTGAGGCGTGACCTCGATAGCGTTGGGGCGATGACTGGCCGCGCTGACCTCCGCCTCGGCATCTCCGATGTCGCCCCCGTCGTGTCGTGCGGGTCGTTCTCGGCCCGCGCAGTGGTGGGCGAGCACGTGCCGATCACCGCCACCGTCTTCCGCGAGGGCCACGACGCCGTCGCGGCCGATGTCGTGTGGACCCCGCCGGACGGCGGCCCGTCGGCGCTGCTCCGGATGGCCACGTTCGGCCAGGAGCCCGACCGCTGGCTGGCCACCGTCGTGCCCGACCGCGAAGGCCCCTGGACGTTCCGCATCGAGGTGTGGAGCGACCCGCTCGCCACCTGGCGGCACGCCGTCGAGGTGAAGATCGAGGCCGGTCAGGGCGCCGAGGAGCTCGCCAACGACATCGAGGAGGGCGCCCGGCTGCTCGACCGGGTGGCCGCCGAGGCGGACCCCGAGCACCGCCAGTCCGTCGCCGCGGCGGCCGCAGCCCTCCGCGACACGTCGCTGGAGTTGACCGCGCGCGTCGCGCCGGCGCTGACCCCGTCGCTGCAGGAGTACCTGCACGCGCACCCCGTCCGGGAGCTGGTCACCCCCTCCCCCGACTACGAGGTCTGGGTCGACCGGCCGCGCGCGCTCTACGGCTCCTGGTACGAGTTCTTCCCGCGGTCGGAGGGCCCGGTCGTCGACGGCGTCGCCATCCACGGGACCTTCGCCGACGCGCAGGACCGGCTGCCCGCCGTCGCGGAGATGGGCTTCGACGTCGTCTACCTGCCCCCGATCCATCCGATCGGGACGGTCAACCGCAAGGGCAGGAACAACACCCTGACCCCGGACGCCGACGACGTCGGCTCACCGTGGGCGATCGGCAGCGCCGAGGGCGGCCATGACGCCGTCCACCCGCAGCTGGGCACGATGGAGGACTTCACGGCGTTCGTCGCACGCACCCGGGAGCTGGGCATGGAGGTGGCGCTGGACTTCGCGCTGCAGGCCGCGCCGGACCACCCGTGGGTGGCGAGCCACCCGGAGTGGTTCACCACCAAGCCCGACGGCACGATCGCCTACGCGGAGAACCCGCCGAAGAAGTACCAGGACATCTACCCGATCAACTTCGACAACGATCCCGAGGGCATCTACGCGGAGTGCCTCCGGGTGATCCGGGTGTGGATGGACGCCGGGGTACGGATCTTCCGCGTGGACAACCCGCACACCAAGCCGCTGAGCTTCTGGCACTGGTTGATCTGGGAGGTCAAGAAGACCGATCCGGACGTGCTGTTCCTCGCCGAGGCCTTCACCCGGCCGGCGATGATGCACCAGCTCGCGCGCATCGGGTTCACCCAGTCCTACACGTACTTCACCTGGCGGACCGAGCGGCAGGAGATCGAGGACTACGGCCGGGAGCTGGCCGCGAGCGCGCACTACATGCGGCCCAACTTCTTCGTCAACACCCCGGACATCCTGCACGAGTCGCTGCAGTTCGGCGGCCCGCCGATGTTCAAGATCCGCGCCGTCCTGGCCTCGATGATGAGCCCCACCTGGGGCGTCTACTCCGGGTTCGAGCTGTTCGAGCACGTCGCCGTCCGCCCGGGCAGCGAGGAGTACCTCGACAGTGAGAAGTACCAGCTGCGCCCCCGCGACTGGGCCGCCGCGGAGGCCGCCGGCCGCAGCCTCGCGCCCTACCTGCGCCGGCTCAACGAGACCCGGCGGGCCCACCCCGCCCTGCAGCAGCTGCGCACACTGCACTTCCACGCCGTCGACAACCCGAACCTGATCTGTTTCTCCAAGACCGATCCTGGGTCGTCCGACGCCGTCATCGTCGTCGTGAACCTGTCCAGCCATTACACCCAGATCGGGACGACGGCTCTCGACCTCCCGGTGCTCGGCCTGGACTGGCACGAGCGGTTCTCCGTCACCGACGAGATCGGTGGCGGGAGCTACGACTGGGGCCAGTTCAACTATCTGGAGCTGGACCCGTACCGGGAGCCCGCCCACGTCTTCGCGGTCACCCTGCCGCGACCGGTGCAGTTCCCACCGCCGGTCGCCTGATCCCCTCCCCTGACCGCACCCAGCCGATGAACGAGGGCTACCCCCAGCGATGACCGTTCCCGTCCCCGACTCCCCCACCAGCCGCTCCGCGCTGCCGGCCCCTGGCACCGACCCGGAGTGGTTCAAGCGCGCGGTCTTCTACGAGGTCCTCGTCCGCGGCTTCGCCGACAGCAACGCCGACGGCGTCGGCGACCTGCGCGGGATGATCGACAAGCTGGACTACCTGCAGTGGCTGGGCGTGGACTGCCTCTGGCTGCCGCCGTTCTTCGCCTCCCCGCTGCGCGACGGCGGCTACGACGTCAGCGACTACACCGCGGTGCTGCCGGAGTTCGGCGACATCGAGGACTTCCGTGAGTTCCTCGAGGCGGCCCACTCCCGGGGCATGCGCGTGATCATCGACTTCGTCATGAACCACACCTCGGACCAGCATCCCTGGTTCCAGGCCAGCCGCAGCGACCCGGACGGCCCCTACGGCGACTTCTACGTCTGGGCCGACGACGACTCCGGCTACGCCGACGCACGGATCATCTTCGTCGACACCGAGTCCTCCAACTGGACCTTCGACCCGGTGCGTCGGCAGTACTTCTGGCACCGTTTCTTCTCCCACCAGCCGGATCTCAACTTCGAGAACCCGAAGGTGCAGGAGGCCATCATCGATGCCCTGCGCTTCTGGCTGGACCTCGGTGTCGACGGCTTCCGGCTCGACGCCGTCCCCTACCTGTTCGAGGAGGAAGGGACCAACTGCGAGAACCTGCCGAGGACCCACGAGTTCCTCAAGCAGGTGCGCAAGGTGGTCGACGCCGACTACCCGGACCGCGTGCTGCTCTGCGAGGCCAACCAGTGGCCTGCCGACGTCGTCGAGTACTTCGGCGAGAACGGCGACGAGTGCCAGATGGCCTTCCACTTCCCCGTCATGCCGCGCCTGTTCATGGCCGTGCGCCGGGAGCAGCGCTTCCCGATCTCGGAGATCATGGCCCAGACGCCGGACATCCCCGACAACTGCCAGTGGGGCGTCTTCCTCCGCAACCACGACGAGCTGACCCTCGAGATGGTCACCGACGAGGAGCGGGACTACATGTGGGGTGAGTACGCCAAGGACCCCCGCATGAAGGCCAACATCGGCATCCGCCGCCGGCTGGCCCCGCTGCTCGACAACGACGTCAACACCCTCGAGCTGTTCAACGCCCTGCTGCTGTCGCTGCCCGGCTCGCCCGTCCTCTACTACGGCGACGAGATCGGCATGGGCGACAACATCTGGCTCGGCGACC
>JAOPWM010000090.1 GCA_025965695.1 Blastococcus sp.
CGAGCTGGGTGCGCGCGAAGATGATCGTGCGCCCCGGGCGGCCGGCGAGCTCGGTGGCCACCTGCAGCTTGTCGCGGAACGCGAGGCTGAACGCCAGGTGCTCGGCCGGGGGCGCCTCGCCCCCGGGGCGGACGACCTCGTGTCGGGCCGGGTCCTTGAGGTAGCGGCGGACCAGGGAGTCGACCTCGCCGTCCAGTGAGGCCGAGAAGAGCAGCCGCTGGGCGTTGCGGTCGGTCTGGTCGAGAAGCTCCTTGACGACCGGAAGGAACCCGAGGTCGGCCATGAAGTCGGCCTCGTCCAGGACGGTGACGACGACCTCGGCGAGGGTGGCCTCGCCCTGGCTGATCAGGTCCTGCAGCCGGCCGGGGGTGGCGATGATGACATCGACGCCGCGGCGCAGCTGCTGGATCTGGCGGTACATGGGCGCGCCGCCGTAGACCGTGGCGAGCTGGACGCCGATGGCCTGGCCGAGCGGGGCCAGGGCGTCGTGCACCTGCTGGGCCAGCTCACGCGTGGGCACGAGGACCAGGCCACGCGGGGCGCGACGGCCCTGCTTGGCGTTGTCACCGATGCGAGCGAGCAGCGGCAGGCCGAAGGCCAGCGTCTTGCCCGAGCCGGTGGCGGCCTTGCCGAGCACGTCGCGGCCGGCGAGGGCGTCGGGCAGGGCCGAGGTCTGGATGGCGAACGGGCGGTGGATGCCGCGCCGCTCGAGGGCGGTCACCAGCGGCTGCGACAGGCCCAGCTGACCGAACGTCGGGCCGACGGGCTCGGCCGGCGCCTCGACGGTGTCCTCCGCCGCGGCGTCCGCGACGGTGTTCTCAACAGTGTTCTCGGTTGCGTTCTGAACCATGTTCTCGGTAGTGCCGTTCGACTCGAACGAGACAGGGTGGACCAAAGTCATGCGGGGTGGGGCTCCGATACAGCTCGGAGCGCGTCCCGTGGAAAAGGAAGGCGACGGCGGTGCGCCGGCGTTCCTACTGGCGATCAGCTGCGCCCAGAGATGGAACGCGGGATCTGCACGGATGCGCTCATGCCCGGACAAACCGTCCGGGAGGATGACCGGCCTGTGTGCCGGTACACCCAGGTTAGCAGCGAAGATCGTCGGTCGATTCCCGAGACGGGGGTGACCACGGCCACCCCACCCTGCCGGGTCAGTCGCGCAGGGCCGCGTATGCCGGCCGGACGACCTCGGTGAGCAGGCGGTTCCGGTCGGCCTCGGGGATGAATGCGGCGGCCAGCGCGCGCTCGGTGACCGTCTGCACGTCGTCCCAGGACCAGCCGAACGTCGTGGCCACGCCCGTCATCTCACTGCTGGCCGAGACCCCGCTCATGAGCCGGTTGTCGGTGTTGACAGTGACGGCGAAGCCGAGCCGGTGCAGCCGGTCGACCGGGTGGGCGGCCAGCGACGGGTACGCACCAGTCTGCACGTTGGACGACGGCGCGATCTCCAGCGTCACCTGCTTGTCCCGGACCCGCTGCGCCAGCGGGCCGAGCGTGCCGTCCTCGGCCACTTCGTCGGCGACCCGCACTCCGTGGCCGAGCCGCTCCGCGTGGGCGCCGTCCAGGGCGGCGCGGATGCTGTCGACGCCGGCGGCCTCCCCCGCATGGATGGTGCGGTGTGCGTACTCCCGGTCGAGCAGGGCGATCGCGGCGGGCACGCGGTCCGGCGGGAAGCCGATCTCCGGCCCGGCCAGATCGAAACCGACCACCCCGGCGTCCCGGTACCGCACGACCAGACCGGCGACCTCTTCCCACCGGTCGGCCTGGCGCATCGCGCACAGCAGCGCACCGACGCTGATCGGCGTCCCGGCCGCGGTGGCCTCCGCACTGCCGGCGGCGAAACCGGCGACCATCGCCTCGACGACCGCCTCGATCGCCAGCCCCTGGGCCGTCGCCAGCTCCGGGGCGAACCGCACCTCGGCGTAGACCACGCCGTCGGCGGCCAGGTCGAGCGCGCACTCCCGGGCCACCCGGTGGATGGCGTCGGGGTGCTGCATCACGCCGACGGTGTGCGCGAAGGTCTCCAGGTACTGCACGAGCGACCCGGAGTCCGCGGCCTGCCGGAACCAGGTGGCCAGACGGTCGGGGTCCGTGGTCGGCAGTCCGCGGTAGCCGTGCTCCTCGGCCAGCTCCAGCACCGTCCGGGGGCGCAGGCCGCCGTCCAGGTGGTCGTGGAGAAGGACCTTGGGGGCGCGGGCGACGTTCTCGGGAGACAGCGGAGCAGGCACCGACGAAACGTAGCTCAGTCCGTACCGCGGTCCTGCCAACGGAAGGTGGCGACGCACAGCAGCAGCCCGGCGATGCACCACACCCCGAGCACGATGGCCACCCGGCCGAGTTCCCAGGTGCCGGCTGGTTCCTTCGCAGCCAGGAAGTGCGGGAGGAAGACCGACCGCAGGCCCTGCGCCATCCACTTCAGCGGGAAGAACGACGCGATGGTCTGCATCCAGGCCGGGATCTCGCTGAACTGGAAGAACACGCCGGAGATGAACTGCAGCACGATCGCGATCGGGGTGACCATCGCCGAGGCCGAGCGGCCGTTCTTGGCCAGGCTCGACACGGCGATCCCGAGCAGCGTGCAGGCCGCCGAGCCGAGGGCGGCCACCCAGACGAAGGTGATCCAGTCACTGCCCGACGGCAGGTTGATCCCGTAGGCGAGCACCCCCACCGCGAGCAGGATCGCCACGATCAGCACGGTGACGGCGAGAACCTGGACGATCTTCCCGACGAAGTAGGCACTCTTCGGCATGGGCGTCCCGACGAGGCTCTTCAGCGTTCCGTCGGACCGCTCGGTGGCGATGCTGATCGCCATGTTCTGCAGGCTGGCCCCGAGGATGCCCGCGGCGATGATCCCGGCCATGAAGTACTGGGTGAAGGTGACGCCGCCGCCGATGTCGTACTTGAGGACCGCCCCGAACACCACCAGCAGGATCACCGGGAACGCCAGCGTGAACACGACCGACTCGCGCTGCCGGAAGAACTCCTTGAGCTCCACCGAGCCCCGGGTCCGGTAGACGGTGGCGAGGGACGGCAGGGCGACCTCGGCGCGGTTCGTGGTGGTCGTCATGAGGGCTCACCGATCATCTGCAGGTAGACGTCCTCGAGAGTGGGGCGGGCGACGGCCAGGTCGGGTACCTCGCCGGGGAACCGGCGGGTCAGGTCGCGCACGAATGCCGTCGGGGTGCTGGTGGCCTCGCTCCGGCGGACCCCGTCCTCGTTCCAGCTGACCACCGCCGGCGCGGTCTCCCTGCCACCCAGCGCCGAGGGGACGGCGACCTCGACCAGTCGGCCCCGGGCGATGACCCCCACCCGGTCGGCGAGTGCCTCGGCCTCGTCCAGGTAGTGCGTGGTGAGCAGCATGGTGGTGCCGAGCTCGCGCAGTGACCGGATCAGCGACCAGAACTGCCGGCGAGCCTCCGGGTCGAAGCCGGTCGTGGGCTCGTCGAGGAAGAGCAGCGTGGGCCGCCCGACGATGCCGAGGGCCACGTCGAGGCGACGTCGTTGCCCACCGGACAGCGTCTTGCCCCGCGACTTCGCCTTCTCGGTGAGGCCCACGAGCGCCAGGACCTCGTCGGGGTCCCGGGGATCCGGGTAGTAGGAGGCCTGCGCCTGCAGCAGCTCCCGGCAGGTCAGCTGGCTGTCACCCGCGCCGGACTGCAGCACGATGCCCAGCTGCGCCTTCCACCGGCGGCTGCCGTCCGACGGGTCCTCGCCGAGCACCCGGACTCGACCGGCGTCGGGTGCGCGGTAGCCCTCGCAGACCTCGACCGTCGTCGTCTTGCCCGCACCGTTGGGACCGAGCAGGGCGAAGACCTCGCCGCGGCGGATGTCGAGGTCCAGTCCGTCGACGGCGACGAAGTCCCCGTACCGCTTGACCAGGCCGCGCACGGAGATGGCGGCGTCCGGATCAAGTGGGTCCCCGGGCTGAGGCCAGTCCCGGACTGCGGGGGCAACGGAGGTCGATGTCACGAGGAGACAGTCTCCCCCCTGGATCTGAGGACACGTCGCCGCCTCCCCTCGAATCGCCCGTCAGGCGGTGATGCGGTCCAGGATCAGCGGCAGCGGCTGGTCGTCGGTGTCGACGCCGACTGCGCCCTCGAGCGCCTCCAGCGCCCGCGGGATGCGCGAGGCGTCGTCGGTCTGCAACTCCAGGAGCGGCTGACCGGCGGTCACCTGCTCCCCCACCCCGGCATGCCAGACCACGCCGGCGGCGGCCGACACCGGGTCCTCCTTGCGGGCCCGCCCGGCCCCCAGCCGCCAGGCCGCGACACCCAGCGCGAACGCGTCGAGCCGGGTCAGGGTGCCGGTCGCCGGGGCCGTCACCACGTGCGTCTCCGCCGGCTTCGGCAGCGGCGCGTCCGGGTCCCCGCCCTGAGCGGCGATCATGCGGCGCCAGACATCCATGGCGCGGCCGTCGGCCAGCGCCTCCGCCGGGTCGACGTCGGAACGGCCGGCCCCGGCGAGCATCTCCCGCGCCAGCGCGAGGGTGAGCTCGACGACGTCGGCCGGGCCGCCACCGGCCAGCACCTCCACGGACTCGGCCACCTCGACGGCGTTCCCCGCGCTGCGGCCCAGCGGACGGTCCATCGCCGTCACCAGCGCCACGGTGCGCACGCCGGCGGCCTCGCCCAGACCGACCATGGTCCGGGCCAGCTCCCGGGAGGCGTCGGGGTCCTTCATGAAGGCACCCGAGCCGGTCTTGACGTCCAGGACCAGCACGTCCGCGCCCTCGGCGATCTTCTTGCTCATGATCGAGCTGGCGATCAGCGGGATGGACTCCACGGTGCCGGTGACGTCACGGAGCGCGTAGAGCTTCTTGTCCGCCGGCGCGAGGTCGTTCCCCGCCGCACAGATGACCGCACCGACCTCGCGCAGCTGGCGGAGGTAGGCGTCCTCGTGCACGTCGGCCCGCCAGCCCGGGATCGACTCCAGCTTGTCCAGCGTGCCGCCGGTGTGGCCCAGACCGCGGCCGGACAGCTGCGGCACGCTGACACCGCAGGCGGCGACCAACGGCGCCAGCGGCAGCGTGATCTTGTCGCCCACCCCGCCGGTGGAGTGCTTGTCGGCCGTGGGCCGGCCCAGCGAGGAGAGGTCTTTGCGCTCACCCGAGTCGATCATCGCCTGGGTCCACACGGCGAGCTCCTCCGGCGCCATCCCGCGGAAGAAGACCGCCATGAGCAGGGCGCTCATCTGCTCGTCGGGCACGGCGCCCCGCGTGTAGGCGTCGATCACCCAACGGATCTGCTCCGGCGACAGCTGGCCGCCGTCCCGCTTGGTGCGCAGCACATCGATGGCGTCCATCAGCGCTGGCCCCGCTCGGCAGCGGCCACGAGGTCCTCGGGCCCGAAGGCGTCGGGCAGCACCTCGCGCATCGGCACGATGCCGAGCGACACCGTCTCGATGAGCATGTCCGGTCCGCCGTGCTCCCACAGCAGCTGCCGGCAGCGCCCGCACGGCATGAGCGGCTGGCCGTCGCCACCCACGCATGCGACAGCGACCAGCCGGCCCCCGCCGGAGCGGACCAGCTCGCTGACCATGCCGCACTCGGCGCACAACGCGACGCCGTAGGCGGCGTTCTCCACGTTGCAGCCGCTGACGACGCGGCCGTCATCGACCAGGCCCGCCACCCCGACCGGGAAGTGCGAGTACGGCGCGTAGGCGTGGGTCATCGCCTCCCGGGCCGCCGCGCGCAGGGCATCCCAGTCGATCTCCGGCACTAGCTCTCTCCTCGTCGGTAGACCAGGCCGTCGGCCTGGGGCATGCGGAGCCGTTGGGAGGCCAACGACAGGACCAGCAGCGTGGTCAGGTGGGGGGTGAACGACACGATGCCCGGCGGCAACTCGTCGATGGTCAGGAAGCCGACCAGTGCGACCGCACCGAACACGGCGGCCAGCACGGCCTGCAGAGCCCGGCGGCGCAACCCGTGCCAGACCGCGACGGCGAACAGCAGCAGCGCGACCAGGAGCAGCAGCGCGACGACCGCCGTCCGGCTGCGCAGCTGCAGCGCGTCGGCGAAGCCGAACAGACCCGCGCCGGCGGCCAGGCCACCCGGCCGCCAGTTGCCGAAGATCAGCGCGGCCAGGCCGATGAAGCCGCGGCCGTTCGTCTGGTTCTCCCGGTAGATGCCGGCGATGAAGACCAGGAACACGCCACCGAGGCCGGCGAGCCCACCGGAGATGATCACCGCGATGTACTTCATCCGGTAGACCGGGACGCCGAGGGAGTCCGCCGCTGCCGGGTTCTCCCCGCACGAGCGCAGCCGCAGCCCGAAGGACGTGCGCCAGAGCACCAGGTAGGTCACCGGGATGAGCAGCACGGCGAGCACGGTCACGATGGCCACGCCGCTGGTCACACCCCGCAGCACGCCCGCGAGGTCGCTGAGCAGGAACCAGTGCTTCCGCTCGAGGCCGCCCAGCAGGTCCGGCCCGGAGGACAGCACCGGCAGCGAGAACGACGGCGGCTTGCTCGACACCGGAGGCGACTGTGTGACGCCGCCGCCGGCCGGGTTGTCGGTGTAGAAGAGCTCGGAGAGGAAACGCGCCACCCCGGCCGCCAGGATGTTGATGGCGACACCGGAGACCACGTGGTCGACACCGAAGGTCACCGTGGCGAGCGCGTGCAGCAGCCCGCCCAGAGCCCCGAAGAGGACGCCACCCACCAGGGCGGCCCCCCACCCCCACTGGTATCCGGCGAATCCGGCCCCCCAGGTGCCGAGGATCATCATTCCCTCGAGGCCGATGTTGACGACGCCGGCACGTTCGGAGAAGAGCCCGCCCAGGGCGGCCAGCCCGATCGGCACGGCCAGCAGCAGCGCCGCCGACATCGTCGACGACGAGGTCAGCGCGTCCTCTCCGCTGATCGTCCGGACGATCGAGAACAGGACCAGGCCGCCCAGGATCAACCAGGTGATCCGCCGGGCGCGGCCACCCCCGGTCAGCAGGTCGGTGATCGGCCCGCGACTGGGCCGCGTCTGCGCCGTCGACGTCTGCACGGCACTCATGCCTGTGCCCCCTGCCGCTGGTCGGTACTGCCCGGCGGCGGGGTCGGGACCACACCGGTGCTGCCGTCACCGGAGGCCGGACCATCGGCCGGTGCCGCGGTTCCGCCCGCGGCCGACCGGCGGGCGACCCGCCGCGCGATCTCGTTGGCCACGACGACGGCGAGCACGATCGTGCCCTGGACGATCGTCACGACCGAGGAGGGGTAGTTGGCGATCTGCAACGGGACCAGCGACCGATCCAGGAAAGCGAACAGCAGCGCAGCGAAGGCGATGCCGAGCGGCTTGTTGCGGCCCAGCAGCGCCACGGCGATCCCGAGGAAGCCCAGCCCGGCAGTGAAGTCGGTCGTGTACTTGTGGGTGTTCCCGAGCAGGTCCGGTAGGCCGATCAGGCCGGCGACCGCACCCGAGAGCAGCATCGTCTTGATGACCATCGATCGGGCGTTCACGCCGCTCGCACTGGCCGCCGACGGCGACATCCCGCTGGCCTTCAGGTCGAAGCCGAATCGCGTGCGGTTGAGCAGGACGGCGATCAGGATGCCGACCACGGCGGCGACGAGCAGGAAGCCGTACAGCTGGCGCGGCGGGTTCGCCAGACCGAAGACGTCGAAGATCCCGTTGAGTCCGGGCATCTGCCCCGACGCCGGGATCTCCGCGGTGCTGATGATCGACGCACCGGGGAGGCTCCCCCGGAACGGCCCGGTGAGCAGGTAGGACGCCGTTACGAGGGCGATGAAGTTCAGCAAGATCGAGCTGAGGACCTCGCTCACGCCCCGGGTCACCTTGAGCACCGCGACGATGCCCGCCCAGAACGCGGCGACGACCACGGCCACCACGACGATCAGCCCGATGTGCAGTGGGGCCGGCAGGCTCACGGCGGCGCCCACGGCGGCCGCGACGATCGTGGCGAGCCGGTACTGGCCCTCGACGCCGATGTTGAACAGGCCCATGCGGAAGGCGATCGCCACGGCGAGACCCGCGAGGAACAGCGGGATCGCGCGGTTGACGATCACCACCATCGCGGTGACCTGCTGGATGGGGGTGGCCCCGAAGTCCAGCATCACCCCGAAGACGTCGAACGGATTCACTGCCAGGGCGGCCATCACCGCCGAGGAGATGACCAGCGCGACGACGACGGCGAGCACGGGTGCCAGTAGGGCCGGCCCGAGCCGGCGGAGGAGATTCACGCTGCACCCGCCGTCCCATGTGCGCCGGTCATGTGGCCGCCGAGCTGCTCGGGCGTGCACGAGCCGGGGTCGAGCGTGGCGACCAGCCGGCCGCGCAGCATCACGTGCAGCGTGTCCGACAGGCCGATCAGCTCGTCGAGGTCGGCGGAGATCAGCAGGATCGCCATCCCTTCGGCTCGTGCGTCCTTGAGCAGCTCCCAGATGGCCGCCTGGGCCCCGACGTCCACCCCGCGGGTGGGATGGGCGGCGACCAGCAGCCGCGGCGAGGACTCCATCTCCCGCCCGACGATCAGCTTCTGCTGGTTGCCGCCGGACAGCGCCACGGCGAGGGTGTCCGGCCCCGGGGCGCGGACGTCGTAGTCCTTCATGATCCGTTCGGTGTCGGCACGAGCGGCCTTGCGGTCGATGAACCACCCCTTGGCCGCCGGCGGCCGGGTCTGGTGCCCGAGGATGCGGTTCTCCCAGAGGGTGCCCTCGAGCAGCATCCCCTGCCGGTGCCGGTCCTCCGGGATGAACCCGAAGGCAGCCTCCCGCCGGGCCCGAGTGCTCCAGGCGGTGATGTCCTGGTCGCCCAGGAGGACGCTGCCGGCCGCGAGCGGCCGCAGGCCCATGACGGCGTCGACCAGCTCAGCCTGCCCGTTGCCCTCCACCCCGGCGATGCCCACGACCTCGCCCTCGCGGACGGCGAAGCTGACGTCGTCGACGGCGGGCCGCCCGCCCGGGGTCGCCACGGTCACGCCCCGCAGCTCGAGGACGACGACGTCGCGGACGGTGGACGTCCGCGTCTCCGGCGAAGGCAGCTCGGAGCCGACCATCATCTCGGCCAGCTGGCGGGCGGTCGTCGTCTTCGGGTCGGCCTCACCCACGGTGGTGCCCCGCCGGATGACGGTGATCGAGTCGGCGACCTTCCGGACCTCGTCGAGCTTGTGCGAGATGAAGATGACGGTGAGGCCCTCACGCTTGAGCTCGGCCAGGTTGCCGAAGAGCTCGTCGACCTCCTGCGGCACGAGGACGGCGGTGGGCTCGTCGAGGATCAGCGTGGTCGCGCCGCGGTAGAGCACTTTGGCGATCTCGACGCGCTGCCGGTCGCCGACACCGAGGTGCTCGACGAGCTCGTCGGGGTCGAGGTCGAGGGCGTACCGCTCGGAGATCTCGCGGATCCGACGGCGCCCCTCGGCGAGATCCAGCCGGCCGCCTCGCGTGGGCTCGCTGCCCAGCACGATGTTCTCCAGGACCGTGAAGTTGTCGGCCAGCATGAAGTGCTGGTGGACCATGCCGATCCCGGCGTCGATCGCGTCCGCAGGACTACGGAAGGTGACCTCGCGGCCGTCGAGCAGGATCGTGCCCTCGTCCGGGCGGTGCATCCCGTAGAGGGTCTTCATCAGGGTCGACTTGCCGGCCCCGTTCTCACCGACGATCGCGTGCACCTCACCCCGCCGCACCCGCAGCTCGATGTTCCGGTTGGCGACGACGCCGGGGAAGCGCTTGGTGATTCCGCGCAGCTCCACTGCATACGGGGCGCCCTGGGCGGGCGCCCCCACACCCGGGCTGCCACCGGTCACTCCTGGTGCGGCCATCGTCGGCCTCTCCCTCGGGTGCGCACGCGGGGTACGCGGCGCACGTCTGCTCGTCTGCATCGCCGAACGGCGGGGTCGACCGTCGTCACGGGGTCGCCCGCGACCGGGCGCTACGTCGGGTGCGCACGGCATTCGGGCTGGCCGCATGATCCCGCACCCGGGGGGCCTGCTGGACGTCCGGCCCGGTTTTCCGCGGAAGGGAGTCCGTCACCACGACGGCGGGCCCGGGCGTGGTACGCCCGGACCCGCCGTCGTGGTGACCACCGATGCCAGACGCGGGCCCGCTCACCGCGGGCCCGCGTCCTGAGATCAGCGGGTGGTCGGGACCTTGATCTCGCCGGCGATGATCTTCTTGCGGTAGTCGTCGATCTTGCCCTGGATGTCGTCGATGAATCCGCCCGACTTGGCCAGGCCCACACCGTCGGTGGACAGGTCGTTGATGACGTCCTTGCCGCCGGCGACCGTGCCGTCGACGAAGTCACCGATGTAGGCCTCGACCGCGTTGTCCACGCGCTTGAGCATCGACGTCATGATCACGGCCTTGAGGGTCTGGTCGTCCACGGTGTTGTACTGGTCGGAGTCGACACCGATCGCGCGCTTGTTCGACGCGGCGGCCGCCTGGAACACGCCGAGGCCGGAGCCGCCGGACGCGTGGTAGACGATGTCGGCGCCCTTGTCGTACATGCCCTGCGCTGCGATCTGGCCCTTGGCCGGGTCGTTGAAGCCGGTGAAGTCACCGGCCGGCGTCAGGTACTGCGACTCGATCTGGATGTCGGGCTTGACCGCCTTCGCCCCGGCGAAATAGCCCGCCTCGAACTTCTGGATGAGCGGGGTCTCGACGCCGCCCACGAATCCGATGTGGTCGGTCGTGGTCTTCAGCGCCGCGGCGACGCCGGCGAGGAAGGAGCCCTGCTCCTCGGCGAACAGCAGGCCGGTCAGGTTGCCGGCACCGATCTCGGCCACCGACGAGTCGATGATCGCGAACTTGGTGTCCGGATACTGCTTGGCCACGTCGCCGATGATCTGGCCGTAGGCGAAGCCGACGGCAATGACGGGGTTGTACCCCTGGTCGGCGAGCTGGGTCAGCAGGTCGGCGCGGTTGGAAGCGTCGGCGTTCGGGCTGAGCTCGGAGACCTCGCCCCCGTTGTTCTTGATCGCTGCTTCGACGCCCGCGAAGGCGGAGTCGTTGAACGAACGGTCACCCCGGCCGCCGGTGTCGTAGGCCAGGCCGATCTTGAGGTCACCGCCGCTGCTGCTTGCGCCGCTGGCGCTGCCGCTGCTCTTCTGGTCGCTGGCACAGGCCGCGAGGGCCAGGCTGCCGGCCAGCAGCAACGCCGCGGCCTTCGTCATCCGCGCTCGGCGCAAGACGATCTCCTCTCTGGGAGGACGCGCCCATGGTGTCCAGGCGCGTCCCGATGGGTGCGGGTCTCGTGTGCCGCCGCGCCGCCCGGAGGGCAGGCGCGTCAGCATGCGATCTGGGCACGCTAACCGCGGCCGCGGCCCACTTCCCGAGCTCGGGGCGGACTGCAATGCGATCGTTGCGAAGATCGCCCGGCCCGCGCGCGCCTCGGTGCCGCGTCACCGGCGGGGTGCCGTCGCGCGCCGTCGAGCCGCCCGACCCCTAGCGTTCCCGGTCATGAGGCGAAGGCGACCGGGTGCACGACTGGGCGCGGCGGTGCTGGCCGGTGGCCTCGCCGTCCTCGTGTCCGTGTTGCCGGCCGCGGCCGAGCAGCCGCGGCCGACCGCCGATCCGGCGGCCCCCACGCCGACCTCGCCGTACCCGGGCCGACCGCCGCAGGGACGGGCACCGGACGGGCACACCGTCGGCGGGGAGCAGCTGAAGACCCGCGACGTGGTGGTCGCGGCGGGGACTCCGGCGTTGCCCGACGGGCTCGCCGCCGCGGGCTGGCTCGTGGCCGACGCAGGCACCGGTGACGTTCTCGCCGCCCGCGACCCGCACGGCCGCTATTACCCGGCGAGCACGCTGAAGACGCTGACCCTGCTCACCCTGGTCCCGCTGCTCGACCCCGCCCGCGTCGTGGTGGGCACGGCCGAGGACGAGAACGTCGAGGGCAGCCGGGTCGGGCTGGTGGCAGGCGGCCAGTACCCGGTGCCGCTGCTCTTCCAGGCGCTGATCCTGCAGTCGGGCAACGACGCGGCGAACGCGCTGTCCCGCGCAGCCGGCGGGGTGCAGGTCACCGTGGCGGCGATGAACGAGACGGCGGCGGGCATCGGCGCCTTCGACACCGTGGCGGGTACGCCGTCCGGGCTCGACGTCGTAGGGCAGTCCTCCTCCCCCTACGACCTCGCGCTGATCTTCCGCGCACTGATCTCCGACCCGGTCACCGCCGCGGTGCTCGCCACGCCGACCGCGCAGATGCCGGCGGTCGAGGGGCGCTCCCCCGGCTACCAGATCCAGAGCCAGAACCCGCTGCTGTCGACCTACGCGGGCAGCCTCGGCGGCAAGACCGGCTTCACCGACGCCGCGCGACACACGTTCGTCACCGCTGCCGAGCGCAACGGGCGGCGGCTCGTGGTCAGTGTCATGGACACCGAGCACACGCCGCTGCGCGCCGCCGACCAGGCGGCCCGGCTCCTCGACTGGGGCTTCGCCGTACCGGCCGGGACCGCCGGGGTCGGCACCCTCGTCACGCCCGCGGACCTGGTCCCGTCCCCCTCCGCGGCCGCGTCGAGCACCCAGCGGGCGGCGCGGCCCCCGGTGTCCGACGCGGCCGCCACGACGACCGGGTTGCCCGTTCTGCCGGTGACGCTGGGCGGCACCGCCGTCCTGATCGTCGCCGCCACGGTGGTCGGCCGCAGTCGGGCCGTGCGCCCCGTCCCGCCGTCCCCGGCGGGCGCCGAGGCACCTCCGGTCAGGCGCGCACCGGCGCGGCGTCCGCCTGGTGAGCCGGGGACACCGCCTCGACCGACCGGAGGGTCGCCGTCCACGCCGCCGTGAAGAAGGCGAACCGGGCGACCAGGTTGATCCAGACGAGCAGGCCGACGGCACCACCGAAGGCCGACGCGGTCACGCTGTTGGAGATCAGCGAGAGGTAGTAGCCGCCGATCAGCTTCAGGACCTCGAAGCCGGCTGCGCCGAACAGCGCCCCTGGAAGCAGCCGGCGCAGCGGGAGGGAGATCGAGGGCACGACCCGCAGCAGCCACAGGAAGATCACGACGTCGCCCGCCATGGCCAGGGCGATGCCGACGACCCAGGTGAGCACGCCGTAGCCGGGTTGGTCCGCCAGGCCGACCAGCTCCAGCACCCGGGACGTCGCCTGGGTGACCCCGCCGGTGAGGCCCAGACCGAGCAGGCCGACCGCGCCGAGGGCGACCAGGGCGACGAGGTCCTGCAGGTTGTCCCGCAGGACGTCGGAGGGGTCGACCCGGCCCTTCCAGATCCGCTCCATCCCGACGCGGAGCTTGTCCACGGTCCGCAACCCCGCGTACAGGAAGCCGGCCAGGGCGATCAGCCCGATGAACCCGGCGCCGTCCACCGCGTCGGCGAGTTGCCGCACCAGCTGCCTCCCCACCGGACCGGGGAAGGTCTGCCGGATGGCGTCGAACAATTCCTTCTGCAACAGGGCGTCGCCGGCGAGCACCAGCCCGATGATCGAGGCGGCCAGCAGCAGCACCGGGAACAGTGCGAGGAAGGCGAAGTAGGTGACCCCGGCCGCCATCAGGTCGCCCTGCGTGCGCTCGTAGCGGCCACCGGCGCGGGCCAGATGGTCGAACCACGGATGGCGCCGGCGCTGCGCGGCGATGATCGCCTCGACCCGCGCGTACAGCCGGTTCAGCAACGGCTCACGCCCGGGCGCGGGCGTCTCGGGCGGCGCGGAGGTCACTCGTCCCAGTCTGGGGCCTGACCGCGGCCGCCGCGCTACGGCTCCGTCCAGGGCACCGCCCCGAGCCTGCGAGGGTGGGGAGGACGGGGTCCTCTTTCAGCGGGGCCGACCGGTGAGCCGGTACTCGCGGGCGACCGCCCAGGCCCCGCTCGGGGTCTGCTCGAACTCCGTGAAGGACTCGACCGGGAACGCCGCCGAGAGGTCGGACAGGCCGCTGTAGGCCAGCTCCAGCATGTCCGCGGGCACGTCGTGGGCCACGGTCACGTGCGGGTGGTACGGAAAGGCGAGGGTGCGGGCGAGCGGGCCTCGGCGGACGTCGGTCGCGATGAGCTCGCAATTGCCGATCCCCTTCGCGACCGTGACGAACACGACGTCCGACACCGGCGAGAAGGTGCCGGTGCCGGACAGGTGCATCTCGAACGGCGGGTGACAGCGGGCCACCTCGGCGAGGTGCGCGCTGATCGCGGTCCGTTCGGCGACGGCGACCTCGGTCGGCGGCAGCAGCGTCACGTGCGGTGGCACCATGCCGGCCTGCGGGTCACCGACCTTCGACCGCCAGTCCACCAGCAGCTGGGCCCAGGGTTCCGGCACGGGGACGACGATGCCGATCACCGTCTGCTCCGGGACGGACCTGCTCCGCGGCACGAACGTGTCGTCGTTCATGCGCGCGGCCCCGTCGCCGACGGCAGGAAGCCGATCCGCTCGTAGACCTCGGCCACCGTGCGGGCGGCCACCTCGCGAGCCCGTGCCGCGCCGGCGGCGAGCACCCGCTCCAGCTCGGCGGGGTCGTCGAGCAGCTCCTTCGTGCGCGCCCGAACCGGGGTGACGAAGTCGGTGACCACATCGGCCAACTCCTTCTTCAGGTCGCCGTAACCGCGGCCCGCGAAGTGCTCCTCCAGCTCGGCGATGCTGCGGCCGGAGAGCGTGCTGTGGATGGTCAGCAGGTTGGTGACGCCCGGCTTGTTCTCGGCATCGGCGACGACCTCGCGCCCGGTGTCGGTGACCGCCGAACGGATCTTCTTCGCGGTCACCGACGGCTCGTCGAGCAGGAACACGCAGCCGGCCGGCGGCAGGCTCTTGCTCATCTTCTTGTCCGGCGACTGCAGGTCCATGACGCGCGCGCCCCCCTCGGGGATGAGGCCGGCCGGCACGGTGAACGTCTCGCCGAACCGGCCGTTGAACCGGGCCGCAAGGTCGCGGGTGAGCTCGAGGTGCTGACGCTGGTCATCGCCGACCGGGACCTGGTCGGCCTGGTAGACGAGGATGTCGGCGGCCATCAGCACCGGGTAGGTGAACAAGCCGACGGTGGCGCCGGCGGCTCCCTCGCGCTGGCTCTTGTCCTTGAACTGGGTCATCCGGCCCGCCTCGCCGAAACCGGTGATGCATTCCAGCACCCAGGACAGCTTCAGGTGCTCCGGCACGTGGCTCTGCACGAACACGGTGCTGCGGTCGGGGTCGACGCCGAGGGCGAGCAGCTGCGCGGCCGACACGAGGGTGTTGCGGCGCAGCTCGGCCGGGTCCTGCGGCAGCGTGATCGCATGCAGGTCGACGACGCAGTAGAACGCCTCCGCGGAGTCCTGGAGGCTCACCCACTGACGGAGTGCACCCAGGTAGTTCCCGAGGTGGAAGGAACCCGCCGTCGGCTGGATGCCTGAGAGCACACGGGGAAGAGGCACGTCGGCCATCAAACCAGCCGCCACCCGCTCTCGTTCCGGCCTCCCCCGTTCCGTACGCGATTCAGGCGCCCCGGCGCAGGTCAGGAGGCCGGTGCCGTTGCCCGCACGTGGTCGAGCGCGGCGAGGAACACGTCGTCCTCGTCCGGCGTCCCGACGGTGACCCGGATGCCGTCGCCGGCGAACGGCCGGGTGATGACCGCCCGCGCCTCGAGGGCCGCCGCCAGGGCAGCCGTCTGCTCCCCGAGTGGCAGCCAGAGGAAGTTGGCCTGGCTGTCGGCGACATCGAAGCCGCGCTCCCGCAGCGCGGCGGTCAGCCGGTCGCGCTCGGCGACGACGGCGGTGCAGCGGGCGCGCACCTCGTCCTCACTCGCCAGCGCTGCGACCGCGGCCGCCTGCGCGAGGGTGGAGACGCTGAACGGCATCTGGGTCTTGCCGACCGCCTCGGCGACGGCGGGGTCCTCGGCGATCAGATAGCCGACGCGGAGGCCGGCCAGTCCCCAGGCCTTGGAGAAGGTCCGCAGGACGGCGACGTTGGGCCGGCCCCGCATGAATTCGATGCCGTCAGGGACGTCGGGGTCGGTGACGAACTCCCGGTAGGCCTCGTCCAGAACGACGAGGGTCTGCTCCGGGACGGCGTCCACGAACTTCTCCAGCTCGGCCCGCCGCACCGCCGTCCCCGTGGGGTTGTTCGGGTTGCAGACGAACACCAGCCGGGTGGTGTCATCGATCGCCGCGGCCAGCGCCTCGAGGTCGTGGGTGTCGGCCGGGCCATCCGGGCGGCCCGAGGTGAGCGGCACCTGGATGGCCCGGGCCCCGGCGACCCGTGCCAGGAGCGGGTACATCTCGAAGGAGCGCCAGGCGAAGGCCATGCTCGTGCCCGGGTCGGTGAAGGCCTGCGCGAGCTCCTGGCAGATGGTGACCGCGCCGCAGCCGGTGACCACCTGCGCCGGGTCCACGCCGTACCGGTCGGCCAGCGCACCGGTCAGCACGACGGCGCCGTTGTCCGGATAGCGGTTGGTCTCCCCCGCCGCGGCCGCGAGCGCCCGGACCACGGCCGGCAGCGGCGGGAAGGCGACCTCGTTGCTGGCCAGCTTGATCGCGCGGTCGACGCCGATCTCGCGGGCGAGGTCGGCGGGGTTGCGGCCGGGTTTGTAGGCCGGGAGCGCCTGCACCGCCGGTCGAGCGCTCACCACGACGTCCTGACCTCCCGACCTAGGCTGACCCCATGCGCGTACTCGTCGCCGGTGGAGCCGGCTACATCGGCAGCGTAGTCACGGCCGCACTTCTGGCCGAGGGCCACGAGGTGACGGTGCTCGACGACCTGTCGACCGGCCACGCCGACGCCGTGCCCGCGGGCGCCACCCTGGCTGCGGTCTCCCTGCACGACTCGGCGCCGGTGCTCGCCGAGGTCCGTCCCGACGCGGTGCTGCACTTCGCCGCCAAGAGCCTGGTCGGCGTCTCCCAGCAGCAGCCGGAGGACTACTGGCACACCAACGTCGGCGGCTCACTGGCGCTGCTGGAGGCGATGCGCGCCGCCGACTGCCGGCGGATCGTCTTCTCCTCGACCGCGGCCACCTACGGCGAGCCCGAGTCGGTGCCGATCCGGGAGGACGCCCCCACCCGGCCGACCAACACCTACGGCGCCTCCAAGCTCGCCGTCGACCACATGCTGACCTCCTACGCGGTCGCGCACGGATTTGCTGCGGTGAGCCTGCGCTACTTCAACGTCGCCGGTGCGGCCTACGGGCTCGGCGAGCGCCACGCCGTCGAGACCCATCTGATCCCGATCGCGCTGCAGGTCGCCGCCGGGCATCGCGAGTCGATGACCGTCTTCGGCGAGGACTACCCCACGCCCGACGGCACCTGCATCCGCGACTACGTCCACGTCGCCGACCTCGCCGACGCCCACCTGCTGGCGCTGCCGGCACCAGCGGCCGGTGAGCACCGGATCTACAACCTGGGCAACGGCACGGGCTTCTCGGTGCAGGAGGTCGTGGACGCCGTCCGGCAGGTGACCGGGCACCCGGTCCCGGTCGTGATCGGCGAGCGGCGGCCCGGCGACCCGGCGCAGCTGGTCGCGTCGAGCGACCGGATCCGCGCGGACCTGGGATGGACGCCGGAGCACACCGACCTGGCGGGCATCGTCCGCGACGCCTGGGAGGTCAGCCGGGCGCGCTGACTCAGCTGGAGGCGGCCTCGGTGCGGCTGTCGTCGTCGGCCGCGGGCGCGGGTGGCGGGCTGACGAGCAGCCGCGCGATCCGCCGTCCGTCGAGCTCGAGGACCGTGAGCGTGCGGCCCTCCACCTCGACGGTGTCGCCGACCTCGGGGAGCCGTCCCAGCTCGGCGAGCACGTACCCGGCGACGGTCTCGTAGGGGCCGTCCGGAAGCTGCAGACCAGTGGCCTCGGCGAAGTCGTCCAGATTCAGCAGACCGTCGACCTCCCGGGGGCCGCCGGGCGTCTGCTTGCCCTCGGTGGCGACCTCCTCGTCGTACTCGTCGTAGATCTCCCCGATGTCCTCCTCGATGAGGTCCTCGAGGGTGACGATCCCGTCGGTGCCGCCGTACTCGTCGACGACGATCGCGAGGTGCTGGTTCTCCCGGCGCATCTCGCTGAGCGCGGTGAGCACGCCCGCCGTCCCGGGGAGCCGCTTGACCTCGCGGGCGAGATCGCCCACGGTCGCCGCCCGCCCGGCAGGGTGATTGGGCAGGAAGAGGTCGCGGACGTGCACGAAGCCGACGACGTCGTCCTCGTCCCGGCCGGCGACGGGGAAGCGTGACCAGTTGGAGTCGGCGACCTGCTTGGCCGCCCGGCTGGCGGTCATCGACGCGTCGAGGAAGGCGACCTCGGTGCGCGGGGTCATCACCTCACGGACCTCACGCTCGCCGGCGCGGAACACCTCGTCGATCAGCCGGCGCTCGTCACTGCTCAGGGACTCGTGCGCGGCTACCAGGTCGCGCAGTTCCTCCTGGCTGATCGACTCGCCACTCACCTTCGGGTCGCCGCCGAGGAGGCGGACCAGGAGGTCGGTGGACTTCGACAACAGCCAGATGACCGGGCGGGAGAGCGTCGCGATGGCGTTGAGCGGTGCGGCGACGATCAGCGCGAAGCCTTCGGCCCGCTGCAGCGCCAGCCGCTTGGGCGTCAGCTCGCCGACGACGAGGGACAGGTAGCTGATCGCGATCGTGACGAGCACCAGGGCGAGGGTGTCGGACAGACCCTGGGACAAGCCACGACCTTCCAGCCACCGGGCCACCGGCGCCGACAGCGTGCTGGCACCGAAGGCTGCGGAGAAGAACCCCGCCAGCGTGACGCCGACCTGGACGGCGGCGAGGAAGCGGTTGGGGTCGCTGAGCAGGCGCTGAACGGCCTGGCCGCGGCGGCCGACCTCGGCCATCCCGCGGACCTGGGACTCACGGAGGGAGACCAGCGCGATCTCCGCGCCGGAGAAGACGCCGCCGATCAGGACGAAGACGACGACCATGACGATGCTGAGCCAGACGTCGCTCACCGGCGGCGCACTCCTCGGGGTATTCGGGTGGGGCTCACTCCCCCATGGTGCCTGGTCCGCCTGACCGGGCGGTGCCGGTCGGGACCGCGGTCCTCTCCACGAGGCACTCGAGGGCCCGAGGGTGACCCTTCTAACGTGGACAGACAGTGACCTTGCGCGCACGGTTGGTCTCGGCTCGGTAACGAATCGTGATCCAACTCTCGTGAGGTCCCCCGTGCACCACTGTCCCGCGCGTCCCCCGCTGTCCGAGCGGCTGGCCGGCTCGCTGACCCGGTTCCTGGACCTCGCTCGCCGGTTCCTGCTCCTCTCCCGCCGCGGCCTGCGGCACCGGAGCGGGCGCCTGGCACTCGGAGCGCTGGTGAGCACCGTTCTGACCGCGCTGGTCGTGTCGGTCCCCGTCGTGTCCGGCGCAGGCGGCGCCGCCCCCCTGGTCGGCCTCGAGTCGTTCGCCTCGACGTCTGTCATCCGCTCGACGCACGGCGACTCCCCTGTCGTCATGGGCCGCGACGGCCGACCGGACTCCTGGGCCACGTTCGCCGGAGCGAGCACCACCCCCGACGAGGCGGGCGGTTCCTCGACGGACGCCGTCGCCGGACCGGCGTCGACGGCTCCCGTGACGACCGGTTCCGCGCCCTCGACGGTCGGCGCGGCCGCGGCCGCCGAAGCCCCGGCGTCGCCGACCGCCCCGGGCACCACCCGCGTGCCGCCCGTCGTTGCGGAGGCCCCCGCTCCGAAGCCGCAGCCGCGGCCCGAGGCACCGGCTCCCGCCGTCGTCCCGGCTGCCCTGGGCGCCGAGGAGCAGGTGCTCGCCCTGGTCAA